>CAMWQJ010000069.1 GCA_947176415.1 uncultured Ruminococcus sp. | reverse complement strand
GACCGAGACCGTCAAAAGCCCCCGACATAATAAGATTTTCGAGTGATTTTTTATTTAAATCACGGCTGTCCATACGCTCGCAGAAGTCCTGAAGTCCTGAAAAACTGCCGTTTTTCCGTCTTTCACTGACAATTTTTTCTGCAACCCCTCCGCCTATATTTTTGACGGCAACAAGTCCGAAATAAATTTTTCCGTCAATGTAAGAAAATCCGACGGAGCTTTTATTTATATCGGGACTGACTATTTCAAGCCCTTGCTCACGGCATGAATTTATATATTCATTTAACTTGCCCGTACTGCCCATTACACTTGACATTAGGGCGGACATATAAATCCCCCTGTGATGATACTTGAGATAGGCGGTCTGATATGACAAAACGGCATAAGCTGTGGCATGGGATTTATTGAAAGCATACGAAGCAAACCCCGACATTTCGGTAAAAATCTCCTCCGCCAGTTCTCTTGAAATTCCGTTTTGTTCCGCACCCTCAATAAAATTTTTCCGTTCCTTTTCCATAACATCATGCTTTTTCTTTGCCATAGCCCTGCGTACAATATCGGCACGCCCATAAGAATAACTGGCGAGTTTTCGGCAGATTTCCATTACCTGCTCCTGATAGACGATACAGCCGTAAGTCTCCGAGAGAATTTCCCTGAGAGTTTCGTTTTTGTAAATAACTTTATCGGGACTGTTTTTATTTTTAATATAAAGCGGTATGGACTTCATAGGTCCAGGGCGGTAAAGTGAGAGCATGACAATCAGGTCTTCTATACGCTCAGGTTTAAGCTCGGTAAGGCATTGCGTTATCCCTGAACTTTCAAACTGAAAAACCCCCTCCGTATCGCCCTCCGAAAGCATTCTGTAAATATTTTTGTCATCAAGCGGAATATTATTTACATCAAAATCGGGGTTGGTTTTTCTTATTTCGTTTACGGTATCACGGATTACAGTGAGGTTTCGGAGACCGAGAAAGTCCATTTTCAGCAGTCCCAGCGATTCGAGAATGCCCATGGGATATTGCGTTACTATCGTTCCGTCGTTTTTCTGCAACGGCACAACGTCGGCAAGCGGTACGGCAGAAATAACCACTCCTGCGGGGTGCGTGGAGGCGTGCCGAGGCATTCCCTCAATTTTCATGGCAAGACTGACAAGCCTTTTAACCTGCCTGTCTGTGCTGTACATATTAAAGAGTTCGGAGGAATTTTCAAGCGATTCTGCGAGGGTTGCACCAAAGTCAATGAGTTTTGCGGTCTTGTCAATAAGGCTGTACGGCAGACCAAGAACACGTCCCACATCACGCAGAGACGCCCTCGCCTTGAGAGTATCGAAAGCGATAATCTCCGAGACCCTCTCCGCACCGTATTTTTTTATAACATAGTCCTTTACTTTCTGCCGTCCCTCAATGCAGAAATCAATGTCAAAGTCTGGCATACTGATTCTTTCGGGATTTAAAAATCTCTCAAACAGCAAGCCGTATTTAACAGGGTCTACGCCTGTAATTCCAATGCAGTAGGCACAAAGGCTACCTGCTCCCGAACCACGTCCTATGCCGACGGGTATGTTGTTTTCTCTGGCGTATCTGACAAAATCCCACACGATAAGAAAATAGTCGGTATAGCCCATTTTTACAATAACTGAAAACTCATACTCGAGACGCTCCATGACTTCCCGTGGCGGATTTTCCCCGTATCTTCTGTAAAGTCCGTCCGTACATAATTCATGTAAATATTTTTTATTGTCGCTTACTCCGTCCGCTTTAAATTCAGGCAACATAATATTTCCAAATTCAAAATCAACATTACATCTTTCGGCGATTTTTACCGTATTTTCAAGCACTTCTCCATGTCCGACAAAAAGCCCCGCCATTTCGTCAGCTGATTTTACATAGGACTCCCCGCTCATCTCTTCGCTTTCGTCAAGATGCTGATTAGTCTGAATACACCACAGAACACGGTGCATTTCCGAATCTTCACGCCTTATGTAGTGACAGTCATTTGTTGCGACAAGCGGAATACCCGTCTCCGCTGAAAGCCTGTAAAGCTGTGGAATAATCCGCTGTTCTTCGGGAATGCGATGATTCTGAACCTCAATAAAATAATTTCCCCTGCCGAAAATTTCAGCATGTTCAAGAACGCATTTTTTTGCGGAGCTGTAACTTCCGCCCGTAAGCAATCTTGCGACCTCGCCATAAAGACAAGCCGAAAGACAGATAAGTCCCTTTGCGTACTTCCTGAGAAGTTCCTTGTCTACTCTCGGTCTGTTATAAAATCCCTCCGTGCTTGCAAGCGAAACGAGCTTTATTAAATTTTTATATCCCTCGTTGTTTTCGCAAAGCAGTATCAGATGATAAGGCGACAAATCCGCCCTGCCCTCCTTGTCGTGCCGGCTTCTCGGTGCAACATAAACCTCGCAACCTATAATCGCTTTCACGCCGTTTTCCGTTGCCTCTTTCCAGAACTCAACAGCCCCATACATAGTGCCGTGGTCGGTAATCGCAACAGCAGTCTGTCCGAGTTCCTTAACTCTTTTAACAAGGTCTTTTATACGGCACGCACCGTCGAGGAGACTGTATTCCGTGTGTACATGAAGATTCACAAAACCGTCATTCCGCATAAAAAATTCGCCCCCTTAAAAATCCTCTCTGCGACTGTTTTTTATTTTTTCGGCTGTTTTTGCTATTCTCTTAAAACGGTGATTCACGCCTGAACGGCTTATTGACAGAATATCGCCTATTTCTTTCAGGCTCATGTCAGGATTTTCAAGACGTATTTCCGCAAGTTCACGCAGTTCTCCCGAAAGACTTTCCGCCCCCTCAGTATCATAAATCAGCTTTATATCCTCGGTCTGTTTCATGGAAGCCCTGACAACCTTGTCTATATTTGCGGAATCGCAGTTTGCAAGGCGGTTTGCCTTGTTTCGCACGTCCTTGTAAATCTTGACGTTCATTATTTCAAGGGTGCAGTTTTGTGCTCCCATAAACGTAAGCGTATCTTCTATGGACTCACTGCCCTTGATGTATACAATATGCTGTCCCCTCCGCAAAGACGTTTTAGCACATACGCCGATATCTTTCAGCATAGCACCGAGTTCGTCGGCGAGGAGAGCCGAGGGGACAGAAAATTCAAGGTGATACTCTTTCGAGGGGTCATTTACACTTCCGCAGGCGAGAAAAATTCCACCTACAAAGTAACCTATGCTGTTTCTTGCGATAATCTCAGGATTTACCGTCCTGAGATTATCTATCAGACGGTAATCCCTGAATACTTCCTCGATAACTCCGCTGTCCCTTATATCGTAAGTGTAGAGAAAACTGCCGTCTTTCCTTGCACTCTCCACGCACTCCGGTATCTTCCTGAAAAAAATACCGAAAAGTTTTCCGAAAAACCTTGCCGAAACTTCGCTCTCACTCTGAAAATATATATTCTTCCTTGTGAGTGTACGGCAGAAGAGAAGCATACCGTAAAGACAGGCAAAGCGTTTGTCATTGTCGCTTACGGAATAGCATATCTCACTCCGCACGTCGTTTGAAAAAGACAAAGAAACACCACCTTCTGTTTCATATGATAATTTTTAAAATATTTTATCTTTTGTTATGTCACGATGGTATTTCTGTACTTTATATTTGTTTTCGGAAAGATGTTTTGCCATAAGCTCCGCAAAAGTTATAGACCTGTGCTTTCCGCCCGTACAGCCGAAAGCGATTACGAGCTGACTTTTTCCCTCGTGGACATAAAGTGGTATCAGATAATCAATAAGGTTTTTCAGCTTGTCAAAAAGCACCTGCGACTGTTCAAACTCCATAACGTAATCCCTTACACATTTCTCGCAACCCGTATGTGTTCGCAGTTCCTCTATGTAGTAGGGATTCGGCAGACAGCGTACGTCAAAAACCAAGTCTGACTCCGTGGAAACGCCGTATTTAAATCCGAAAGACATAATTTTTATAATGAGAGAGTCCGAGCTTCTGTTAAGAAAAAGTTCCTTTATCTGTTCTTTCAGCTGTGCCGAAGACAGCTCCGAAGTCTCGATATAGTAGTCCGCTATCTCTCTCAGCTGTGATAACTGCATTCTCTCATAGCCTATGGCGTCATGAAGATTACCGCTGAATTTTTCGTCAAGAGGGTGTCTCCGCCTCGTCTCCTTGTAACGCTTTATAATAACCTCGTCGCTTGCCTCTATGAATAAAACTTTCACATCAAGTTTTTCGTTTTCCTTAAGGGACTGCCACGAACGGAAAATTTCTGCGAACATATCCCCCGACCTTATGTCAACCGCAACGGCTATCTTGTTTATACCGCTTCCCGATTTTCTGCATATATCCACAAATCTTGAAATAAGTTTAGGCGGAATGTTATCAATGCAATAATAGCCTATATCCTCCATTACGTCCATAACGCATGATTTTCCCGAGCCTGACATTCCGGTAATAATCAACAGCTTCATATTAAACCTCCTCTTTTTACGTCCGTCCAAATTTTGATTATCTTAATATAACTGGTTCTAATTCAAGCCTGAATCCCGTCTTTTCCTCCACAATCCTCTGCACTTCTCCGCAAAGTTCAAGTACATCTTTACAGGTTGCAAACCCCTTGTTTATTACGAAACCACTGTGCTTTTCGCTCACCTCCGCACCTCCGCACGAAAGTCCCTTCAGACCGCATTTTTCAATCAGCAGTGAGGCATAACTCCCCTCGGGTCTCTTGAATGTACTTCCGGCACTTGGAAACTCAAGTGGCTGTTTTGAAGTCCTTTTCGCCATGCACTCATTCATTGCATTTCTTATATCGTCGGGACTGCCTTTTTTCAGTTCAACCGAAACAGAAGTTATAACGCTGTTATTTTCTGAAAAAATGCTGTGCCTGTATGACAAGTCCATATTGTCCGCTGATATAAAGCGGAGTTCGCCGTTTTCGTCTATATATTCAGCCGACACGACAACATCAGCCATCTCACTGCCATAAGCTCCTGCATTCATATACAAAGCACCGCCAGCCGTCCCTGGAATGCCGAAAAGATTTTCCATTCCCGTAAGTGAATTCTGCTGAGCCCTCACGCACACCGACGAAAGCGACGCACCTGCCTGACATTTCAGCCTGTTTCCGATAACCTCGATTTTCGCAAAATCTCCGCCGAAAAACAACACCACGCCGTCGAATCCCTCATCTGCGACAATAATATTACTTCCTCTTCCGATAATGAAATATTTTATATCGTTCTCCCTGAAATAGCGTAGCAGTGTACAGACCGAATCAGCCGAATTTACGCTTATTAATGCACGGCAACAACCGCCTATCCTGAAAGTTACATACTCGCTTAACGGACATTCGGGCGTTATGCGACAGCCGAGTTTTTCGCAAAGCCGACTGAGTTCTTCAATATTTATCATATTTTCCCCCTTGAGTTTATATTGTTAAAATGTTTCATAGTCTCTTACAACTTCCTTTGCCTCCGACTCCATGCCGAGTTTGTGGAGAAGTTCCGTTGCGGCATTATAGCCCATTTTCTTTTGCCTGTTGTTCATAGCTGCAACTTCGAGTATTACGGCAAGATTACGTCCAGGTTTTACGGGAATAGTCAGCGACGGCACTTTTACGCCGAGAAGTGAAACATACTCCGTGTCTACTCCCATTCTGTCATACAGCTTGCCCGAATCCCACTGTTCCAGCTCGACAACAAGGTCTAATTTTTCCGTCATCTTTACAGCACCGATACCAAAAAGCCTGCGTGCATTTATAATGCCTATGCCCCTGAGTTCGAGGAAATGGCGTATATTATCGGGCGAACTTCCGACAAGGCTTATATTTGAAACTTTTCTTATCTCGACCGCATCGTCCGCAACAAGCCTGTGTCCTCTCTTTACAAGCTCTATTGCGGTTTCACTCTTGCCTACACCGCTTTCGCCTGTTATGAAAACACCTTCGCCGTAAATCTCTATAAGAACGCCGTGGCGTGTGATTCTCGGAGCGAGATTAAGATTAAGGAACGCAATCAAACCTGACATGAAATTTGAAGTGCTTTCCTTGCTCCTTAGCAACGGGACTTCATATTCCTTTGCAAGTTCAAGCATTTCCGCAAAATACGGCAGTTCTCTCGTAATTATAAGTGCAGGAATCCTCTGTGCAAAAAGAAGCTGTAGCCTTTCTCTTCTCGTCTTTTCGTCGATTGTCGAAAGATATGCAAACTCCATTTTGCCGATAATCTGTATTCTTTCGGGATTGAAATATTCATAGAATCCCATAAGCTGTAGTCCGGGGCGGTTTACGTCGTTTTCGTCAATCATAACTTCCTCGGCATTCTTATGTATATAGATTATTTCCAGTTTAAACTCGTCTATCACTTTTTTTAGCGATACTTTAAAATTCTCAGCCATTTTTAACTCTCCGTTCTCCGAAATATTTTCGGTAATATTTTTATATCTAACCCAGTATGAAAGAAGTATAGCCCATTTCCTTTATGTCGTCGGCTGTACGCATAATATCGGCTATGTTGCTGTATTTTCCTGAAATTCTGACCGCTATGCTGTAGCCGTCGAGAAACTCTTCCGAAAGACCAAGCATTTTAGTTACATTTTCAGATACATTCCCCTCAAATTCATAGACCGTCTGCCCCGTGTCCACTCCGCCAGCTATGTCATCAAGGTTTATATCAAGCACGATTTTGTCCGCAAGAACTACTTCAGACTGCATAATTTCAGCCTTACCGCTTATGAGGTCGCAGGCGGAAATCTCAATAAACATATCAGCGTCGGACGCTTTTATGTCATTGTAAAGACCGTCCGAGGCGTTTTCAAGAAAAGTGTATCTTTCAGGATTTTCAAGGCGGTTATCGTTGAGTTCTTCAATATCCCACCTGCTGAACTCAGGAAAAGCGATGTCCGAACAGACTATTTTTTCAAAACCAGCCTTTGTCATCTCCGCCACCACAAGTGACAGATATTCCTTGTATTCTGCTGAAAAAGGCGATGCCCACGTATGAGAATCCGCATCACGCCATGCCGAAACGGTTTCGCTCAGCATATAACCGCACTGTGCGTACACATCAGGGATTGTATTGTCTGCAAAAACGCTTATGTATGCGGACGGCTTATAGCCCTCTTTTTTTATGGCTTTTACTATGTCGGTAAGTTTTATTTCAGACTGTTTTATGTCACTTTCCGTTATTTTCTGCACGGAAGATTTATATGTCAGCTTGCCGTTGCTTAACTTCAAAGGTACTTCTATATATTCAAAATCCTGTTGTTTTGATACTCTTCCGATAGCGGTCTTTATTCCCTCAATGCTCGCCATATCGTACTCATTAAGCATTACCGCCCTGTATATGCTTTTGTCCTTGACTGGTTTTTTCTTTTCTTCCTTTCCGTCATCTGCCGACGATGTATCAGCGGGAATCTCTTCCATTGCCGAAACCGTTTCAGGCTCTTCATCGCCCTGTTTTCTGCTATAATCTATCAGCGGACCTGCCACGCTGTATCCTAAAAATCCCACTCCGCCTATCAGCAGTACAGACAGAAGTGCGGAAAAAAACTTTCCGACAGGGCTTTTACCGTAATAATTTTTTTCTTTTGTCTTGTAAATCTTTCTTCCTTTATTCTTTAATTTCATTGCTTTCTCCAATCAGGAAAATTTCTTTTGTTCTTCACTAATTATTTTTTAAGTTTTTCCACGGCTGACTTCATATCGTCCGCCCTGAAAAGATAACTGCCTGACACAAGAATATTAGCCCCTGCATTCTTTACTATCGGAGCAGTCTCGGCATTTATACCGCCGTCCACCTCTATATCAAGCTCATATTCGCCCACGATGTCGGCATATTCACGGATTTTTCTGATTTTCTCACTCATGTCCATAAACTGCTGTCCGCCGAATCCCGGCTCTACTGTCATGACAAGAATCATGTCAAGCATACCCATATCTATATACGGAAATACCGCCTCCGCAGGCGTATCAGGCTTTATCGCAAGTCCTGCATTACAGTCTGTTTCCTCGTATATCGTCCTTATCGTCTCTGCCGTGTCGCTCTCACTTTCTATGTGAAAAGTTATAATATCCGCACCAGCCTTGTCAAAAGCCTTTACATATCTGAGGGGGTCTGTTATCATAAGATGCACATCAAGCTCCATATATCTGCTTGCCTTGCCTAACTTTTCGAGAACGGGTATTCCGAATGATATATTATTAACAAACACACCGTCCATTACATCAAAATGCACCATATTAACGTCTGCTTTTTCGAGTCTCCTTATCTCACTTTCAAGATTCAGCATATCTGCACTCAGTATCGACGCAGAAACAAAATTCGCCATTCTATCACTTCTCCTGATTTATTTTTTATATACTTTTATTATATAATATTTATTTCCCCTCGTCAATATGCCTGAATTGTTTTTTTCTTTTACTCAATTAAGG
>CAMWQJ010000068.1 GCA_947176415.1 uncultured Ruminococcus sp. | reverse complement strand
GTCAATCATGCCGTTGATTATATATTCATAAAGGGAATCGTCTTTCATCTCGATTCTTTCCGCAACGGTCGGCTGGGTTTCGTAGACGAGTTCGCCCGTGCCGTATTCGTAGAGACTGTCAACAAGATATGGCTTGTATCTCACACCCCTGTTTGCGATTGTGTTTGCGACAACCGCCATTTGCAGTGGAGTCATACCGCAATCAAAGTTGCCTATACCAGCCTGTATAACATATCCGATATACCACGGCTGTCCACGTTCGGCGAATGTTTCGGGATTGCAGAGATATCCCGCCGCATCGCCTGTTTCTATTCCCGTACTCGAGCCGAGTCCGTAAAGACGGGAATATTTAGTTATATTGTCAATTCCGAGACGGCTGGAAACATCATAGAAAAAGCAGTTGCATGAAACCTGAATGGCATTTCTGACGGGGATATAGCCGTGCGTGCCTGTACATGAAAACATCGAGCCGTGAAATTCGTACCATTTACCGCAGTAAACTGTCGAGGAGGGGGATATTATTCCCTCGTTGAGACCAGCTGTGGCTGTTACGGTCTTGAAAGTCGAGCCGGGGCGGTAAAGTCCGTTCGTACAGCGGTTCAGAAGCGGTGAATCCTCGTCGTTGAGAAGTTCTTCATAGTGAGTTGAGTAGTCTTTGAGATTATAGGTCGGAGCGGTCGCCATGCCTTTAACAGCACCTGTCTTTGCATCAAGCACAACGATTGCACCTTTTGTGACGTTGGTCAAGTGCCAGTTTGTGTTGATGTTCTGAAAATTATCAAGAAAGTCATCAAGAATTTTCTGTAGTTTAAGCTGATAAGCTCCGTCAACGGTTAGTTTTATTGTGTTGCCCGACTGCGTTTCGCTTAATACTTTAACATCAGTGACAGCACCGTTCTTGACGGTTATTTCTTCAACGCCGTTCTGTCCTCTGAGTTCGGATTCCATAGCACTCTCGATACCGCTTTTGCCGAGAGTATCGCTTATTGAGTAGCCGAGCTTTTTAAGTTCTTCGTACTCCTCGGCGTATACAGGTCCTACAGTGCCTATCTCGTGCGGTAGAATATCACCCCGAGCAATACGCCTTTCCGAAACGTCGACCGCCTCAACGCCTTTGTAAAAATTCCCGAGTTCTTTTATATCGGTAACGGTCTTTGAATCGACGTTCTCCGCAAGGACAAAATCGTTACTGTACGAAAATTCCTTTGCGAGCATTTCATAGCGTATGCCCGCAATAATTCTTTTTTCCCTTGCGGTGTACTTGTCCGAGATTTCATAGTCTTCAATGAGTTTGTCCATACAGTTTTCGGCGGAGGCGTAAACATTAAGGTGAAGTTTTCCCACAACGTCGGATATATCGTCTGTTGTAAATTCATAAGGTTCTGTTATGGTTATCGGCAGACTTTCACGGAATTTGCAACGATGTTTCAGAAGTGCCATATAGATATTTATAAGAGCATCATTTCCCTCCTGCAAATCCTCGGGGAAAAAAGCCTTTCTTATGACAATATCGCACCGCTTGTCGTTGGTGACGATTAAGTTATTATTGTAGTCGATAATTTCGCCCCTCGTCGCCTTTACTTCTTTCTGATATACAAGGGAGTCGTCTTCTTCCGTGGCGATGTCTGATTTTTCCCCTCCTACAACCTGTATTTTCATCAGACGCATTGAACTTGACACGACCGTAAGCACAACAACTCCCACAACAAGAACTGATTTTATTGTATCGGCAAAAGTTTTTATATAAATCACTCCTTTATACGAAACCGCACTTCATTCCGTGCGGTTTAATGGTTCTGCTGTTCGCTGTGCTTTATTGTCTCCTCAATCGAAAAATGCTTTTTCGGCATAAGAAAATGATTTATAATTTTCAACAGCAACCAGACGAAAACCGAAGATATAACAGTGTAAGCCCATACCCTGAGAGAGTAATTATTGAATATTAATTCAGCGTTCTGATAGTTCCAGATTTTGTAGTAAAAAGTATAGTCAAGCCAGCACTGTATGTACGACAGGACAGCGGAGACAATCCAGAAACTTACAAATTTATTTCTTAAGAAAAACTCAAAGATAAGAGAGACAGCAATACAAAAGACGGTAAGAATAATTGCGTTATAGCCAAAGAGTTTTTCGCACGCCGTATCTATCAGAAAACCGCAGACAGCACCCGTGACGGCAGAGGCGTACATATTGTTGTTTATGGAAATACGCAGGGCTATCGGTATAAGTATAATAGGCTTGAGCCACGTGCCTGAAGTCATAAAGACAAAGCCGAAGAATATTATTATATAGTATAAGAGCCAGCGGAGTGCGGTTTTTATATAGAGTATGCGAAGTTCACGGGTTGTTTTAAGCCTCATTTCTTGTCCTCCTTTTTGCCGTCAAAATTTGTTATGACGAAAACAGAAGTAAGGTTTTTTATATCAGAACATGGCGTTACTTCGGCATAAGCTGAAAGACCGTTTGAATCCATGCCGACTTTTTTAACTCTGCCTACGGGATAGCCTTTCGGAAAAAGTCCGCTTGTGCCGTCCGTGACAAGCAGTTGATTTTTTTTAAGGGTATTGTCTGTGCGGAGGTGCATTAAATTTGTAAGACCCTCGCCGGCGGAAGAAATAGTTCCCTCTATAATACCGCTGTCGTCGTCGGAAGACTTGCTTTTTACGGCAACGGACAAATCAGGAGAAAGAACGGTCCGCACGGTTGAAGTGTGTTCGGAGACCTCAACCGTTATGCCTACAAGTCCTTCAGAAGTCGCAACGGGAAGATAAGGTTTTATTCCGTCATCTGTGCCGACATTTATCGTGAAAGACATAAAGGGGTCGTTTGCCGTGTAGCCGATTACTTTACAGAAACGTGACGTTGTATAGTCGGGGTGTGCCTGTTTTATGCCGATAAGCTGACGCAGTTCCTCACATTCCGTTTTAAGCAGGTCGTATTCCGAAAGCTGTTCGTTAAGGTCGCTTACTTGTTTTTTAAGATTCTGATTTTCTTCGTAAATATCATTGGCACGTGCCAGCCTGTCAACTGAGTTTTCTATTTTTATGCCGACCACATTCGAGACCGTGCGGAAAGGCTTTGAAACCGTATTTATCATGGATTCAAAGGAAACCGCATAACCGCCTTTTGTTACGGAATAAACCATAACGCCGACGAGAAAAACAATAAAGGCAAGCAGGATTTTAAAACGGGTGCTTTTAAAAAAATTACGCATTAAAAAGCCCCCTTAATAATATCTGACGTTTTCGGTCAATGCGTCCTGATATTTGCTGATGTTTTCGAGGATTTTTCCCGTACCCTCAGCCACGCAGTCAAGCGGATATTCGGCTATGTATACGGGCATACCTGTTTCACGGTTGATAAGCCTGTCAAGTCCACGGAGCAACGCACTTCCTCCCGAAAGAGTTATGCCGTTGTCAACTATATCCGCTGAGAGTTCGGGGGGAGTTTCCTCAAGGGTAGACTTTATTGCATCAACCACACGTGAAAGCGGTTCAACGAGAGCGTCTCTTATTTCAGCGGAGTTGACTATTATATTTTCGGGCAGACCGTTTAGAATATTACGTCCCTTTATCTCCATGGACTCTTCCTTGTCGTGCGGAAAAGCCGAGCCTATTTCGAGCTTTATGTTTTCGGCTGTGCGTTCTCCTATAAGAAGATTGTATTTCTTTTTGATGTAGTTTATTATGGAGTTGTCAAACTCATCTCCCGCACATCTTATTGAACGTGAAGCAACAATTCCGCCGAGGGATATTACGGCAACTTCGCTCGTTCCTCCGCCTATGTCTGCAATCATGCTTCCAGAGGGTGCATTTGTCGGAAGTCCTGCCCCTATCGCCGCCGCCATAGGCTCTTCTATAATTAAAACATTATTCGCTCCTGCCTTTTTGCAGGATTCACGCACCGCACGGCGTTCAACAGCCGTAACGCCCGACGGTATGCAGATTATAACATTTGCCTTTGTGAAGATTGTGCCACGGAGAGCTTTTTTTATAAACTCCTGTAGCATGGTTGTGGCTATGTCAAAATCGGCGATAACTCCGTCTTTCAGCGGTCGCACAGCAACGATAGAACCAGGGGTTCTGCCGATTATTTCCTTTGCCTCCTTGCCGACATAACGGCACTTGTCCGTCCTCGTGTTTACCGCAACAACAGACGGCTCCCTTATTATTATCCCTTTTCCCCTTACGTATACAAGGGTGTTTGCAGTCCCTAAATCTATACCAATATCTTTTGTAAACATTACTTCTCCTTAATTCTGCATATTTATATTTTTTTATTCTTACTGATATTATTATATCACCAAAAACGGATATACACAAGATTTTTGATTGATAAATCTTACCGTGGCGAAAATTTGTAAAAAATCGGAAACAATATAAACCGAACCGACAGAAAAACTGTAGAATTTTCTGAAAATACGGCTTTTTACACTCAGCTCTGTATGAGTTTGGGGGCTGTTTTATAGTATACGAAAAGTGCGGTAAGAATCATTATAATCTGTGCGATGTTTATATGAAAAGAAAGACCGATAGTCAGAGTTATAATATTTAAATTTATGTAGGGATTGGCAGGGAGGTCGAAACCGCCTGAGTAGGCGAGCCACGAAGTTGAATCGAACATAGCCGCCTTGCCTGCTATGAGGTCGCCGATTATAATACCGCCGACCAGTAGCAGTATCATATAAAGAACTTTTTTCATTGCATTCTCCAGTCTGCCTGTAAAGGCTTTTATTTTATGCCCGATGAGCCGAAACCGTCAGTTCCACGTGAAGTTTCGGACAGGATTTCGGCTGTTTCTATTTCAGGAATGAGAATCCTTGTCGGGATAAGCTGTGCTATACGCATACCGTTTTCCACCGTAAACGGCTCTGTACCGTGGTTTATAAGCGGAATAAACCAGTCGCCACGGTAATCGCTGTCAACAACTCCCACGCCGTTGGCAAGGGTTATGCCGTATTTCGAGGCAAGCCCCGAGCGTGGATATATTAGAAGTGCGACATCATGGGAATCAGTCTCCGACCTGAGTCCGACGGGAATCATCTTTATTTCGCCGACATTTATAGTCACAGGCTCATCGAGACAGGCGGAAATGTCAAGCCCCGCACTTCCTGTTGTTGCTCTCGACGGAATAACGGCTTTTTCATTTGTTTTTTTAAATAATATTTTCATAGTTCATATACCTCTGTAATAAAGTCCGTGGGTTATTTTTGATGATGGCTTTTTTCCTGATACAGCGTCCTTTGCCTGCTGTGGACTTTCGTCACTCAGCATGACAACACCAAAGGAAATATTTTTTAATTTATCCAGTCTGTCCGCCATATACAGACAATCAGTATTAAGAATTTCGACGTAGTCGGAAGTACACACAACAGAAAAACGCCTACCCGTGCGGTCTGTTATCTGACGGGTGCAGTCTTTACAGCCGACCTCATTTTTTATGGGGCAGTTTCTTGTCAGCATAAGCGGAATATTGCCGTAAATCACAGCTCCTGTTTTTATACCGCACTGCATTTTTTCAATCTGATTTATTTTCATTTCAGGTGATACTATCACATCTTCGAGACCGATTTTTTCCATATATTCCGCACTGAATGAATTGAAAATATTAAGCGTGAAATTTCCGTGAAGCCTGAATCCGAGTTTTTTTCCAATAGCTATGCTGTCAGGTGTATGGCATAAAAGGCGGTTTATTCCGAATTTTTCCTTTATTTCTCGGAGTCGGGAAATAGTCTTTTCCTCGTCGGCTATGAATCTCGGCGGAGAGAGTATTATTTTTTCCCTGTATTCTGAGATTTCCTCCATAGAATCAGACGAAAAAATCATTGCGGAATCGGCTATCACGTATTCGGAAATATCGGCACAGGCTTTTAGCTGTGCGACATTACGGCAGAAAGTCCTTACTGAAAACGGCGTGACAGCGGAATTTTGACGGCTCGGCAGAGTGGGAATATAGTCGGTAATTTGATAAAAAGGAGTATTTTTTTTAATTATTTTCTCCGTGATTTCCGAGACTGCTTGTCTCCGAACAGCGTTTATTTTGCCGACAGGGACAATCAGTCCGCCGTCAATATCGGCTGAAATTTTCCCTACATTCAGTACGGTGTCGCCGAGTTTTGAAAGCTGTTTTGCGAGAATTTCGCTGTCTGTAGACCGTTTTTCCGCTTTTTCAGGAATTTCGCCCTGTACCGTTACCGAAACATCACCGCAGGTTGCAGTCAGCGAAAAAGGTTTGTTTTTTCTGATTTCCGCATGGAAGTCGACACTGTATATTTTTCTCTCAAATTTGCACTTTTCGTGGATTTCGGGGAGAAATTTTTCTGTTGCGGTAACATCTTTCTTTTCACGCACGCCGAACATATCGGAACGTTCACCCGAAAAATATCCGTCCGTAAATCCGCCACGTGAAAAAATCCCCCTGAGCATTTTCATGTCAGGTTTTTCACCGCCGAGTGATTTTTTAAGTTCACCGACGGCAGAAGCAGTATATTCAGGGCGTTTCATTCTGCCCTCTATTTTCAGCGAATCTATGTTCAGTTCGGCGAGTTCAGTGGCTTGCGGAATAAGCGAAAGGTCTTTCAGGGAAAGGGCGTTGGCGTTAGGATTTCCGCACGAGGAAAAAGGCAGTCTGCACGCCTGTCCGCAAAAACCCCTGTTTGCAGAGCGTGAACCCATGAACGCCGACATATAGCACTGTCCCGATACCGACATACACAAAGCACCATGCACGAAAATTTCCGTTTCAATTCCTGTCTCAGCTATTCTGCGGATTGCTTTTTTGTCAAGTTCACGTGCAGGCACGACCCTTGAAAAGCCGTTTTCTCCGAGAAATAAAGTTCCCTCGGCTGTGTGTATTGACATCTGGGTCGAGGCATGAAGAACGGCATTCGGAACGCACCGCCTTATGAGTTCTGCACAGCCCCAGTCCTGAACGATATAGGCGTCAACGCCGACTTCTGCCGTAAATTTTATGTAACGGCAGAAGTCTTCCGCTTCGTCGTTAGATATAACAGTATTTACGGCAAGATAGAATTTTCCGCCGTATCCGTGGCATATCCGCACTGCCTCCGCCAGTTCTTCATTGTTAAAATTTACAGCGTTGCTCCTCGCCGAAAAGCGTTTGCCACCGGCGTATACCGCATCAGCACCAGAACGGAGTGCGTATATAAGTGACTCCATATTGCCGGCAGGAGCGAGTATTTCAGGACTCTTCATTATATACTGTCCTTCAGCTGTTTCAGCTTTATTATGTTTTCAAGCTGTGTTATTTTGGACTTCAATACTTCCACTTCTTTCAGTGCCTCGTCTCTCTCAATCCTCGCACGCCCAGCCTCGTCAACATAGTCTTTCGTCTGATTCAGAATATTGTCAAGCCTGAGATTTGCTTTGTTGAGGTCGTCCAGCGCACTCAGTGCAACCATAATTGAGGCACTGTAGGGTGATGAGCCACTGCCGGCATTCATAAGGTCGTTTATTCTCGATTCCAACGCCCTCGCAAGTGCAAAGACGTAATTCGGCGATTCGGAGGTTTTCAGCTTATACTCCTTACCGCATATTATAACTTTTACATCGTTAAGCATTTTAATATTCTCCTTTGTATTTCCGTTTTGCGTGACGGCACAATTTTATGCGGAAAATACTGTTTTCTTCATATTGCAGGGCTTTTCAGACTGCACCGCCACGGATTTTTTTAATTACTGCCTGTATTTAATAGTATCTTTTAAGTCCGACCACTATGCCGAGTATCTGAACTTCGTCGGTAAAAATCGGCTTCATGGTTTCGTTTTCAGGCTGTAACCTGTAACCGCCTTTTTCCTTGTAAAATCTTTTTACGGTTGCTTCCGCACCGTCGAGAAGTGCAACGACGATATCGCCGTTTTCGGCATAGTCCGTCTGCCTTACAATAACTGTGTCGCCGTCGAGGATTCCTGCACCAATCATACTTTCGCCCCTGATTTTCAGTGCGAAAAGTTCATTCGGATTCATACTGCGTGTCTCAAATGCCACATAGTCCGTTATATCCTCAACCGCCGTTATCGGCGTGCCTGCCGTTACAGTGCCGAGTACAGGCACAGAGGTTACGGAACTGTGCGGAAGTCGCAAAGAACGGTTGATATTGCCTGTTTTTTCGACAAGTCCCTTGTCGACAAGAAGATTTATATAGCGGTGGGCGGTTGAGGTTGATTTAAATTCCATAGCGTCCATTATTTCCCTCACGGACGGAGAAACGCCCTCGCTCAGACGGCTTTTGATAAAATTAAAAACATCGGTTTCCTTTTCTTTTAACATAATTATTCTCCTCCTGTTTTAACTCCTGTCTCCTAATTTTTTCAGTATCATTTTTGCAATTTTATATGCGTCGCCACAGCCGAGAGTGATAACCAAATCGCCCTCCGAGACGTTTTCGCATACGTAGTCGCAGACC
>CAMWQJ010000067.1 GCA_947176415.1 uncultured Ruminococcus sp. | reverse complement strand
AGTTCGTATAATAGTTATTATATAACTTAATTTCACTACAAAATAACAAAACCTCGTATATAAAAAAATTTCCGCCTTACAGTTGAATAATAATTTTTCACAGTAAAAACGATAATGCAGAATTGTTGTAACAAAACGAGTACACATATAGAAAATAAAGTCCGAAAATAGTTTTTCAACTGCTTCCGGACATATATTGACTATAGAATTTTATTCAAGGACAGGAATAACAGCGAGTGCATTAATTTCCTCTGCGAGTTTCCTTGCCTGACTGTATGTAATCTTGTCGTCAGTTATAAAAGAATATTCATTCTGATTTACGAAATGTACCGAATACATATCATCGGAAGGCTTGTTTTCGCCGAGCGTGCGGAAATACCAGCGAGCCGACAGATTGTCCACGGAGTCTATAAAAGAATCGTCGTCAGAAGATTCCCACGACTGCGAGAAAACAGTTACACTATGCTTGACTTCCTCGATAACGTCGCCGAGTACAGCACTTGCGGTCGGAAGCTTGCCTGCTCCCCTGCCGTAAAACATAGTTTGGTCAATACCGTCACCGTAAACAAGAACGGCATTAAAAACATCACTCACACCCGACATTATATTTTCCTGCGGAACGAGCATAGGCATTACAACGGGAAGAATCTTTCCATTTTCGCCACGGCTTACGGTTGCAATCAGCTTTATTGCATAGCCGAGGGCGTCAGCGGACGAAACGTCCTCAAGCTGTATTCCGGAGATTCCCTTTGTGTAAACGCTCTTCGGATAGACGTGCTTACCGAAAATAAGCGACGAGATAATGCAGATTTTACGGCACGCATCATACCCCTCAACGTCTGCGGTGGGGTCTTTTTCGGCATAACCGAGACTTTGTGCAAGTGCAAGTGCCTCTTCAAAAGGCATATCATCGTTATACATTTTAGTTAAAATAAAATTCGTCGTACCGTTGAGTATTCCTGCAACCTTATAAATATCGTTTCCGGCGAGACACCTGTGCAGAGGTCTGATATCGGAATAGCACCGCCGACGCTTGCTTCAAAGAAGAAATTACAGTGATGTTCCTTAGCCTTTTTAAGAAGAATATCGCCTTTTTCTGCGACAAGTTCCTTGTTTGAGGTCGAAACACTCTTGCCGTGTTCGAGGAGGGACTTTATAAAAGTGAAAGCAGGTTCTACACCGCCCATACATTCGGCAACTGCTGTCACCTCATCGTCATTCAGAATATCATCAAAATTTTTCGTAAACTTCTCCTTGTACGGTGAGTCGGGAAAATCCCTTAAATCAAGAATATACTTTATATCCATTTCTGTACCCGCACGCTTTTCAATGTGTTCCTTGTTTTTGTAGAATAGTTCCACAACACCCGAACCGACAACGCCGTGTCCGAGGACTGCTATTTTAACTGACATAATAATTTAACCTCCGATTGTTTTTTTATTCGGCGGACAGTATCTTTACTTCAAGTATACCGTCAAAACCGCCTATTGAATTAAGTTTTGCAAGCTCCTCATCTGATTCATCAGTAAGCCGTAAAGAAATATTCACGGTAGCCACGCCGTCAACGGGTATGCTCTGATTAACGGTAAGGATATTTGCGTTAAGACTGTGAAGAAAAACGAGTGCACTTGAAAGTACGCCCGGACTGTCGTCAAGAAGAAGATGCATATTTACAATACGCCTTGTGAACATCTCCTCATACGAAAAAATAAAGTCCTTGTATTTATAGTAGGCACTACGTGATATGCCGACACGTTTACAGGCGGAAGCAAGACTTTTTTCCTCTTTGCAAGCCAATAGCCTTTTTACCTCCAGCACTTTCATGAATACATCGGGTAAAATTCTCGAATCGGCAACAATAAGCTGTGATTTTCTTTCCATATCACCACACCTTTTTCGATATACACAGAATCCGCAGGAACGTCCGCCCACGGTGAACAACTGTACGCTGTATAATTACTATAGCACTTTTTTTCGGCTTTGTCAAGAGTTTTTAAATATTCCTCCGCAGGAATATAATTATATAACATAAAATATGGAAAAATTCTCAAGTCGGTGTTGCAAATAACGGCGGAATGTAGTATAATATTTAAAGCGGTGAACTTTTTTACCGCAAATTACAGTATTGTGAGTTGAGATATTTTATGTGCGGAATTACAGGATTTACAAACAGTATTGACAATTCAAACGCAGTCCTCGACAGAATGATGGACAGGATAAAGCACAGAGGACCGGACGCAGAGGGAAAATATATAGATGACGGAATAGCCCTCGGACACCGCAGACTTAGCATAATTGACATAAGTTCTCAGGGCGACCAGCCTATTTTCAATGAAGACAAGTCGCTTGTTATCGTATTTAACGGCGAGATATACAACTATATGGAAATACGTGAAAAGCTCGTTGAATCGGGGCATATTTTCAGGACAAACACCGATACAGAGGTACTGCTCCACGGCTATGAGGAATACGGCACAGACTTACTCAATATGCTGAGGGGAATGTTTGCTTTCGTGATATGGGATAAAAATAAGCGTGAACTTTTCGGAGCAAGGGACTTTTTCGGAATAAAACCCCTTTACTATGCAGTAATGGGCGGTTCTTTCATGTTCGGCTCTGAAATAAAAAGTTTTCTCGAACACCCGGATTTTAAAAAAGAACTCAATACAAACGTTCTCGAAAATTACCTTACTTTTCAGTATTCGCCCACCAGTGAGACATTTTTTAAAAATGTATACAAACTCCCCTCTGCTCACTACTTTATCCTTAAAAACGGAAAATTTCAGGCTAAGCGTTACTGGGACGTTAAATTCAGCGAGAATAACTCACACACGCTTGATGAATGGGTGGACAAAATTTCTGACACATTCCACGATTCAGTAAAAGCCCATAAAATAGCCGATGTTGAAGTAGGCTCATTCCTTTCAAGCGGTGTGGACTCAAGCTATGTTGCGAGCGTTGCGGACGTTGACAAGACTTTTACCGTCGGTTTCGGCGATGACGAGAAGTATAATGAAATAGGCTGGGCAAAGAATTTTTCAAAAGCTATCGGCAAGGAAAATACAAGCCGTGTTATTTCCCCTGACGACTACTGGAAAAACCTTTCGATGATTCAGTATCACATGGACGAACCCCTTGCCGACCCGTCTGCCATTGCACTCTATTTCGTCTGTAATATTGCTTCCGAAAAGCTGAAAGTCGTTCTCTCAGGCGAGGGTGCAGACGAGATTTTCGGCGGTTATAACGTATACAGCGACCCCGACGGCACTATTTATGACAAACTGCCGAGAGCCATAAAAAGAGGCGTTGCAGACATTGCGGAACGACTTCCTGCAAGGCGTGGCGTTAATTTCTTTGTACGCAAGGGACGTGACGTTGAAGAAAGATTTATAGGGAATGCCTATATGTTCTCACCTGCCGACAGAAAAAGTCTCCTGAAGATAAAGACAGACGCTCCCGAACCGTCCGAAATAACGGCGAAATTTTACCGCAAAGTCAGAAACAAGGACGATGTTACAAAAATGCAGTATCTCGATTTGCATATGTGGCTGGCTGGTGATATTCTGCTGAAAGCTGACAAGATGAGTATGGCAAATTCGCTTGAACTGCGTGTTCCGTTTCTTGACAAAGAAATCATGAGTCTTGCGGAAAAAATTCCGACCGAATACCGTGTTACGCACAGCAAGGACACCGACGAAACAAAGTATATCACAAAGTATGCAATGAGACTTTCCGCAAAGAAAGACACTCCGCCACAGACAGCAAAGACAGCGACAAAGAAAAAACTTGGCTTTCCCGTTCCGATACGTGTATGGCTGAAAGAGGATAAGTATTATAATACAGTGCGTAAGGTCTTTGAAAGCGACGACTCGGAAAAATTCTTCCACACGGAAAAGCTCGTTAAACTTCTTGACGACCACAGAAATGGAAAAGCCGACAACAGCCGTAAAATATGGACGGTGTTTATTTTCCTCGTGTGGTATGATGTCTATTTCAACAAAAACGGAGAATATTAAATTAACGGAGGTAAAAATATGTTTTCAGATTATCAGCATCTTATCGACCTGAGCGACTACCCTGTTTCGTGGTGGACTAAAGTTATTGAACTCGGCGAAAAGATAAAAAACAACCCCTCGGACTTTTCCCACGCCTGCGACGGAAAAATAATGGCTACTCTTTTCTATGAGCCGTCCACACGCACGCAGATGTCTTTTCAGACTGCCATGATACGACTTGGCGGACAGATTATCGGCTTTGATAATCCTGCCAATTCGTCCGTCTCAAAGGGCGAAACTATAAAAGATACAACAAAAATCGTCAGCAGTTATGCGGATATACTTGTAATCCGCCATCCTGTTGCTGGTGCTGCCAAGGCTGCGTCCCTTACGGCTGACTGTTCCGTTATAAATGCAGGCGACGGCGGACATCTCCACCCGACGCAGACCCTCACCGACCTGCTTACCCTCAAAATCGAAAAAAAGACTCTTTCGGGACTCACGATAGGTATGTGCGGAGACCTGATAAACGGTCGCACCGTCCACTCTCTGTGCAAGGCTCTCAGTATGTTTGAAAACAATAAGTTTATTTTCATTTCGACCCCCGAACTCCGTATGCCACAGTATATCAAAGACATCATAAAGGCTAACGGAAGCACTTTTGAAGAGGTAAACACTCTTGAAGAGGCAATCGGTAATCTTGACGTTCTTTATATGACGAGAATACAGCAGGAGCGTTTTTCGAGCGTTGAGGAGTATAATTTGCAAAAAAATACTTACGTTCTCGACAGAAAAAAAATGATGCTTGCGAGAAAAGACATGATAGTGCTTCACCCTCTGCCGAGAGTTGACGAAATTACGGTTGACGTTGACGAGGACAGCCGTGCAATGTACTTTACTCAGGCAAAGTACGGCGTATTTGCACGTATGGCATTAATTATTACCATGCTCGGCGAGAAAAAGCCGACGGAGCTTTTAAAGGGCAGAATATATCATTCCGTGAAGTGCGATAATCCGAACTGCATAACAAACCATGAAGGCTATCTGCCGAAAAGTTTCCTTTCAAGCGGTGACGAAACACTGCTTGAATGCGAGTTCTGCGACGAAAGAAAACTTATATAGTCAGACAAAAAATCCTGCTCCGCAAAGCAGGATTTTTTATTATAAAGTCGCATAAAGATTTGTTTCCCACGCAGGAATATAAAGCTGATGTCGGATATATAGCTTATAATTAGGGTTAAGACTCATGATGAGAAGCGGAAGTTCAAAAATATCTTCGTTGCGGTGATAAAGCGAAACCATAAGTTTCGGCGAATCGTGGGAAATAGTTATAGCCGACCCCCATATAGCCTCACGCTCGAAACCCTCAACGTCCATTTTGATTATCGTTGCGGGACGGTTGCCGTTTACTATGCTGTCTACCGAACGGGCTGTTACGAGAGTTTCGGCACGGACGGAAATTGCAGACTGCCGACCCGCTTTCGATGCAAACGGAAGTTCCGTATCCGTACACCACGCCGCAGCATTGTAGGCAAAAACATTCGGCATATCAGCAGTAAACTTTGAAAGTTTCTTGTAATTCTTCCTGTCTGGTTCAAGTGCGTAAATCTCGGCATACTTCCCACGTGTAAACTCAAGAAGTTCCCTGATAGTGTCGCCGTTGTAAGCACCCAAATCAACATATACCTCATTAAGACTTGGTTTGATTATTTTCCTGTATATATCGGCTTTCGGAGTGGTTACCGCCGAAAGATATTCTATTCTTCCGCTTATCTTGAAATTTATTATATTCGCATAGACTTTTCTTGAATAATCGTCCGCCAGACTGTCGTAAACTTTCTGAATCTTTTCCGCATTTTCAACGCAGTATTCATAAGTAAAAAGCCCACGTCCGACAACAGGCACGTCAGGCACGTAAAGCGTATGGCGTGAAGCTATGCTGTGAACTTTGTCGACAATTTCCTGATAGCCAGCTGCAAAGGCAAGCACAACAACAAAGTCGTCATATTCAGCCTCGACTTCTGAAAGTTTCTGCACCCTGAATCCCTCGAAAGAATGACCCCTTACAAATTCGTCACTCGCAAAGATTCCCGTGACAGTAATATTCCGTTCCCTGAAAACAGCCATTATCTTCAATGCACCGTCGCCCATTCCGTATATAAAAACCGGTCTTTTTTCAGCCGAGAGCCTGTCCCAGCATGATTGTTTTTCCGTAATAAAAGAGAGCATATTTTCACCCCTTATTAATTATTGTCTTCCGTATCGCTGATATTTATCAGGTCACGCCCACGTATTCCGTACTTGTCACGCTCGGCATTAAGGTAACCGTCTATCATGTCAAGCACCTTACGGGCGTTTTTTATATTTTTTATTTCCTTTACAGGAGTGTCCCTGTCTCTGCTGTGAATAGTTATAGTTCCACAGCCAAAAAGCCTCTGTCCGAAAGAAAAACTCATTTTTTTGTCGTCTATCTTGTAAATTTCCACTTCGTCCTCAACGATATTAAAAAAACCTTTCCGTGTTATAATTTTCGTCTCGGTAAGAAAATATCTCGTAAAAGACCACGGCAGTCCGAGAAAGGTTCTTTTTTTGTCCGTCCATACATAAGAAATATCATCATTTTTCATGTGTTCAAGCTCCTGTAAAAAAATCTCTTATATTATTTTACCACAGAATCTTAAATTAGTCAACTGCAATATTAAATAAAACTTATAAATTTACTTTTTTTCCTTGTAAAACTATTTATTTTTCACGAAAATATCAAATCAGCGGTATTAAACTATTGAAATCCGACGAAAAAAGCAGTATAATATTGTATATAATGAATAAAAAAGAAAAGAGGTATAATAATGACAGAAAAGAAAAAATCATCGGAAAACCCTTTGCAGTCCGCCCCCGTTCTCGGACTTATGGTTAAATTTGCAGTGCCGAGCATACTTGGAATGCTTGTTTCCGCACTGTATAATATTGTTGACCAGTTATTTATCGGTAATGCAGTCGGAATCGACGGCAACACGGCAACAAGCATAGCCTTTCCGCTGACAACAGTATGTACAGCTCTCGCACTCCTTTTCGGTATCGGCGGTGCTTCGTGCTTCAATCTCACAATGGGACGTGGCGACAAGAAACAGGCAGGATTTTTTGCGGGAAATTCTTTCACACTCCTTGCACTCAGCGGTATAGTTTTAAGTGTGATAACGCTTGTTTTTCTCAATCCGCTTTTAAAGGCTTTCGGTGCTTCGGACTCGGTAATGCCACTGGCAAAATCATATGTAAGCGTTACGGCTGTGGGATTTCCGTTTCTGATTTTCACGACGGGCGGAGGACATCTCATAAGAGCCGACGGAAGTCCGCAGATAGCCATGATTTGCAGTATAGCCGGAGCTGTTGTAAATACCGTCCTTGACGCAGTTTTCGTAATGGGCTTCCACTGGGGCATGGCTGGTGCTGGCTGGGCAACCGTAATCGGACAGTTTATTTCCGCCGTAATAGTCTGTGCGTATGCATTCAGATACAAGACTATTGAACTCAAAAAAGAACATCTTGCTATAAAGCCTTTTGTTGCAAAGCGTATTTCATCAATCGGCATGGCTTCATTTTTCAACCAGATAGCTATCGGAATAGTTCAGATTGTACTTAATAATTCGCTTAAACATTACGGTTCTCTTTCAGAATACGGCGATTCAGAGCCGATAGCCTGTGCAGGAATAGTCATGAAAGTAAATATGATAATTTTTGCGGTCGTAATAGGTCTTGCACAGGGTACACAGCCGATTGAAAGTTTTAACTATGGTGCAAAAAACTATAAACGTGTAAAAGAGGCTTACCGTTTTGCAACACTCGCAGGTGCAGGAATTTCGATAATCGCATTTATAATGTTTCAGCTTTTCCCCCGTCAGATTCTGTCGCTGTTCGGCAACGGCACGGAAACTTATTACCAATTCGGTGAAAAATTCTTCAAAATATTCCTGTTTTTCACATGGCTGAACTGTCTGCAACCGATAACATCAACTTTCTTCACCTCAATCGGCAAGCCAATAAAGGGCATTTTTCTTTCACTGACGAGACAGATAATATTTTTCATACCGTTTCTGCTTATTCTTCCGAAATTCATGGGAATCGACGGAATTGTCTATACAGGTCCGATTGCAGACTTCCTTTCAGCAATTGTGGCAATCGTCATGGCGTTTTACGAGTTCGGCAGTATGCAGAAACTTGAAAACGCAGATAAATAAAAAAAGTCCGTATACTCAGAGTATACGGATTTTTCAATTACTCAAAGGAATCAAGGTCTATGTCGGCGAGAAGCTCTTTCAGCTGTGCGAGTTCGTCAGCATTTAGAGTAACGCCCTTGCCCATTCTCGAATGGTCAGGCGACCATTCACGTATATCATACTTCGGCTCGTGGTCGTTCCAGCTGACCATGTTTATTTCCTTTGTCCAGCCCTTTGCGTTCTCCGAGAGTACGCCGATTTCCTTTGTGATTTCAAATTTAAGTTCAGCCATTTTAAAAACAT
>CAMWQJ010000066.1 GCA_947176415.1 uncultured Ruminococcus sp. | reverse complement strand
TATTCTACAAATTTTTCCATTATAAATATATAAAATCAATTAATATAAAATTCACATTATTTACTGTACATATTTTATTGACAAAATCTAATAAATATTGTATAATAAACATATGTAACTTTGTTGTGTTAAAGACAACGGAAAGGACTGGGAAAATCATGAATCTTCCGAATGACCCCGCAATACTTTTAAGCTATATAAACACAATGCTGAGGGATAATTTCAGTTCGCTTGATGACCTCTGCAAAAGCCTTTGTGCCGACAGGAAAAACATAGAAGACAAACTTTCCGCCATAGGCTATACATACAGTGAAAAACAAAACCGCTTTATCTGAACAGGAGTATAATATGAAAAAATTATTAAAAAAACTAACCGCAACTGCCTCCGTGTGCCTGCTCGCAACGTGTGGCGTTTCAATACCTGCCTCCTCCACTGACCTTCTTGAAGTAACAATCATATTCGACTATGAGTCGGACGGTGCAACTCTTGACGAAAAATACGACCTTCACCCGATAACAGTATCTCAGGGCATGGCAATAACAATCCCCGAAGGTCTTCCAAAACGTGAAGGATTTTACTGCTCAGGTTGGACAAATGACGATATTCACGCCTATACGGAAGGGGACGTTTTTCTTGCAAAATCCGATGAGAATATAGTTCTCAAGCCGATATGGGGCGAAGATAATAATAAAGAAAAACATACGGTAAGCTACAAAGTCGAGATAAATAATGAGATTCTCGATACTTCCAAGAGCCTCCCCGACAGAACATATTACGAGGGGCAGGTTGTCACCGTTCCGCTTGAATCATTCACCATGTACCGCAATGATGCCGCACAGCTGGGCTGGACAGACGGCGTAACGGAGTTTTCGGGACTTGAAAAATTCATAGTCCACGACCACGACGTTACGCTTACTCCTAACTGGAAAAATAAGTACAAAATCACCTACACCGTTGGCGACGTTGACCGCATTGTCGGCATGAGTTTTGTAGAAATGGAACAGCCCGAATCTTTGCCAACTGACATAAAAGCAAACGACACTTTTTCACGCAAGGGATTTTCAATTTCTGGCTGGCTGTGCGATGCCGACAATCAGGAATATAAAGCACGTGCCTCCTACATAATGCCGAGTCAGGACGTTACTTTTACAGCCATATGGACTCCGAAAGAATATAACGTTGTGTTCAAACAGGACGGCAAGTCCTCAAACAACTTGAAAGTAAAAGGGCTTACCGACACGGCAATAACAACTCCCGAGCCGACAATAACAAAAGATGACAAATATTTTGCCGGCTGGAAATATGAGGATAAAATTTATCCGGCAAATTCGAGCTTTGTAATCCCCGGAGCTATTGCCGGTGCAGGAATCGTTCTTGAAGCCGTATGGACTGACGAAATGCCGACAGCTCCCGAAACAATTGTTTTCGGCGATTCGGACGAAAGCGGTGACGTGAATATAAATGATGCTGTTCTGATTATGCAGTCAATCGCAAACCCCGATAAATACAGTATCAGCGAGCAGGGACAGAAAAATGCAGACCTCGTTGATACAGGCGACGGCGTAACCAACTCCGACGCACTCGCAATTCAATACATAGAATCACGCACGATTACGAGTGAAGATTTCCCGATAACTTCGGCACAACTTGACTCTCTCGCTGAATGATTACGCAAAAAAGAGAACACCCAGACGTTCTCTTTTTATTTTATAAACCCCTCAACAAAAAGTTTCACGCCGATTATTATAAGCACTGCTCCTCCGAAAATTTCCGCTTTTTTTCCGAATCTTCCGCCGAAACGTTTTCCGACCGAAACACCGCCCAGAGACAGCACAAAAGTAACTGCACCTATAACTGCAACCGACGTTAAAATATTTGTTTTTTGTGCAGAAAAAACTATACCGACCGCCATTGCATCAATACTGGTCGCCACTGCAAGCATAGTTATTTCTTTTAAATTAATTCTGTACTCCGTCTTGTCCGTATCTTCATTGTCAAAAGATTCAATAATCATTTTACCGCCGATTATTACAAGCAGTATAAAAGCAATCCAGTTTTCAAAAGCCGACGTGACATCAGCAAACCGCACTCCGAAAAAATATCCCACCAGTGGCATAAAAGCCTGAAATACGCTGAAAAACAGTGCTGTAACAAAAGCTCCTGTGTAGTTTGTTTTTTTCATTTTCAGCCCCTCGCACACAGAAGCTGAAAAAGCGTCCGTTGCCAGTCCCAACGCCAGAAAAAGCAGTTCTGCCGTATTCATAGAAAAACCCCCTCCGCTTATTATTCTTCTGAATAATTATATTACGGAGGGGACAAATATATTACAGTCTGTATTGCATTATATAGTCGTCCATGACAAAACCGCCACCGATATCCGTCACGACCGAATCAATAATTTCAAAGCCCTTTCTGGTGTAGACTTCAATTGCGTGCAGATTGTCTTTGTTTACAGTGAGATACACCGATTTTTTGCCGTTTTTCCGTGCCTCATCAAAAACACGTCCCAGCATTTCAGAGGCTGTGCCTTTTCCACGACTGCCCTTTTCAAGATATAGTTTACTGAGAAACATACGGCTGTCGTGTTCAGGTTTCAAGCCGATATATCCGCACAAAACGCCGTTTTCGTACACGCCGAGATAATAATAGTCCTGATTTTCCGTCTGCTCCCTCATGGCATTGTACGACTGAAATTTTTCGACCATATAACAAATCTGTTCTTCCGAAATTATTTCTGTAAAGCATTCGTGCCAGATTTTTTCCGCAAGCTCGGCAATTTCTTTCAGCTGTCCATCATTTTCTAATCTCTGTATATCCGTCATAAAAAATCAGTCCTCAACGGGCATTTCCCAGTTGTGATAGACATTCTGCACATCATCGTTGTCCTCCAGATGTTCAAGCAGAAGATTCATTTTCTTTATATGCTCCTCGTCAGTGAGAGTGGTGTAAGTTGCAGGAATCTGCTCTATTTCGGCAGAAATGACGTTATATCCCTTTTCGGTCAGCCCCTCACGGAGTGCGTGAAGATTTTCAGGTGAACACTCAATCTCAACCGTTTCGTCGTTCACGTCGAGGTCGTCGCCACCGCAGTCAAAAACGTCTTCCATAACTGCATCTTCGTCAAGCCCCGTGTTTTCGAGAACGACGATACCCTTTTTGCTGAACATAAACGACACACAGCCCGTTGTGCCGAGATTACCGCCGAATTTGTCGAAATAATGGCGGACATCTCCTGCCGTTCTGTTCTTGTTGTCAGTCAGGCACTCAACGATAACTGCCACGCCGTTCGGACCATAGCCCTCATAGACCATGTTTTCATAGTTATTCTTGTCCTCACCGCCCGCAGCCTTTTTGATAACCCTTTCAATGTTGTCATTCGGCACATTGTTAGCCTTGGCTTTGGCGATAAGGTCACGGAGCTTGCTGTTGTTGTTCGGGTCTGGTCCACCCTCCCTGACGACAACAGTTATTTCACGTCCGATTTTAGTAAAAATTTTACCCTTAACGGCATCAGTTGCCTCTTTTTTACGCTTGATGTTGTTCCATTTAGAATGTCCCGACATTTTTTCATACTCCTTTCATTCCGCCACGGTCTCGAAATCCGCCGTAACGTTCTCCATAATCAAGTTAAAAATTTCATTTATACGGTCATTTTTCCCCGTTAAAAACAGATACCCGAAAAGCGACTCAACAGCGGTTGCTCTGCGGTATTCCGCAACATCTGCGTGTTTCGGAACTTTATTTCCCGTCGCATTCCGCCCACGTTTTAGCACAGCAAGCTCATTTTCCGAAAGATTTTTTTCCACCTTTTCGTAAGCCTCAGACTGAAATTCTGCACATACAAGCCTTATTTTCGCTGTATGGAGCTTAGCAACGGGCATATTAGCCTTGCATAACAAAAAATTTCTCACAAGTGTATCATATACGCTGTCGCCGAGAAAAGCGAGTGCAAGCGGACTGTACTGTCTCGCCTCGGATTCTGTTAAAATTTTTTTATTCATATCAGTAAACAAAGTCAAACTCGAAGCCCTCAAGATTAACCGTATCGCCCTCCTGAACGCCCATTTCCTCCAGTTTTGCGATAATTCCGCTGTTTATAAGCACACGCTGGAAATACTGTAGCGACGAATAGTCATCGGGGTCGACGGTACGCATAATAGGCTGAATCCACGGAGCTTCCACATAATAAACACCGTCCTCATTAGTTATGTCAAACTTCTTTCCGTTTCCGACCATTTCGTCAAGTTCCGCCTGTGGAATCGGTTCAGGCTCATACTCTTTTATCGGCGGAAGAGTTGCGAGAACTTCGGTAATTTGATTAACAAGTTCCTTTGTACCCTTTGTTGTAACGGCGGAAATACACAGCAACGGCAAACCTTTTTCCGCAATATACTGTTGAAAATCAGCTATCTGTCCTTCCGTTGCTATATCGCACTTGTTAGCAACAACTATCTGCGGACGTTCTGCGAGTTCG
Organism: uncultured Ruminococcus sp.; assembly: GCA_947176415.1. GTDB lineage: Bacteria > Bacillota > Clostridia > Oscillospirales > Ruminococcaceae > Ruminococcus. Next base: position 4,257 of record CAMWQJ010000066.1, on the reverse strand, counting down.
GCATTGAATTTCGCGAGTTCAGCATTTATAACTTCAAAATCTTCACATGGATTACGTCCCTCAAATCCCGAAACATCGACCACATGGACGATAAGGCGACACCTTTCGACATGACGCAGAAACTCATGCCCGAGACCCACGCCGTCCCCTGCACCCTCAATAAGCCCAGGGATATCCGCCATAACAAAGGATTTTTCCTCGTCAGTACGCACAACCCCAAGCACAGGAGTCAAGGTAGTAAAATGATAATTGGCAATTTTCGGCTTGGCTTCGCTTACAACGGAAATAAGCGTTGATTTTCCGACATTCGGATAACCTACAAGACCGACATCGGCTAAAAGTTTTAACTCAAGCGTGACATCGAACTCTTCGCCCATAAATCCTGGTTTCGCGAATTTCGGAATCTGCCTCGTAGGAGTTGCAAAATGGACATTTCCTTTACCGCCCTGTCCGCCCCTTGCGATAACTTTCGGCTCGTCAGTGGACATATCCGCCATAATTCTGCCTGTTTTCGCATCACGAACAATTGTTCCACGTGGAACTTTCACGATAAGCGGTGAAGCAGTTGTGCCCGTGCAGTTCCGTGAAGAACCGTTCTGACCACGTTCGGCGACGTATTTTCTCTTGTACCTGAAGTCAATCAGCGTTGAAAAATTGTCATCAACCTGAAAAACAACATCACCGCCTCTGCCACCGTCTCCGCCGTCAGGACCGCCCGAAGCCACATATTTTTCACGGTGAAAAGACACCGCACCGTCTCCGCCATCGCCCGCCTTGATTTTTATTTTTGCCTGGTCAACGAACATATTTACCTCCGTAAATTCTAAAGAAAAATCCCAAGCGTCTGCTCGGGATTTATATGCTACTTACTGCTCTGCATATACAGAAACTTTCTTGCGGTCACGTCCGTAACGCTCGAATCTTACCTTACCGCTTACAGTAGCGAATAATGTATCATCAGAACCGATGCCAACGCCTTCACCTGGGTGAATGTGTGTACCTCTCTGACGGACGAGAATGTTTCCAGCCTTTACGAACTGACCGTCAGCCCTCTTTACGCCAAGTCTCTTGGATTCAGAGTCACGACCGTTCTTTGTAGAACCAACGCCCTTTTTATGAGCGAAAAACTGCATACTAATCTTAAACATTTTTTACACCTCCGAAATAGTGATTTTAATTGTATCGGGGAACTCTTCGAGAATGGATTCAAGATGATTCCTGAAAACCCTTATAAAAACGTCTGCGTTTTTCTCGGAAGACCTGACACTGCACGAGACAGTATTATCCACGGCGTTTGCCGACGGATTACAGCCCGATTCGTCAAGAATATTGACAATAAGCTGTACAGCGGACGAAACGGACGCACAGACAATATCTTCGCCCGACTCCGCATAGCCCGAATGACCGCTTATTTCAAATCCTCCGAAAAGCCCTCCCGACTTGTAAAATTCCGCACAAATCATGGAAAAATCAAGCCTTTATAGCTTCGATTTTCACCTTAGTGTAAGGCTGTCTGTGACCCTGCTTCTTCTTTTCGCCTTTTTTAGCCTTGTAAGTGAAGACAGTAATCTTCTTTGCCTTACCGTTCTTGATAACCTTAGCGTCAACAACAGCACCCTCAACAAAAGGAGTACCGATTTTCAGTCCGTCGTCTGCACCGAGGACAACAACCTTGTCAAAAGTAACTGTCTGGTCTGCCTTAACTGCGAGCTTTTCAATAAAAATCTCGTCTCCCTCGTTTACCTTGTACTGCTTTCCGCCTGTTTCGATAACTGCGTACATCTTTAGTACACCTGCCTTTTTTATAAACTCGCTGTAACGGGCGTGTGAAAACAACTTGCAAACCCATTCACAAGCGGTATTTTTATTTTATCACAAAAAACATGGCTTGTCAAGTGTTTTCTGAAAAAAATTTCCGAAAAAGCAAAGAACAGTCGCTGAAAGACTGTTCCCTGCTGTAAAAAGTTTTATCAAAGTTTCGTAAATCTTCTGACATCGCCTGCTTTTCCGACAAACATAGTCTTCGGTCTTGCCAGTACATCGCCGTTTCCAACGGACTTATAAATAACGAGTTCCTCATTTGTTTCCGTGTGGCGTGCAACGGCTATGAGTTCATACTCACCGCCCTTGAAATGACGATATTTAGCACCGATAATAATTTCTGTATCCTTATCGTCCTCCGACTGATGTGCAACCGCCGTGGTTTCATCAGGTTCTACATTAACAATGTCATCCGACACGATAATCATTGATGAGAACGGTGGCATTTTCACGTTTGCGTTGCCGTTGTTCACGTCAATCATCTTGCCCGAAATAACGTCAACGAGTGCAGGAAGATGTGTGCCGAAATTAAGATTATATTCGCAGTCGGAAAGATTGAGTGCGACGTAAACGGTCTGGTCGCCCTGAACTTTTCTGAAAACAAGCTGTTGATTTGTGACGGTTATTCTCTCGTAACAGCCCGTGCGGAGCGACGGATAAGCCCTGTAGATTCTGCCGAGCTTGACAATGTGGTTGTAAAGAGCAGTGTTTTCTCTCTCCATATCGGGCAGGAAAAGGCACGGACGAAGACCGTCGTCGGAATTGTTCTCGTGGCGACCCTGTATGCCGTATTCGCTTCCGTAGTAGATTGACGGAATACCTGGCATTGTGTAGAGAAGAGTGTATATTAACGGGAGGTGTGCAGGGTTTGTAACCGTGCTTGCAAGGCGGTTTACGTCGTGATTGTCAACGAATGTGTAGAGATTCGTATTTCTGTAGATACCACCGTTTGCACCTGACTGGCGGTTGATTGAATAGTCAATCTCAAAATAATTCCTGTCATTGTGCGAGGAATAAAGTCCCTTATAGCACTCATAGTTAGTTACGCTATCGAGCATTTCAGGATTTGCCCAGCGGTTATAATCGCCGTGGATAATCTCGCCCATAAGCCAGAAATCACGCTTTTTTCCTTTGCAGAAACTTCTTATTCTCTTGAAAAAGTCGAAGTCTATACAGTCAGCCGCATCGAATCTTATGCCGTCTATTTTAAATTCCTCAATCCAGTAATTCACCGCATCTATAAGGTGGTCGCAAACGCCGACATTGCGGAGATTGAGTTTCACGAGATTATAGTGACCGTTCCAGCCCTCGTACCAGAAAGGGTCTCCGCAAGGTGACTGTCCGCCGAAGTTCAGATTCTGAAACCAGTCGCAATAGCCTGAGCCCTGACCTTTTTCCTGAATGTCAACGAACTGCGGAAATTTTCTGCCGACGTGATTGAAAACGCCGTCGAGGATTACTCTTATTCCGTTTTCGTGGAGCTTGTTACAGATGTTTCTGAAAGAATCATTGTCGCCCAGACGGCGGTCAATCTTCTTGTAATCGGTCGTATCGTAGCCGTGTTCGACAGACTCAAACACAGGACCGAAATAAACAGCGTCAACATTCATTTCCTTGAGGTGCGGAATCCATTCAAGCACCTTGTCAAGCCTGTAAACCACTTCTCCGCCGTCGTTGAATTTAGGCGCACCGCAGAATCCGAGCGGATAGATGTGGTAAATTATCGCATTATCATACCAGTTCATAAAATTTTTAACTCCTTTGTTTTTATATGTAACACGCACAATGCGTATTTTTTACTTTATACTTCCCTCCAAAAAATACGAAGCCTCCATGTCGGCAACATTCAATGCACAGGCAAGCGGATACATTTCCAAGGCACGTCCTATCGTGTTCTTGTCCTCAAGTCCTGAAAAGCCCATGTGATACCTTATTGCGAACGCCTCCTCACGTGTAAGCCTGCCGTCGCCGTAAAAATATCCCGAAATTATATACACTGACTTTTCGCCGTGCCCGTACGGAATCATGTCGTTTATGGCGTAATACGGGACTTTTTCCCATTTTCCCGTTTCTTCGTTTTTCCTGTTACGCATTTCCACCGTGTAGAAATTAACCTTGCATACATCGTGAAGCAGTGCAACTATAGCTATCGTCTCTTCGGAATAATTCATTCCGTAAAGTTCCTTTACTCTCGGACGTGCGAGATAGTCTTTCAGACAGTGATAGACATTCACGCTATGCTGAACGAGTCCGCCCTCATAGCTACCATGAAATCTCGTACTGCTCGGAGCTGTGAAAAAATCGCTCTTTTCGAGAAATTCAAGCAGTTTGTCAGCACCTTGTCTTTTTATATTTTCCTTGTAAATTGAAATAAATTCTTCTTTTGCAGTCATGCCGTCATCTCCTTTTTTAAGGGCATTATATTATAATTATACC
>CAMWQJ010000065.1 GCA_947176415.1 uncultured Ruminococcus sp. | reverse complement strand
CAGAGACTACAACTTCTACAACAACGACAACGACAGAAACCACAACTTCTACAACGACAACAACAGAGACTACAACTTCTACAACAACGACAACGACAGAAACCACAACTTCTACAACGACAACAACGACAGAGACTACAACTTCTACAACGACAACAACAGAGACTACAACAACCACAACAACTACTACAACGACGACAACAACCACAACAACTACTACAACGACGACAACAACTACTACAACAACCACAACAACAAGTACAACAATTGTAAAAATCAGCAAGCAGGATATATTTGGCACAGAGCTTTCAGGTGCTGAACTCAGTCTTACGGGTGTTGACGCAAACGGCAATAAGATAATATTCAATGTTGAAAATGTCATAGCTGGCGAAAATGCTAAGCTTATCAGCAATGGACGTACAACTATACTCAGATGGACTTCAGGCACTTCCGAAACTTCTATTATAAATCTTCCGGACGGTAATTATACACTTCACGAGGTATCAGCTCCGGACGGATACGAAGTTGCAACAGACATTACTTTCACAATCGTTAACAATACGGTTGTTGGTGACACGGTTGTCAACGGCGATACAGTTGTAATGATTGACGAGGTAGTCAAAATTCTCACAGACGTAAAAATCAGCAAGCAGGATATGTTAGGCAATGAACTTTCAGGTGCAACACTTACCCTCACAGGCATAGACAGCAAGGGAAATGCAGTTGTATTCGATACAGCTAACGTTGAAGCAGGCGTAAATGCACAGCTTATCAGCAACGGCACAACTCATGAACTCCAGTGGATTTCCGGAAATACAGCTACTTATGTAAACCAGATTCCAGACGGAAACTACACTCTCCACGAGGTTTCAGCACCAGACGGATATATTATATCAGTTGATATCAAATTCTCAATTGAGGACGGAACAGTAACAGGCAGTACGGTAATAGACGGAAACACTGTTGTAATGGTTGATGAAGCATTTACAGCAGGCGTAAGAATCAGCAAGCAGAACGTATACGGTACTGAAATCGCAGGTGCAACTCTTACTCTCACAGGTAAGAATGTAAACGGAAATGATGTTGTATTTGACACTGAAAATGTTATTGCAGGTTTCGGTGCAACCATCATCAGCAATGGTAAAACTTCCGAACTCCAGTGGATTTCAGGAAACTATGCAACAGTTATAAACAATCTTCCTGACGGAATTTACAATCTCCACGAGGTTTCAGCTCCGGACGGATACGAATTAACAGCAGACATTACATTCACAATTGCAAACGGCGTTGTTTCAGGCGAAACAGTAAGAGACGGAAACACTGTTGTAATGGTTGACGAAATGATAGTTACAACAACTACTACAACTACAACAACCACAACAACAACTACTACAACCACAACAACTACTACAACGACAACTACTACAACTACTACAACTACAACAGAGGAAACAACTACTACACAGACTACACTTAGCGGAAACATCAGCGGTGGAGAAGACATAAACACAAGAACAAGACCAAGCGGTCAGGTTAAGCCGGCTGAAGAGGAAAACACAAAGACTACAACAAACGGCATCAATATCAGCAAGCAGGACGTTTACGGTACTGAGGTTGCCGGAGCAGTTCTTGTAATCACAGGTAAGAACGTAAACGGCGAAGACATTATATTTGACCTCGCAAACGTTAAGGCAGGTGAAAACGGTCAACTTATTGAAACTCTTGACGCTACAGAGGCAAGATGGATTTCAGGCAACACACCTACTTATGTAAGCCACATTGAAGACGGCACATACACAATCCATGAAGTTTCAGCTCCGAACGGATATGAAGTTGCTACAGATATTACGTTCACAGTTGTCGGCGGAAAGATTGTAGGCGAAGCAGGCGTTACGAGTGACACAGCAGTTATGGTTGACGAAATGTCAGACAGCACTGTAAGAATCAGCAAGCAGGACGTTTACGGCAAGGAAGTAAACGGTGCAGAACTTACCCTCACGGGCAAGGACGAAAACGGCAATGACATTACCTTTACCGTTGGCAACGTTACAGTTGGCAAAGACGGAAAGCTTATCAGCACAGAAGATTCCAAGGAACTCAAGTGGACTTCCGGCTCGACAGCTACAATTATAAGCAACATGGCAGACGGCACTTATACTCTCCACGAAGTTGCAGCTCCTGACGGTTATGAAGTTGCTACGGACATAACATTTACTGTAAAGAACGGCGTTGTTACTGGCGATACAGTTGTAAACAGCGATACAGTTGTTATGGTTGATGAGAAGTCGCCTGTAGACGTAAAAATCAGCAAGCAGGACGTATTTGGTGCAGAAATTGTCGGTGCAGAACTTACACTCACAGGCAAGGACGCAAACGGCAATGATATAGTATTTGTTCTTGAAAACGTTACAATCGGCAAGGACGGAAAGCTTATCAGCACTGAAAACTCCAAGGAACTCAAGTGGATTTCAGGCGAGACTGCTTCTATCATCAAGGGTCTTGCAGACGGTACTTATACTCTCCACGAGGTATCAGCACCGAACGGCTATGAAGTTGCTACAGACATAACATTTGTAATCAGAGACGGCGTTGTTACAGGCGATACAGTCGTAAACAGCGATACAGTAGTAATGGTTGACGAGATGTCAGCTGACGCAATAAGAATCAGCAAGCAGGACGTTCTTGGTAAGGAACTTGCTGGTGCAGAACTTACCCTCAAGGGCAAGGACGTTGACGGCAATGATATTATCTTCTCGCTCGAAAACGTTACAATCGGCAAGGACGGAAAACTTATAAGTACTGAAGACTCCAAGGAACTCAAGTGGATTTCAGGCACTACAGCTACACTTATCACAAATCTCCCTGACGGCACTTACACTCTCCACGAGGTATCAGCTCCGGACGGATATGTGATTGCTACAGACATAAAGTTCACAATCAAGGACGGAAAACTTGTCGGCGATGCAGTTGAAAACGGCAACACCGTTGTAATGGTTGATGAAGCTAAGCAGGAAAAGGGTTCATCAAGCAACAACAATTCGTCAAGTTCTTCAAACAGAACTTCGTCAAGCAGTTCGTCATCAAGCAACAGGTCCACAGCTTCAACAGTTACAACTTCTCCGAGAACTGGCGTAAGCGATATGAGTACAGTAATATTCTTAATGGCTATTGCAGTAGGAACAGCGTTTATCTCACGTTCAAAGAAAAAAGACAATGACTGATTGACTTTTAAGTCCCTCTCACTTCGGTGAGGGGGATTTTTTTGTGCGTTTCTGCATAAAATAATAGTTGAAATCGGCTGTAAAATATGATATAATGATAATGGCTGAATTTACCGGCAAAGGAGAATGGGTCATGAATATTGAAGTAACAAGAATAAATGACGGAATGTCAGGCAGTCCGTCGGAATATATCGAGGCAGTTGACAGGGACTACAAATACAGGCTTGGCAGAATAGTATCGGAAATAACCACAGGTCAGACAAAACGCCCTGTAATCGTTCTTGCTGGTCCTTCAGGCTCGGGAAAAACTACAACCGCCCTTAAAATCGGCAGAATGCTTACAGAATCGGGTCATAAGGCACACACTATCTCAATGGATAATTATTTCTGCTCGCTGACAGACGAGGAAAAAAGACTTTCTGCAATGGGAAAAATTGATTTGGAATCGCCTAATCGTGTGGATAAAGAGTTACTTAATAAACACATCGGATTAATCGGAAAAGGCGAGCCTGTAGAGATACCGCAATATAATTTCGGCAACTCGGAACGTGAAAAGCACGGTATACCGTTCTGTCGTAAGCACGGCGAAATCGTTATATTTGAGGGAATACACGCCCTGAATCCTGATGTTATAACAGTTCCTGACAGTCAGATTTGCAAAATATACGTAAGCGTGCGAACACGTGTGACGTGCGGTGATATTATACTTCACCCCTCTAAAGTCCGCCTTATGCGTCGCATGATAAGAGACAGAAATTTCCGCAGGCGGTCATTCCGTGACACTATGAATATGTTTCACAGCGTTGAGGCGGGCGAAAACAGGTATATAATGCCATATAAAAACCGCTCGGACTATGACATCGACACTTTTTTTTCCTATGAACTCTGCCTCTACCGTGACAATCTGCTTGAAGAACTCCGCACGATGTCCGATGTGCCTGAACTTGCCGATATTACGGAAGTAATGGAGAATCTTATTCCCCTTGACAGCAGTCTTGTTCCGTCGGACTCTATGGTGCGTGAATTTATCGGTGACGGTAAATTTTAAAAAAGTCCACGCACGTCCGAGAGAGTCAGCGAGGGCTGAAGTGAGAGGTTTACAGCGAGCGATATAAGTCGTGCGGAGCGTTCAATAAGGCGGTCGATTTCCCTTGAAGTAACCATCATGTCAGGAACGCCTTTTATTTCAGTATCGGTAAAATTTTTTACGATTGTGTACATATCAACCACGGTCGGCACTCCTATGGCGATAACAGGCACGCCTAAAAGTTTTTCCGAAAGTTCTTTCCGTGAGTTTGCAACACCGCTTCCGGGGGAAATTCCTGAATCTGAAATCTGAATTGTAGTTCCGAGACGGTGAACGTCCGAACAGGCGAGGGCATCAACCGCAATTATTCCAGCTGGCTTTATTTCCGAGCATATCGCACGCACTATTTCGGCTGTTTCAATGCCCGTCTGTCCGAGAACTCCACCAGCAAACGCACTTACACGGCGGAGCGATTTAAGAAAATTATCGGAATCATTTTTCAGCTCGTTTTCAAGATGACGTGTTGCGAGAATACCTGAGACCACGCACTGTCCGAGTGCGTCGGGGGTTATGTCCCTGTTGCCGAGACCCACAACGAGTATATCGCCGTCGGGTATGAATTTTTTTATCTCGGCGGAGAGTTCTTCAACCATATTGTCGCAGTCGTCGGAAAAATCCGCCAGATTCTGTCCCTCAAGCGTTACGTAATGTCCTTTTCCCTTGCCGATAGTCTGCATATAGCTGTCGTCTTCAAGGATTATTTCAGTCGTGCTGAAAATTCCGTCATGCTTTTTTATTTTAACTTTTTCATTGGAGTTGCTTTCTTCAGGGAAATTTTCAAGTGCAATGTCTGTGCGTATATTCATAAAATCCTCCTTAATTGTGCATTTTGCTTTAATTGTTGAAAAAAAATTGTGATAATATTTCGGTTTTGCCTATTGCAAAAGCCGGAAAAAGATGTTATAATTAATATGTCTCAGTTGACGGGTGTGCGTTGCACCTGCCGATGCGTAATTTTTTTACGTGCTTATTATCTGTAAAATGCGGACTTTTATACAGTCTGTGAAATTCAAGGAGGTGTAATTAAAAATGCCAAATATCAAATCTGCAAAGAAGAGAGTAAAGGTTAATGCAAAGAAGACTGCTATCAACAAGTCGAGAAAATCAAACCTTAAGACAATGCTTAAAAAGGCTGATATTGCAGTAGCAACAAATGCTCCTGACAAGGAAGCAGTAGTAATCAATGCTATCAAGAGGGTTGACCAGGCTTGTGCAAAGGGTCTTATGCACAAGAACAAGGCTGCAAGAAAGAAGTCACAGCTTGCAAAGAAGCTCAACGGCTAATCTCTTTTAAATAAAGCAAAAAAATATTCCCTGCTGACAACTCACGGTCGGCAGGGAATTTTTTATTCATTTGATTAATTTTTCGAGTTCTGCGGAGGTGACAGGAAAATCTTCAACGGATATTGTACGTGATTCAACAAACTGTATGGCGAGTGCGTCGGTATTCGTAACGCCGTCGCCGTCGACAACGTCTGAATTAATTAAACCCTGTTCCGTCAGGCTGTACTTGTCGGGATTTGCAATTGACTGCATGACAAGTACGCAGTCATTTATATTTACTTCTCCGCTTTCGTCGGAATCTCCCATCAGGTCGGAAGTCGGGGAAGAGCCGATAAGCGCAAAGTTACGGCTGTATCTGGTGGCATATTCCTGTGCGGTAGAGCCGTCATGTCCGTATATAGTACCGTCGAATTTATACCAGTCGTTTGCAATTGTGCCTGTAGCAACGTAAATTTTGCATTTAGGATTGAGGAAAATTATTTTTTGAAGATTTGTGCAGTATTGGAATGAACAGTCGCCGATACTCACGGTACTTTCGGGAATTATTATGTCAGACAGCGAACTACACGTATTGAATGCGTTTTTTTCTATTGTAACAACACCCTCTGAAATGTTCACATCTGTAAGTTTTGAACATGAGCCGAATGTATAGGATTTTATGGTTGATATGCTTGACGGAATCGTTATTGAAGTCAGTCCCGACCTATAGAATGCGTAAGTTCCTATGGAAGTAACGCTTTCGGGAATTGTTGTATCTCTGAGGGCAAGACAGCCGTAAAATACATAGTTTCCGATATTCGTCACAGTATCAGGTATTATTACGGTTGAAAGGGACTTGCAGTCATAGAAAACACTGTCACCGATTGAAGTGATGCCTTTTAGGATTCTGACTTCAGCGAGTGCGGAGCAGTCACGGAAAGTTTCTGTTCCCATGTTGGTAACGCTCGAGGGTATTGTGACAGACTCAAGGGCGGTACAGCCCATAAAAGCCTTACTTCCTATTTTTACAACGCCCTCCGAGAGTTCAGCGGAAACCATATTGCTACAGTTTGCAAAAGCCCTGTTGGAGATATTGGAAACGGTATCAGGAATTTCAAGGTTTTCAACGGCACAGCCTGAGAATGCCTCAGCACCGATATTTGACACGCCTCTTTCAATTTCAATGTCCGTAAGGCTTTCACATTTGTAAAAAGCTAAGTCGTCTATGCTTAAAACACTTGACGGAATCTTTACGGAAGCAAGTGAATTACAGCCGTAAAATGCTCCCTCACTTATTTTCGTCACGCTGTCTGGAATCGTTGCGGAAACAAGATTATTACAGTCTTTAAAAAGATATTTGTTGATAACACTGACGCTTGCGGGAATTTCTATGGAAGTAAGGCTTGTGCAGTTTGCAAAAGCGTAGTTTCCGATGAGTTCAGTACCATAGTTAAGTGTTACATTTGTAAGGCCTGAACAGCCTGAAAAGGCGTTTTCGCCTATGGTCTTTACACTCTCGGGGATTGTTACCGAAGTAAGTACATTGCAGTCACGGAATGCATAATTTCCGATTGATTCGACTGTCTCGGGGATTGTTACGGAACTGAGGGATTTACAGCCACAGAATGCACTTCCGCTTATTGAAGTAACGCCGTCAAGTATTATGACAGTCGAAAGACCTGTGCAGTTATAAAACATATTTTCGCTGACGGTGGGAATATTACCTGAGATTGTTATTGACGAAAGAGCCGTACAGCCGTAAAATACGCTTTTTCCGACTTTCGTCACGCTTTCAGGTATTGATATTGACGGGAGCGAAACACAGTTTGAAAAAGCCGATGCTCCTATTTCTGAAACTCCTGCACCGAGTTTTACAGACGTGAGAGTTTTACAGCCTGCAAATGCACTGTCCGAAATTACCCTAACAGAGTCAGGAATATTGACAGATGTAAGCAAAGAACAGTTCTGAAATGCATATGTGCATATCTGCGTAACGCTGTCGGGAATTGTTACGGAAGTGAGGGCGTCCATACCCGAAAAAGCCCAGTTGCCGATACTTGTTACGGGCAGTCCCTCTATTTCAGCGGGGATTTCTATTTTTGAGACGAGAGAGTCGCATTTTTTGATTTCAACCGTATTGTCCGCTTTTATTATATATGTCAGGTTTTCATATGTCAGGTCCTCCGCATTTGCCGTTATTGAGGAGATTGGCAGACTGTTTTCAGAAAATGTATGTGCTGAAATTGTCATACATACCGAAAAAGCCAAAAATCCTGCCAGAAATTTTTTTGTCTCATCCATAAAAGACTTCCTTTCGTATAATAACTGTCAACATTATATCAGAAAAATGAAAATTTGTCAATATATTATACCGTCTGTCCGTCGTTGTCTCTATCTTCGTCTATGGTTTCTTCCGTTGTTGTTTCTGACTTCTCGCCGTCCATGTATACCGTAACTATAAAGCCGTTTACATTTGTTCCCGATACTTCAAACTTTTTTCCACTCGGCACGGGAATGGTTGTTATTTCGGTCAAATCGTCGGCAAGAACGAAATATATTTCATAGCTTTGTCCTTCGTCGTCTGTAAATTTAAGGTGCGAATCCGACTGATAGTAATAATTTTTAATAATCATATCGATATATTCTTCAAGACAGAGATTTTTTTTCGTCATATAATATGCGTGCGGTTTGCCGACATATCGGAAGTGCCACGGCTCTGACTGTATTTTTGTTATGCTTTCCTTGCCCTCCGGATACCTGATTATAAATCCGTATCTGTAGCAGTTCTGAGTAAACCACGCATATTCGCCCGTTCCCTGATAGTCATAATCGGGATATGTCGTGAAGTCAAACGCAAGACCCGATTCATGCTCGCTGTAACCTGCTTTTGCGACACGTGTCGAATCTTCACGTCCTGTCTGTGCGAGGTCGTCTTCATAAAGTTTCTGCTGAAATTCCTTTGAACGATAAGCACCGTATATTATTATATTTGAAAGCTGTGTTGCTTCGTAAAAATCAAAAATCATGCTTGCCATAGGCTCGTAAACTTCGTCAACAATCATCATTTTTCCGTTTGTCTCGTCGTCAACCGCACTGAAAAGAGTGCGTCCTTTCTGCTCGTTCATTTCGGTTATGCTTACAAGTTTTTCGTCACCGCTGTAGTAGTGATAATTTTCATTTACAAGAATAAGATTTCCATGAAATTCGTCTTTCGTCATTACGTTGTGATTTTCATATATAACCTTTGGCGTTTCGTCCTCTGTGGCGGATTCCTCCTCGTCCGAAATTTCAGGCGGTGCATAGTGCGTTGAATTGCCCACCGTCTCGGAACGCTGATTTATACCCTTTATAATATATCCGCCCCCTGCGATAACCGCAACAATCAGAAAAACTTCAAAAAGGGTTTTTGTTCTTTGTATACTTTTTTCCTTGCTTGCCTGACTCTGCTTAGACATTTTAATACTCCAATCTGCCAAAATATACGGCGGTTTTTATCATGTTCATTTAATGTATTATAACACATTTATAAGGAAAAATATAGACGTTATTACAT
>CAMWQJ010000064.1 GCA_947176415.1 uncultured Ruminococcus sp. | reverse complement strand
AACCAGCGAGATGACAGAGTCAAAGTCTGTTGCCTTACCGCTTGGCTATACCCCAGTGTTAATATTATATCAGATTATCTGAAATAAGTCAATAAGAAGAAATATATTTTCTTATTTTAACAAAAAGCACCGATTTTTTACTAACCGGTGCTTGCGTAAATCAATAAAAAGTAGCCACTTCTTTTTCGGGCGGAGAGCATGGCGAGTAGTCTGTAACAAAAAGTACAGGACCTTTCCCACGGTAGAGTTTGTGACGCTGAACTTTTATTTTGGCATTAACCATAAGCCAGCTTTTTTCTTTTATATCCGAAATATCGTCGAACTGTGCGACCGTCCAGCAATACTGAATATCATCAGCACAACAGGTCATAATATGGCGACCGACGGCGAGAGTATTTTTAGGGAACTTGGAATTTCTTGCAACAAGTACACGCAAAGTTATAGTTTTTCCGTCATACTTCTGTGGTTCTTCCATGATGTCACGATACCACAGTGCAAAGTCGGAGTCATTTATAGTGATGTGCGGTGACTCAATGTCAAACGGCAAAGGGTCTTGTATATCGTCATAGGCAACCGTGCCGTCAGTGTATTCATAGGCAATCTCGCTTCTTCTGCTTACGCCACGGACAATCTGGTGAAATTTATTAGGGTCGTAACTTCTTTCAAAGCGGTTAAACACTATGAGTTCGCACACATTCAGCTTGTCCACGACGAGACTACGCATATTTGCGTTATACTGCGGAAAAGTCGTTGCATCGGCAAAGCACATAATCTGATAAAAAGCCCAGCCGTCAGGGGCGGAGTCAAAAAGTTCCGTAACCTGCCACATACCGTTATATTCTATAATTATACGTTCCGCACGGCATTCATCAACGAGCCTTTGCAGATTTTCGGGTGTCATATCGGACTTGTCGTCAACAATACGGAGAAAAATATTGTCCTTTCTGAAATCGGAGGTATCATATTCTTCCTCACCCTCCTCAAAGACGAGAAGCAAAGTTCTTTCGCCTGTGTTGAATCTTTTATCTTTGAGTGTTTCCTGAATAAATCGGGTTTTTCCCGATTCAAGAAAGCCGATAAACAGGTATACGGGTATGGTTTCTTCTTCGTAAGGCATTTAAAAACCTCCTTAATTATACAGCCTTGAAAAGCTCCGCAATTGCCTTTTCGTTGATTTTCGAGCCGATAACGCAGAGCCTGCCGGTAGTGCCTGCGATTCCACGGCGTACATCGGGCATATCGGGAACATAGTCAAAGTGTATCCATTCGCCCTCCGTTGAGGCAACAATTCCTTTTGCACGTAGAATCACGCCGTATTTTTCTTCATCGGAAAATGCATTGAGGGCTTCTGTAATTTCCTGCTCCGTATAAAGTCTTGCGGTTTCAATACCCCAGCTCGTGAATACATCGTCTGCGTGGTGGTGATGTTCGTGGTCATGGTCGTGACAACCACAGGTACAGTTTTCACCATGTTCATGATGATGCTCGTGTTCTTCATGGTCGTGATGGCAGTGTTTATGTTCTTCTTCTTCATCGTGATGATGGTGATGATGTTTATGCTCTTCATGAAGAAGGTTTTTAAGTTCTTCATCAAGAGTATTTTTCTGAGTCATAGCCTCAACAAGCTGTTTTCCCGAAAGTTTTTCCCACTCCGTAGTTACAATAGGGGCGGAGGAATTGCACTCACGGAGACGTTTAATGCAGTCGTCAAGTTTATCCTGCGAAAGTCCTGTAGTATGGCTCAGGATAAGGCAACTTGCATATGTTATCTGATTGTTAAAAAATTCACCGAAGTTTTTTTGATACATCTTGCATTTCTTTGCATCGACAACAGTCGTGAATCCGTCAAGTTCCACATCGTGCGAACTGATATTCTGTACAGCCTTTATAACGTCGCTGAGTTTGCCCACGCCTGAAGGCTCGATAAGGATTCTGTCGGGGTGATACTCCGTTATAACCTGCTCGAGAGCCTTTCCGAAATCGCCGACGAGACTACAACAGATACAGCCTGAGTTCATCTCTGTAATTTCAATTCCTGCGTCCTGAAGAAATCCGCCGTCAATGCCAATCTGTCCGAACTCGTTTTCAATAAGCACGAGTTTTTCGCCTTTATAGCCCTCTGAAATAAGTTTCTTGATGAGGGTTGTTTTTCCCGCACCGAGAAAACCAGAAAAAATAGTAATCTTTGTCATATAAAACACTTCTTTTCATAGATACTACCGCTGAGGCGGTGCAGATATATTATAACACCTTTTTCCATGAAAAGCAAGTGGGAGGTGCATTAATGCAACAAATATCACAGAACTTTCACAGATATATTTTTCAGTGAAAAAAGCAATTCCAAAATAATATGGCATAAAAGTATGGAAATATTTTCAGATATGTGCTATAATTGAAGTATGTATTTAAAAGGAGGAATGTACATATGAAGAAAAAAGTACAGATTACGGAAACTGTTCTCCGTGATGCCAACCAGTCACTAATGGCGACCCGTCTGCCGTATTCCGACTATGAGGGAATACTTGCGGATATGGACAAAGCAGGCTATTATTCGATAGAATGCTGGGGCGGTGCGACATTTGATTCTTGTTTGAGGTATCTCAACGAAGACCCGTGGGAACGTCTGCGGAATCTGAGAAAAAATCTTCCTAACAACAGGTTGCAAATGTTGCTCAGGGGACAAAATCTTCTCGGCTACAAGCACTATCACGATGATGTTGTTGAAAAATTCATAGAACTTTCGATTAAAAACGGAATAGACATAATCCGTATATTTGACGCACTGAACGATTTCAGAAATCTCGGCACGGCACTCGATGCAACAATGAAATATGCAACTCCGAAAACTATTGCTTCGGGCTGTATATCCTATACGCAAAGCCCTGTCCATACGGTCGGCAAGTACGTTGAGATGTGCAGGGAACTCAAAAAAATGGGATTTCAGACAATATGTCTCAAGGACATGGCAGGAACTATGACACCGTACGAGGCGGAAAGTCTTATCAAGGGAATCAAGGACGCTGTAGGCGAAATTCCGCTTATTCTCCACACGCACTGCACAACGGGAATGGCTTACATGACGCTTACAAAAGCCATTGAGTCGGGAATAGATGTCATAGACTGTGCATCTTCATGTTTTTCAGGCGGAACGTCTCAGCCGTCAACGGAAACAATGTTCTATGCGTTACAGCAATACGGCATTGACAGCGGTCTTGACGAGGAAACAATAAACAAGGTAAACGACTATTTCAAGCCAATAAAACAGAAATATGTTGACAGCGGACAGATTAATCCGAAGAGTCTTTCAACCGATGCACAGGCACTTGTCTATAAAGTCCCTGGCGGAATGCTTTCAAATATGATTGCAAATTTAACCGATATGCACGCTATGGATAAATTTGACGACGCACTGAAAGAAATTCCGAAAGTAAGAAAAGACCTCGGCTATCCTCCGCTTGTCACACCGCTTTCACAGATGGTCGGCAATCAGGCTGTTACTAATGTTCTTGTCGGCGAGCGGTACAAGAATATTTCCAAAGAAGTAAAGAACTACATAAAAGGCGAATACGGCACAGCCCCTGCTCCCGTGAGTCCCGAACTGATAGAAAAAGTAATCGGCAAGGACGGCAAGCCCATTGACTGCCGTATCGAAGACAGCAAGAGGACAGGCGAAGAGTTCAGGAGTGCAAAGGAAGAACTCGGAGACCTCGCACGCTCGGAAGAGGATATAATGAGTTATATTTGCTATCCCGACCAGACGGTTAAATTCCTGAAAGACCGCAGGGCAAGAGAGGAAAACGAGGCAGTCTATACGATTGAGGAAATGTAAAGGAGTGAGGATAATATGAATATCGGAGACGCAGGAATTACCGCTTTGTTCGGCTATGCGGTGGTGTTTTTCGGACTTATTCTGCTGATGATTGTGGTGTACTGCATGAGTGCTTTTTTCAAATCGAGGGAAAAAGCTGTTGTTCCCGAAAAGTCCGCACCTGTAGTTGCAGAAGAGGAAAAAATTAAAGAGCCTGAAAAGCCGTTGCCCGTTGCACCTGGGTCGGCAGGTCGTATTAAACTCTTTGACGTTCCCGACAAAGAGGCGGTAATGATTATGGCAATCGTTGCAGACACAATGAAAAAGCCTTTGAACGAACTGCATTTTATTTCAATCAGGGAGGTAAAATAATTTATGAAATACAAAGTTACACTCAACGGAAAGACATATGAAGTTGAAGTAGAACACGGAAAAGCCGTTTTGCTTGACGAATACGAGGCACTCGCACCTGCACCTGCCGTTGCGAAAAAATCGTCCGCCCCTGCTGTACAGGAGGAAAAAAAGTCAGCACCCGCCCCCGTAAGTCTTGCTTCGGGAGAGACAGTTTCCGCACCGATGCCCGGAAATATAATCCGTGTAGATGTCAAGGAAGGCGACAAGGTAAAGGCAGGACAGATTCTTGTTATTCTTGAGGCTATGAAAATGGAAAATGAAATCGTTTCGCCAAAAGACGGCACGGTTGCACAGGTAGTAACCGCCAAAGGCACAGTAGTTGATACAGGGTCACCGCTTGTCGTGATAGCATAAGGGGGCGGATATTTATGGATATTCTTGAAACTCTCCGCACACTTGCCTCTGATTCGGGATTTGCAGGATTCTTTTCAATCGACGGACTTAAAAATCTTATCATGATATTTGTGTCGTTTTTTCTGCTCTATCTCGGTATCAAAAGAAAATTTGAACCCCTGCTCCTCGTGGGAATAGCTTTCGGCTGTCTGCTTGTAAACATATCAAACTTCTTTTCTGACGGTGTAAGCTCGGCGGAAGCCCTCTATCACCCTGAACTGTGGGACGCATTCCTTGACGAAAACAGCGAGTTTTTCCACAGTTACGGTCACATAATGTCTCAGGGCGGACTGCTTGATATTCTCTACATAGGCGTCAAGTCAGGACTTTATCCGTCGCTTATATTTCTCGGCGTGGGTGCAATGACTGACTTCGGACCTCTGCTTGCAAATCCTAAAAGTCTTCTGCTCGGTGCTGCGGCACAGCTTGGTGTATTTCTTGCATTTTTCGGTGCGGTATGTCTCGGATTCACGGGGGAAGAGGCAGCCTCAATTGGAATAATCGGCGGTGCTGACGGTCCTACGGCAATTTTCCTTACAACACGTCTTGCCCCTCATCTTCTCGGACCTATAGCCATTGCCGCATATTCATATATGGCATTGATTCCTATGATTCAACCACGTCTCATGAATCTTCTTACAACCGAAAAGGAGAGAAAAGTTGTAATGATTCAGAACAGGACAGTATCGAAAACCGAAAAAATTATTTTTCCGATTGTAGTTGCGGTTTTTGTAATTCTTCTTCTGCCGTCAACTGCTCCGCTTATTGGCTGTCTTATGCTCGGAAATCTCTGGAAAGAATGCGGAGTTACGGAAAGGCTTTCCGATACAGTACAAAATGCACTCATGAATATTGTGACTGTATTTCTCGGAATTTCAGTCGGTGCAACAACCGTAGCATCACGTTTTCTTACGTTGCAGACACTTGAAATTGTCGGTCTCGGGCTTATCGCTTTCTGTTTTTCAACTGTGGGCGGACTGCTTGTCGGCAAACTTATGTACAAGCTATCGGGCGGAAAAATAAATCCGCTTATCGGCTCGGCAGGCGTTTCGGCTGTTCCGATGGCGGCACGTGTTTCGCAGATAGAGGGACAGAAAGCCAACCCTTCGAACTTCCTTTTAATGCACGCAATGGGTCCTAATGTGGCAGGAGTTATAGGCTCTGCAATAGCTGCGGGATTCCTGCTTGCCGTTTTTAAATGATTTACATTATTTACCTGATTAATTCACCGTCGGCAAAAACCGACGGTTTTTTTTATTTTAATTATAATAATTCCTAAATTTTTTTATGTGACTTGACAAGTCGTGATATTTGGATTATAATATATATCAGAGAAAAAATTCAGAGGTGCGGAATGGAAAAGAAAAAGCGTTCTAAATTTTTTGCAGTGCTTATGATAATTATTATTGTGGCTGTTATCGGCTACGGCGGTTTTCTTATATATTCGACTGAATATGATAAGCAGGAGGCAGAATTTGTCAATGTTCAGCTTTCGGACGTGCGGACAGGCACGTCGGAAGTTTCCGGAACTTCAACGCAGACAACAACTTCTCTCTCAACAACCGCTGAAACAACAACCACTACTGCAACTTCAATTACTGTTGTACGTCCTGTAAAGACGGAGGATTCACAGCGCTTTCCGAATGAATATGATGCGGATTTTGCAGTGCTTATCAATGCCGACAGAAACGAAGTAGTCGCATATAAAAACGCAAATTCAAAGATGTATCCTGCATCTCTTACAAAAATAATGACACTTATTATCGCCGTGGAGAATATAGAAGACCTTAACGACAGGGTGAAAATAACTGACGATATGGTCTTTCCCATGATAGAACTTGATGCGTCACGTGCGGGATTCCTGCCTGACGAAACCCCGAAGCTCCGAGATGTTCTGTATGGGCTTGTTCTCTGTTCAGGTGCTGATTCGGCTATGGCTGTTTCAGAATATGTAGCAGGCTCGGAGGAGGCTTTTGTTGAAATGATGAATGCAAAAGCCGAGGAGCTGGGGCTTGACGGTACTCATTTTGCTAATGCCGTAGGTCTTCATGACAAGGAGAATTACAGTACAGTCACAGATATGGCACTTATTCTGGAGTATGCAATTCAGAATGATATATGCCGTAAGATTATTTCTGCCTATGAGTACAAAGTGCCACCGACGGAACAGAATCCCGAGGGGCTGACTTTTACGAGCAATTTCTTCAGCCGTATGTACGGCGACGAAATGCCCGATGTCACAATAAAGGGGGGCAAAACCGGCTACACTGACAAATCCGGAAACTGCATAGAAAGCTATGCGGAAATAAACGGAGAAACGTATATTCTTGTGCTGTGCAAGTGCAGTAACAAGTGGAATGCCATATATGACACACTGAGCCTATACAGCGTCTACGGAGCAGGCGGAGAAAAATACATCTCTTCTTCTTCAAAACGCTGAAAGCTCGTGTCTGCCGGTTTGTCTTCTGAAAGTGCATAACGATTTCGGAGGAAATAAACAATGGGTGTAAAACGACGTACACGCCTTAGAAAAGGTCGTCTGCTTCTTGCCATGTTTCTGATTGTGGGCGTTCTTTTTGTGGCAGATGCTGTTAGAAGAGCCTTGTTTGTAAACATGAATATCGGCGATGACAATCTTGTCGTCGACAACGGCGTTGTCATGACTTATCATGTCGGAAAAGTTGCAGAAGAAGAAAAAGAAGAAGAAACGCCCACGCCTGAAGTTCTCGGATATTACGAACTTGATATATCTTCCTCACAGCTTGCATCGGGGACACTTGTCCATGTGGATTATGAACACCCCTACGCCTCGCTTGAAATGATGCCGACTGTCGACCTCGTTTATTACAGGAACGACTATTATACATTAATAAACGACACTGATTCGGTAATACTCAACGCAGATGCGGCGAAGGAACTTAATCTTATGATGACGGATTATTACAATGCAACAGGGAGGGCGAATTTTCTTGTATACGGCACAACAGACACATATACGGGCGATGGCTCTTATTGTCCGAAATACTTCCCCGAGTCCTCAACTGCAAATACTGTCGACCTCGCTGTAAACGTGGGCAGTACGGTATTTACATATGACGGTTGCGACGACGAAAAGTGGATTATTGACAATTGTTACAAATACGGCTATATCGTGAGATTTCCCGAGGGAAAAGCACAGAAGACGGGAAATGTCTTCTGTCCGTGGCATCTGCGGTATGTGGGTCGGATACATTCGGAAATAATGCACGATATGGGAATGTGCCTCGAAGAATATATTGAATTTTTAAGCAATTACACATTTGAAAATCCATATGCGTATAACCTTGACAACACAGTATACAACATATACAGTGTCAAATCGACGGGCGAAACAACATCTGCCCGTGTGCCTGTTTCAAGCAATTACATTGTTTCAGGCGATAACATTGACAGATTTATTATAACGGCTTATAAATGCTGACACCGCTTTTCGTAATACACGGGCTGTTTTCCTCATATACTCAAAAGAGGGAGGCGGTTGGTTTGAAAAATGTTCTTATAAGGACTATTGCGGTGCTTGTCGCACTGTTTTCGTCTCTGCTGTTCATATCGGCGGACGGGGCAGACGAAGATGTTCAGGAAAAATATTCGGCATATATTCTGACGGAAGCACGTACAGGTGCTGTACTCGATGAGTATAACGCTGACTTGCATCTGAATGCTGGCTACATGAGCAAGCTGATGTCGCTGCTTCTGATAGCGGAGGATATCGAGGAGGGGAAATATACAACCGACACCGTTATGACAGCGTCACAGGCTGTTTCCGGTACTGACGGTGCTGTGGTGTGGATTGAACCTGCCGAGAAAATCACCGCCGATGAGTTGCTGAAGGCTGTGATTGTCGGCAATGCAAACGATGCAATGACCGTTCTGGCTGAATATTCCGAGCAATCAGTCGAAAACTTCGTGAAGCGTATGAACGGCAGAGCTTTTGAACTCGGTCTTCGTGACACCGCTTTTTTCTCGCCGTATGGGTATTACGACGAGCGTGAGCATACAACAGCACATGATATTGCAATTATATGTGCGGAAATTTCCGATAAAGACGTTTTAGAGCCGTATTTCTGTATCTGGCGTGACTTCGTCAGGGGCGGAAAAGCTGAGCTTGTGAATGAGAACACTTTCTCACGCAATTTTGAATCTCACATCGGCTTTAAAGCGTCGCATTCGGAAAAATCAGGTTACTGCATAGCCGAGGGCGGACGGGACAGCGACGGAACTGTCTATATTGCGGTTGTTCTCGGTGCGGAGAGTGACGACGTTTCTTTTTCAAAGGCAAAAGATTTAATAAAAAAAGCGTTCAGGGGATTTCATGTCACTGCGACTATGTTTCCTGACGAAATGCTTATGCCGATAAAAGTGAAAAACGGGACGGAGCTTGCTGTTGAAGTAAAACTCAAAGAGCAGGCGGATATTGTCGTGCCTGTCGGTGTCAGTGAATTGCGGACGGTTGTTGTTCTGCCCGATTATCTCAACGCACCTTTAAAAAAGGGTCAGAAGATAGGGACGGCGGGTTTTTATAGCGGTGACACTTTGGCGTGTGAGATTGACATTGTTGTGAAAAATGATGTTGAACGGCTTACCTTTCTTTATGGGTTTAGGCAAATATTACTG
>CAMWQJ010000063.1 GCA_947176415.1 uncultured Ruminococcus sp. | reverse complement strand
TATATATATATATATATATATATATGACATATGACTTGACATATTTTTCCTCATATAGTATAATAAAAGTAAGGAGCGAGCAGTAATTGAATGTAAAATACAGCAGAAAAACACTTGGATTCCTCGCAGAACAGGACAAAACCACAGTTGACACAATCAGGTATGCTATTCAAAGATTAACACTTCTTCCGCCCGAGGGCGATATAAAGAAAATGCATGGGTCTGAAAGTCTGAGACTGAGAATCGGCGGATACCGTGTTATTTTCCGATATACCGACGAAAACGGTGCGGAAGCCCTTATGATTGACGGCATAGACAGCCGTGGCGATATGGGGGTATTTATATGAACAGGCAGATAAAGCAGATTGTGGCAATACTTGATATGCTCCCCGAAAAAGAGCAGAATTTTGCACTGAAAATGGTGAAAAGGATTTTTCTGACGTGGGACAAAGATTACACAAAACTTACTCCTAAAGAGTCTGCCGACCTCGCAGAATCCGCAGACAGCGGATATTTCTGGGAAAGTGATGTTGACTGGCGCAGACTTGACAAATACAAATAGAAAAGCGGAGGTAAAAATAATGAAGAAATTAGTGGCAACCCTTATGAGCCTGTCGGTTATCAGCGGAGTTATGCCCATGTGTGCAGGTGCGGTCGGCGAGCCTATACACATCAACGCAAATCCTGATACATGGACTAAAACGACATATTTCGGCGATGTCAACTCTGACGGAAAAGTCGGCATAGCGGACGCTGTGGCTTTGCAAGGTGCATTGCTCAACAAGGACTTTGTGGCTGATTTTGACAAGGCAAATTTTGACGTAAACTACGACGGAATTTTTGACTCTTTCGATTTGGTTCTCATGCGTTATCTCGCAATAAATCCTGAAGAAGCCGAGGAAAAGACCTATACGATTGATGTCATAAAGTCGGCGGATTTTACCGAGCAGACCGAAACGCTGTCAATTATTACAGACTGCAATCAGCTTGATGAATTTCTTTCCTCTATTCTTTCGGACGGCGAGGAAGTAAACAAGTACCTCGAAAGATACAACGAGGAGTTTTTTAAGGAAAACAATCTTTTTATGTCACCGTTTGTTCAGAAAAGGGGCGAGGGCGTTTTTTCAGAAATAACAGGCGATGCTATGGTTAACGTCAAGGACTTTGAGTGGAAAGAAGACGAGACTTTCAGTTTCTACGGAATAATGGCTGGCATTGCTTCTTATTACGAAGAAGACGACACGGGACTTTATCCGATAACAAATACTTCCATGCTCGCACAGATAGCATTACCAAAGTCGCTTACTGACGGCAATATGCAGACAGCTTCTTTAAACGTCAGCGACTGGTTCGGCGATGTGTACGGCGACGAAAATATAATATACACCTCACCCGACGGCAAAACCGAACTTTGCATAACTCAATGGGCTTTTCTGCTCGGCGGTGGTATAAACCTCTACTTTAAAAACCCTGACGGCTCTTACAGCTCTATAACAAACCTCGCAACAGATGACGGCTGTACTCCTTTCAGCAACGAGGGCGAGTGGTTTACCGACAGCGAGGGTAATTCCGTTTTCGGCGACCGTGAAAACTATACTATAACGTGGAAAGACGACGGATTTGTCATTGACCACAGAGTTGACGGCGTGTGGGAAAAGGTTTCCATAACTGACGACGGTGAAGTAACTGACAAGTCGTATTATAACTACAGCTACAGAAAGTGGCGTGAAGAAGATTACGAAATCGGCGACTACAGCCATGTTTACAAATCCCCCGACGGAAAAAATACTATCCGTGTGACACAATTCATAGATAAGAATTATGATAAGGTAAGGCTTGATTTTTACTTCAAAGGCTCGGACGGAAGCATACAAGATGCGGGACTGGATTTTTCGGATTATAAATGTGGCGATAATGACAAACTTGATAATTACAGACATGTTTATCCGTTCGACCAGAATCTCACCGAGTGGACAAAAGACGAGGACGGAAATGATGTTATTTCCAACATCTCAGAAAGGACAGGAAGTCCGACTTTCAGACTTACATGGAAAGAAGATAGTGTTGATGTTGAATTTCTGGAATCACAGTCAGGTCGGTGGGATACAAAAACAATAGAATTTAAATAAATCACGGCGGAACGGTTTAAAGACCGTTCCGTTTTTTTGCATATAAATTTATTTTTAAATTTGTGCATGATGACGAATTTTTTCTTACCCTGTAAAAAGTCTGAGAAAAAAACACAGACTATCCGTCAGATAAATATAATGGTTTTTCGGGCTTGACAAGTGATTTAAACAGTGATATAATTTAACTTGCTATGAAATTTCAATGTATCCGAAAAAAATTTATAAGAAAGGACTTTCAAAAAACATGACCAGACCGTCAAAAAAACAGATGATTGACTTTTCAAAAGTCGCTGTTCCTTACGTGATAGTTTTTGTTATATCTTTTATAATAGGGCTTATCATGTACCACGCAAAAGAAATTGCACCGTTCGGCGAAAATTCCGTACTCTGCATGGACTTATGGGGACAGTATTTCCCTATGTACGTTCAGAACGCAACTTCCGACTCAATCGGCGATATGTTCTATTCATGGAACGGTGCGTTCGGCTACAACAACTGGGCTCAGAATGCTTATTACTGCAACAGCATTTTTCTACTGCTTTTCAAGATTCTGCCTGTCGGCAAACTTGTTTCCGCTTTAAACTGGATTTGCCTTTTAAAAATATCGTTAAGCTCAGTAACGTGTCTCGGACTTCTTAAATTCAGAATAAAAGAAAAAAATCCCATACTGATGGCGGGTGCGGTGTCGTACGGTCTCTGTGCCTATATGCTGGCGTTTTATTCGCAGTGTATGTGGACGGACTCGCTCATATATCTACCGCTTATTATGATAGGTCTTGAAAAAATGCTTTACGGCAAAAAGCCCCTGCTCTATACACTCATGCTTGCACTGACGATTATTTCAAGTTTCTATATCGGATTTGCGATCTGTATCTTCCTCGTGCTTTACTTTATCAGCCTTGCCGTTCCGATGATAAGCGTGTACAAGAACGAAAACGGAAAAATCCGTGTCGGCGGTTTTAAGCTCCTCGGAATGTCAATCCTGAAATTTGCGGTATTTTCAATACTCGCAGGGGCTATTTCCGCAATGGTTATCCTCCCCGTCGGAAAAGCAATAGGCAACACAATAGCTTCAGGACTTGAAGCACCTCATTCTATAATTTGGTACGCCGATATAACGCAGTATCTGCAATGCCTGCTCCCCAAAACACCGCTTTACGTCGAGTATAAATGTGCTAATATATTCACAACAATTTTAGTTTTTATAATGACTCCGCTTTACCTCTTCAACGGAAGCATAAAAATTTCGGAGAGAATAACAAATGCTCTTATCGTCGTTTTCCTCTTCGCCTCACTCAACTGCAATGTGCTTAACTATATATGGCACGGTTTCCACTTCCCTAATCAGCTCCCTGCACGCTGGTCTTTCATGCTGTCACTCGTGCTTGTATATATGTGCTGTGCTGGCGTGTCGCAC
Source organism: uncultured Ruminococcus sp. (assembly GCA_947176415.1). Classification (GTDB taxonomy): domain Bacteria; phylum Bacillota; class Clostridia; order Oscillospirales; family Ruminococcaceae; genus Ruminococcus. Next base: position 6,289 of record CAMWQJ010000063.1, on the reverse strand, counting down.
ATAAAAAAACTCCACCCGTTCGGTGCTTGGCTTGGTCTCGTCGGCGGATTCCTGACATTCCTGTATGTTAAAAAAGGTCACGGCGAACAGCCAGCAGTTGAAGTTGCAACAAAATATACTGCACTCCTCGTTATTTCCGCAATACTGATATTCGGTGCCTCTCTCTGTGCGTACATCGCAAGAAAAACTGAAAACAAGAGCAGTCAGGAAAAAACGGATAAAAAGTCTCCTGAAAAAATAATTTCCGTAATGAATGCGGTCGCTTTGTGCTGTATAAGCATTGTTTCGTGCATTCAGGTTTACGACAGCGGAAGCAATTTTGTAAAAGTCGCAACTCTCGAACAGGGCGGACTTTCGGTCTCAAACGGTGTAAGCTATTCAGACAACGTTGTAAAGCACGTCACAAACGCTAAGGAATGGAAAAGCGGAAATGATGATTTTTATCGCTGTATAGCAAATTCGGGATATACTTTCAATCCGTCAATGCTCGGCGATTTTCACGGCATGGGCTATTATTCCTCGACTATGCAGGGCAGTGTATTTAAATTTCTGCGATTCCTCGGCAACCGTGTTTATGCCGAAAACGTCAGCACGGTTTATAACAGTTCCTCCCCTATTCAAAACGGTCTTTTCGGCGTGAAATATGCCCTTGACTACAATCATAATTTCGGCTACGCAACGCCTAACTGCAAAATAACGTATGAATCGGAAGTAATGAATATATGGGAAAATCCTACAGTTCTTTCGATTGCATATGCGACCTCCGACAAGATTCTTGACTGGCACGTAACCGACGAGGTAAGAGCCGTCCAGAATCATAATGAACTTCTTAATGCCATATGCGGTGAGGAAATAAATGCCTTTTCAAAAATGGACTGCACTAAATTTTCTTATGAAAATCTTTCCCTTATGGAAAACAAAAACTGGAATGAAAACTTCTATATAACTAAAGATATGTCAAAACCGGCAGTAATGCACTATTCCTACAATATCGAACAGAACGGCTATTATTATATGGAACACAATTTCCGTGCAGGTAGTTTTACGATAACATGGGGCGATAACACAAAGGAAATAAATGTTGCAGGTGAAAAATATATCTACCTCGGCGAAATTTCGGAGGGTACGGAAGTCAATATAACTGCGTCCGCCGAAAATATAAGTATAGGCTGTTGCGGTCTGAATATGTACCGCTACGACAACGACGCATGGCAGAGGGCTTACGACAAGATTTCCGCACATCAGCTTGACATTACAAAATTCAAGTCAAATAAAATAACAGGCAATATCAACATGGCGGAAAAAGGTCTTGTCATGACTACAATTCCGCAGGACAACGGCTGGAGTGTATATTGCGACGGCGACAAACTCGATACTACAATAGTAGCTGATACTTTCATTGCTTTTGAAGTTCCGTCAGGCAACCACGAAATCACAATGAAATACAGAGTTCCCGCACTCTCCGCAGGCGTTGCAATAACGCTTTTCGGACTGGTTATTACTCTGCTTCTGAGTTTTCCCGAACTCTACTCAAAGTATCTTCCTAAACGCAAAAAGAAAACAGACGTAACAGAAGAAGACACCGAAAATTCGGACAGCGGAGACGAAAAAGAAATATCAGAAGAAGAAAAATCAGAAAACTAAATAAATCCTTATCCCCGTTGACTTTATCATCGGGGATTTTGTTTAAAAAGTAAAATTATGTCTGTTTTTAATATTTGCGGTCGTATTGTTGACAAAAAGAAAAAACCGTGATATAATTTTAAATATCGCAGTAAAACAAAGATTTATTTAAAAGGTGGTCGGATATGGTTTTTTCAAAGTTATTTTTCATTTATTTCTTTCTTCCCCTGTGCCTGTTTGCTTATGCACTCGCCAAAGGGACAAAGGCAAAAAATATCGTTCTTATAATTTTCTCGCTGATTTTCTACGCATGGGGCGAACCCGTCTATGTCTTTCTCATGCTGTTGAGTGCGTTTATAAATTACATATCAGCACTCGTTATTGAAAAGCACAAAGACAAAAAACTTGATACCGTCGCAACCGCTTTTGCCGTTATCTATAATTTCGCTATGCTCGGAATATTCAAGTACAGCGGTTTTATCGTCGAAAATATAAATGCACTGTTTTCTTCCGATATTCCCGTCCCCGATATAAAGCTGCCTATCGGTATAAGTTTCTACACTTTTCAGACGGTATCGTACATAATCGACTGCCACTGGGAAACCGTAAAGGTGCAGAAAAAATTTTCTAATTTCCTCCTGTATCTGACTCTTTTCCCACAGCTTATCGCAGGTCCTATTGTAAGGTACAGCACGATAGAAAAAGAAATAGAATCAAGAAAAATCTATCTCACGGATATTTCCTACGGTCTTAACAGAATAGTTCTCGGACTCTCAAAAAAAGTCCTCCTCTCAAATCAGCTAAGTACCATTGCGGACAATCTCCTACAAAATATCGAAACGTCAACAGTAGTCGGAGGCTGGCTCGGTGCAGTTTCATATGCAATGCAGATTTATTTTGACTTTTCGGGATATTCGGATATTGCAATAGGTCTCGGTCGTGTACTGGGATTCCATTTTGACGAAAACTTCCGCCACCCGTTCATATGCAAGGACATAACAGAGTTCTGGCAGAGGTGGCACATCTCGCTGAGTACGTTTTTCCGTGACTATCTCCTTTATGTGCCTATTTTTGGCAAACGCCGAAAATATGGCGGTCTGTTCCTCGTGTGGCTGTGTACGGGCATATGGCACGGAGCAAGCTGGAATTTTATCCTGTGGGGCTTGTATTACGGCGTATTTGTGTTCCTTGAAATGCTGATAGGCAAGAAAAAAATGAAGAAAATTCCCATTCTTATAAGGCAGATTTACAATAAAATCGTTATAATCGTCGGTTTCGGAATTTTCTATTTTGAGGACCTCGGACAGCTCGGCACTTTCTTTAAAACTATTTTCGGATTCGGCGGTAACGGCTTTATCGGTTTGCAGGACAAAATTACTTTCATGAATAACATCTTTCTGCTTGCCGTGTCTGTAGTCTGCTGTTTTCCGATTATCGAAACCGTCAAAAAACGTACCGACCGCACGGTTTTCACAAGGCACATGGCATCTCTCGTTACCACAGGTATTTCCGCTGTCCTGCTACTCCTGACAAGTGTCATGCTCGTTGACGCAACCACAAATCCGTTTTTATATTTCCGTTTCTGATTGGAGGCAAAAATGGCAAAATCCGATAAAAAAGACAATGCAAAAAAGCAGAGTAATTTTGTCAACAACTGTTTCGCACTGCTGAATATTACAGTTATAATGGCTATTCTTGTTATGGGTTTCTCCTATCTGCTTTTCCTGCCACGTGACACGGTTTCGCACGAGGAAAACAGAAATCTCGCAAAATTCCCGAAATTCTCCCTCGAAAGCTATCTGAAAGGCGAATATACCGAGGAAATCGGCAATTATTACGACGATACCGTCCCAAACCGCAGTTTGTTCAAGACCGTTATTGCGAATAATCTTATGCCACTGAAGGGACTGAAGTACGGCAACGAGGACGGCGGTGTTGAACTCTACAACACTTCTTCCGACAAAAAAAATGACAAGCCGAAAACGTCTGAAAAAGCCGAAAAACCCACAGAAAACACCGCTACGCAGACTACTGTGTCGGAAGATATGACAGAAACGGAAATTACAACCACAACCACAACCGAAACTCTTCCCGAAGCTAATGCACCCGTCGCAAACGGCGAAATTTCGGACAATATCCTTATCGCAAACAAGCGTGGCATTCTGCTTTACGGCGGTGGCTGGGGAAATGAGGTGCTTTATGCCGAAGATGTCAACGCCTATAAAAAGGCTCTCGGCGACGACGTAAACGTCTATTCTATGGTTCTGCCGACCAACGTGTCTTTCTATCTTCCGAAAAACTACACCGATTTGGTTGAAAGCGAAAAAGACGACCTTGATACAATCGCCGAAAATCTCGAGGGCGTGCAGAATGTTGACGCTTATACGGCTCTCCTCCGCCACAAAAACGAGGACATCTATTCTCGCACCGACCACCACTGGCAACCGCTTGGTGCATATTATGCTGCTGAGGAGTTCGCAAAGGTCGCCGACGTGCCGTTTGCGGATATTTTCGAGTATAAAAAACACACTCTTTCAGGATACGTCGGCACTCTTTACGGCTACACGCAGAGTGCGACCCTCCTTAACAATCCTGAAGACTTCATTTATTATGAGCCGAAAAAGAAAGTTAAGGTAACACAGTTTACGCAGTCATTCACCGACCCCGTCGAAACCGAGTTGTTTGTAAACCCCGATTTTCTGGACAATTCAAGCTATTATCTCGTTTTCGGCATGGACGACAATATCAGGCACGTTGAAACGGAATGCAAAAACGGACGTACGCTTGTCATCTTCAAAGACAGCTACGGAAACGCACTTCTTCCCGTTCTCACGGGGTCGTTTGAAAATATCTATCTCTGCGACGTGCGGTATTTCGACCGAAACGCAATCAAATTTATAAATGAAGTCCGTGCAACTGATGTGCTTTTTGCAATGTGTACTTACTCGGCAGTAGGCGAAAACCGTCAGCATATCAGCGAAAATCTCAACAAATAAGGAGTTTTATTAAATGAAAGAACTTATTTTCCCGTTCGACAGCAAGGCGATTCTGAGAAAAAGACGTGCCATAAAAAAACAGCTTCTTGCGGACAACTCGGCTCGAATAAAGAAAAAAATCGCTGTTCTCGGCGGTTCAACCACCAATGACGTTGTATCTTCTCTGGAGCTTTTTTTGCTGAATTTCGGCATAGAACCCGAATTTTACCAGTCGGAATATAACAAATTCTATGAAGATGCGTTGTTCGGCACGCCTGAACTCGACGATTTTAAGCCTGACATAATCTACATACACACGACTTCACGCAATCTTACCATGCTCCCCGAAAGTCCCTCCGAGACTCCCGAACAGGTTCAGGAACGCCTTGAACGTCAGTTTGAAATTTTTCAGCAGATGTGGGTGAACCTTGTTAAAAAATTTTCGTGTCCGATTATTCAGAATAATTTTGAACTTCCGCTTTTCCGCAACTCAGGCAACTATGACGGCTGGGGATATTCGGGAACAGGGGCTTTTATAAATCGAATGAATGTTCTTTTATCGGACTATGCACGCAAGAATAACGGCTTTTATATAAATGATATAAATTATCTTTCGGCAGTTATCGGTCTCGAGAGGTGGCACGACCCTGAGGCGTGGTTCATGTATAAATACGCCGTTCGTGCGGAGTTTATACCCGATTTGGCGTACAGCGTGGCGTGTATAATAAAGTCGGTTTACGGCAGAAATCAGAAAGTTATCGCTCTCGATTTGGACAACACCCTGTGGGGCGGTGTCATCGGCGACGACGGTCAGGAGGGTATCGAAATAGGCGTTGAAACGGCTGTGGGGCAGTCTTTCAGCGAGTTTCAGAACTTCATAAAGGCTTATAAAAATTACGGCGTGCTTCTGTCGGTCTGCTCGAAAAATGACGAGGAAAACGCTGTTTCGGGACTCAATCATCCGAGCAGTATTCTCCGCCCTGACGACTTTGTTTCGATAAAAGCCAACTGGGAAAACAAAGACCTAAATATCGAAAATTCCGCCTCCGAACTCGGTCTTCTCACGGACAGTTTTGTCTTTGTGGACGACAATCCGGCGGAATGTGCAATTGTCGGGTCTCAGCTTCCGAGCGTTTCGGTGGTAAACTTCACGACCGCCGGCGAGACGATGTACAGGCTTTCACGTAGCGGATTTTTCGAGATTACTTCCGTCTCCGAGGACGATATTCACCGCAACGAAATGTATTCCGCAAACGCAAAAAGAAATGCCCAGCAGAAGAGTTTTGCCGATTACCGTGACTATCTTCTCAGCCTTGACATGAGGGCGGAAATTGCCGATTTTTCGCCTGTTTATCTACAGAGAATCACTCAGCTGACAAATAAAAGCAATCAATTTAACTTAACGACAAAGCGTTATTCCGAAAGCGATATGAAAGAAGTAACCGACAGTCCGAATCACATACGGCTTTACGGTCAGCTTGCGGACAAATTCGGCGATAACGGCGTCGTTTCGGTAGTTATCGGACGTTGTGAAAGTGACACGCTACACGTTGAACTCTGGCTTATGAGTTGCCGAGTGCTGAAAAGAGATATGGAATTTGCCATGCTCGACGAGCTTGTCAGGGAGTGCCGAAAGCGTGGAATTTCCCGAATTATCGGATATTATTACGAGACAGCAAAAAACAGCATGG
>CAMWQJ010000062.1 GCA_947176415.1 uncultured Ruminococcus sp. | reverse complement strand
TAGAGGATACTTGGTTGGAGACGACCCGGGAAATTATATCGATGCCGGCACTTTTTACGGAAACTTTTATAGTTTCCGTTTTTTTGTGGAGATTTTTATGAATTATAATAAACTTTCAATTGATAAAAATGGTTTTCCTTTTATAGATAATGAATCTGTGAACAGTATTTTTGAAGCGATTCACGGAAGCAATAATTTTTTTGAATGGCTTGTTGCTTCAGTTTGTACTCAAAATAAAGGCGAACTACTTTATATAAGAGAACTTATTGAAAAGCAAATTTCTTGTAATTTTCCATTGCTTATATGCGGAGATGACCTTGATTTCAGTTGTACTATAGTTGTGGTTAAAGTTGAATATTCGGAAAATATGGTTATCTGGTCGAAATTCGGAACAGTAAAAAAAGATGAATATTACTGGGAAAATTACAGAAATTCGGGAATCAGAAAAGTTGAAAACTGGTCTGACAAAGATTGGGAAAAGTATGGTTCAATAGCTTATGAACTTCTATATGATGAGAATTTTTTTGACGATTGGTGTTCTGCAAACCACAGTGAAGAAATTTATCGTCGCACATGGCAATATTACCATAAATATTTTAATGATGACATTAATATTGACTGGATTGGTGAAATTGATTTCAGATTTGAGTTAAATAATTATAAAAACTGTTTTATAGATTAAAAAGATTATCTTCTTGTTTAGGGAAGATAATTTTTTTATAAATTATATAGTTTATATTGACATTTGATAAAATTAATGTTAAAATATGATTATAATATTATGAGGTAGGTTTTGCTTATGAAAAAATGTTTTAAAAAACTGACTGCTCTGGCGTTGTCGCTGACAGCTTTACCCGTGGGTCAGTATATAACGGCGGAGTCTGCTGACGCTTATTCCGTCCGTGACCCTTTTTATAATTTCAGCAAGGGTTATAACTACTATGAGTCTGAACATTTTCAGTTTATCTGGGGAAATTCGGGTGATGCGTCAAAAGTTACGCAGGAGTTTTTACAGGAAAATTCAAAGAATTTTGAGGCTTGCTGGAATGTATATATGAACGACCTTTCAATGCGTGAGCCGTCCGAAGCAGTCGAAGAATATCTGCGTGACGGAAAAAAGTACAAAACCAATATATATATTTCGGGTACGGGTCTCGAAAATATGGCTGATGACTGGGCTTATATGTCGTGGGACAGCGGTGGCTTTGCCTATATGTTCTGCTGTGTTGACTCGATGCAGTATAATCCGCCGTCATGGGTTTTTCCACACGAATTCGGTCACGTAATGACCGCACATCAGGGCGCCTGGAATAATAACAAATATTCTTACGCTTGGTGGGAGGCTATCGGCAACTGGTACAGGGAACAGTATCTCTACAGTGACTACTCTAATGACGAAACAGGTCACGGAACGGATTTTTTTGAAACTTATATGAAAAATCTATGCTTTACTTTTCCGTGCGGTCGTGACTATTATGCGTCGTGGGCGTTTTTTCAGTATCTTACTGAAAATCCCGATAATCTTGACGGCTATGGTGCTGACTTTGTTAAAAAACTTTTACAGGAGGGTGAGCCTGACGAATATCCTTTTGAACAGGTTGAACGTCTCGCCAATGCCGATTTAAAGGAAACTCTCGGTCTCTATGCAGGTCATATTGCAGGACTTGATTTTGAAAATGGTGATGCCTACCGTGCAAGGCTTAATGAACTTTTAGACTCGGGGTCGTGGAACTGGCAACAGATTTACACAATGCTTGAATCCGTTTCGGGTAAGGCAAATACATATGCCGTGCCGACGGAGAGAGCACCGCAGTTTGCAGGAATAAATGTTATTCCTCTTGTCTCCGAAAGCGGTGAGCGTTCTGTTACTCTTAATGCGGGTACGGATATCGACGGTGCGGACTGGAGAGCCTGCATAGTACAGCAGTCGGCTGACGGCAGTTGCAAATATTCTAAACTTTTCAGTGCAGGCGAGACAGTTAATTGGTCGTCCGACGGCGGTACGGAATATCTCGCTGTTATCGCAACTCCTGACCTCGATAAAATAACAAAATGCGGTCTGCCTGGGCTTTATGACGACAATTCGGAGTTTTCCGAAAGTAATGTACCTTTCAGCACTAAAGAACGCTATCCGTATTCTGTTACGTTCAGTGACGGCGTTTCAATTATGCAACGCACAGTTAAGGACAGTCCGTGGGACTCCTATCATGTTCATTCAAACGGCGGAGGACTTGTTTCTGACAGTGCCAACGTTGCCGAAAGTGCATATATCGGAAAAAATGCTAAGGTTATGGGAAGTGCTGTTGTTGCGGATAATGCAAGGGTTGACGGATATGCCATTGTTCAGGACAGTGCAACCGTAAAGGACAATGCAGTTGTAAGCGGTTATGCGATTATTGCGGAAAATGCCGTTGTTTCGGGAAATGCAAGGGTTGACGATACGGGTCTTGTTATGGGGCGTTCTCAGATAAGCGGAAATGCAAAGGTTATTGAAAGTGCGTGCGTTTACGGAAATACAAAAATGTCTGAAAACGCTGTTGCAAAGGGTAATGCTTTTGTCATGGCGGACGCTGTTATCTCGGGACAGGGCGTTGTTGACGGCGACTATTATGACGATAACAACAAGGCTATTTCAAAGGGTACGGCTTTTGGCTGGGCAAGCGCACAGTCCTATGCTGACAGCAGACCATATACCGATAAACTTATTTACGCCTATGATTTCGATAATGACAGTTCGCTGAGTTTTGAGGACAGGTATAATTCTACTTACGGCATGAATTACGGTGCGGAGTGGGAAAATAAACGCACTTCCGCAAAGGGTGTGCTTACATTTAACGGTAATGAGTTTGCAGACATTGACAGGAGTGTTTTATATACTGAAGATATTGATATTCAGACCGCTGTGCTTAACATAGGTGACGGAACGGTTTTGTTTTTCGGTGACGATAATTCACATATTAAATTAAATGTCGACGGAAATAATCTCACAGCTGAATTTATGCTTAACGGAAAGGCTGAAACCCTTACGTCGAATGATTCCATATATATAGGAAAATGGGCTAAAGTCCGTTTAATTCTTGACGGCAACAAGGGAAAAATTATGGTTGACGGAAATACGGTTGCCGAGGGTGAAATAACAATAAATCCGTGCGATATTGCGGACGCCGTTGAAAACGGTGCTTATCGTATCGGTGCGGACAATAACGGTAAAAACGGCTTTGACGGGTCTGTGGACTTTGTACGTATTTTCAGCAGTGAGGGTGAAGAACCGACTGAAACTTATACAGGCGGTGAAGATGTCCAGATGAGAGTAATACTTGCAGGCGACGTTTATGCGGATATGAAAATTGATGTTTTCGACCTCGTGAGACTAAGGCAGTTGGCGGTAAATTCGGAAAATATTACGCCTGCTGAAAAAGCCTCCGCAGATCTCAACGGCGACGGAAGTGTGACGATTGCTGATGCGGTTATTATGCAAAACTACATTTTAAGGCGTATAAATGAATTTCCTGTCGGAACAATAGTACACTATTAAAATAAAGCAGAAAAATTAACAGGTATAATGAAAAAAGAGTACAGTTTTGAATGCTGTACTCTTTTCTGAATTATTTAGTTTTAGCTACGTCGAGACGTGAGAAATACCGTTCTGCATAGTTGCGGTACTCCTCATGGAAAGATTCGTCATTTTCCTTTACGTCGTTAAGGTATGTGTGGAAGTCCGTCTTTTCGTCGGTCTGAATGAGAATACACGCAATATTCGAGCAGTGGTCGGAAATTCTTTCAAGATTCGTGAGAATATCCTGAAAGATATAACCGAGTTCAACGGTACATTCGTCATTCTGCAAACGCCTTATGTGTCGGTTTTTGAGTTCAATGCTGAGATTATCGACGACTTCTTCAAGCGGTTCAACAGTATGTGCCATATGCAAATCATTATCGTTATAGGCTCGGAAAGAACGGTCTATATTTTCGGAAATAGCCTCTGTAATGATTTTTATTTCATTTATGCACTCGTCAGAAAAGCTGATTTTCTTGTCGTGTATTTCCTGTGCCGACTCCACAAGATTAACCGCATGGTCGGAAATTCTCTCGAAATTGCCTATACAGTGCATCATTTTTGAGACAATACGGCTGTCCCTTCCCGTTACACTGCTTTTGGAAATTTTTAACAAATATCCGTTTATCGTATCTTCAAAGCGGTCAATGATATCTTCGTTTTCGTTTACCGTTTCGGCAGACTCGGCATTATAGTTCAGAATGATGTCAAGAGCCATGCAGATAGTTTCTTTTGTGAGGTCCGCCATTTCAATTGTGGCAGTACGGCAAGTCTGTACCGCAACGCTCGGCGTTTTTAAAAGGCGTTCGTCAAGACCTGTGAGGACGTGTTTTTTGCTGTCGTTTTCGGATTCCTTGCCGTCACGGATAACAAGTTTTGAAAGAGCGACGAGCTGATTTGTGAACGGCAGAAACATGACAGTAGTTGCGACATTGAAGATGGTGTGCATTACGGCGATTCCCACATATCCGACCGTTTCGTTAAATATACCGAGATTAAAAGCAGACTGCATAATCATTATAATCGGAAGGAGAATTATAGTTCCGATAATTTTCACAAGAATGTGAGTCCATGCAACACGTTTTGCGTCCTTGCTTACGCCGAAAGTCGAAAGCAGAGCGGTAACGCAAGTACCGATATTACAGCCCATTATAATAGGCAGAGCCATTCCGTAAGTAAGCGCACCCGCTTTTGAGAATGCCATAAGAATACCGATAGAGCCAGCAGAACTCTGTATTATACCCGTAAAGCCTGCACCGACAAGAACGCCCAGCACAGGATTTTCAAAGGCTGTGAGGAGTTTTTTGAAGTCCTCCGACTGTGCGAGGGGGTCGACGGAATCGGACATAAGAGTCATACCCGTCATGAGAACGGCAAAGCCCGCAAGAATACGACCGATGTCCTTTTTCTTGTTTTTCTTTGATGCCATAATCATTATTACACCGATAAGTGCGACAAGTGGTGAAAACGATTCGGGCTTGAGCATTTTAAGCAGAAATGCGAGTATTCCTCCGTTGTCGGAAGTCTTGATGTCGCCGAGACAGAGAATCCATGCGGTAAACGTTGTGCCGATGTTAGAACCGAAACATACGCCGATAGTCTGTGCGAGAGTCATAAGACCTGAATTTACAAAGCCGACAAGCATAACCGTCATGGCAGACGACGACTGAATGGCAATAGTCACGCCCATTCCGAGAAGAATGCTTTTAAACTTGTTTGAAGTCATTTTCTTAAGTGCGACTTCGAGTTTTCCGCCCGTGAGTTTTTCAAGACCCGTTGACATTACGTTCATGCCGTAAAGGAAAAAGGCAAGTCCGCCAAGCAGGCTGAAAATGTTGAAAATTGAAAATTCTTCCATAGATTTTCTCCTTATAAGTATTTTAAGCAATCACCTTTTTTTTGTTTCTATGGTTATATTATAAGGATATATATATTGTTAGTCAATACAAATCGTGAATATTTTACGTGAATTTAACATTTCAATAGGGTAGCGTGAACTGTCCTGCTTTCCATTTTCCGTCACTTCCGATAACGGCAGAAAATGTTGTTTCTTCCGTGTGTGGTTCGTCGGGACTGAGGTCTGTGCCGTCGTAGTAGTTTGTTACCGTGAAAATAATTTCGTCGGCTGTTTCGGACTGTACAGCCGTGATTTTTGAAACAGAGTAGTAATAGTCCATTTCACGTGTATCGTTGAATGCGTAAACCGAACCGCTTGATTCGATATAAAGAAGTTTTAAGTCCTCATTAGGATAGCGTTCACTGAAAACTTTATTATAGTCATTCTCAACGTCGGAAAAAGTTTTTATATTTTCATCGGTTATTCTGTAAAAAGTCCAGCCGAAATTATTTTGTATTGTATCATTTTCGTCAGTCGGGTACGGACAACCGACTGTAAATGCCCACTCTGTACGGCACGCAGATTCAAAAAGTGCCTGTCCTGCCGAGAGTTTCGACCTTTCGTCCATATCTTCCGTATTTCCGTCAAATTTAACAGCTCCGTCTTCGTCATAGCTGAAACTGCCGTTTCCGAGGGGGTCGGGCTGTTTCTCATCTGCGTTTGCCGTTGTTGTTTCCGTATTTGTAGATTCTGTGCCTGTTGTGGTTTTGCTACGGGTTGTTGTGGCGGAATTATTCAACTCTGTTGAAGATGTTGTTGTGGCGGAATTTCTGCCACTATTTATTGTTGATGTCGTCCGCACTGAATACGGGTCGGGCTGTGTTTCTTCCTGCTGTATTTCAGCGGATTCTTTAGTCTGTATTTTTTCCGCCGATTTTTTTTCACCGCATGAACAGAGCGAAAAAATTACGAGTGAAGCAATTATAACAGCTGATTTTTTCATGAAAATTTCTCCTTATTCGTCGTCGTCAAGTACGAAGTCTATAACGCCGTCGTTGACGTTTACGGCGGAGCAGACTACTTCAACCGTCTGTCCGAGCGTGTAAGATATACCGCTGAATCGTTCCGTAAGCGAAACAGGCTCGGAATAGTCATATTCGCCCTCGGGCAATGTGCGTATATGCACAAGTCCTTCTATCGTGTTTTCAAGCTGTACGTAAAATCCAAACTCCGTAACGCCTGAAATTTTCGCCCTGAACGTCTCGCCTATACGAGACTTCATATATTCAGCTTTATAACAGTCCTCGCACTCCCTTTCAACCGTAACTGCTTTTATTTCGGCGTTGGAAGAACGCTCCGCAGAGTTTACCGCAAATCCTGCATAACGTTTGTTAAGCCACTGATTGTCATATCCTGCGAGAATGTCGGTTATTATGCGGTGTATAGCCAAATCTGGATATCGTCTTATCGGAGATGTGAAGTGTGCATAGTCGTCAAGCACAAGTCCGAAATGTCCCATAGGTTCGGCAGAGTATCTGGCTTTTGACATGGAGCGTAAAATCATAAGGTTTACCGCCTCGTATTTGTCCGTACCTCTTGCACTTTTGAGGATTGCCGATGCGTGAACGGGTTTAAATTCCGTAAAGTGCGGGCATTCAAGGCTGAATTTCGGGAGAATTTCAACAAGCCTTTCAACTTTTTCTGCCGGAGGTGCTTCGTGTACTCGGTATACAAACGGCACTTTCTTTTCACGTGCAAGTTTTGCAGAGCATTCATTTGCCGTGAGCATGAAAACTTCTATAATTTCTTCCGCCTTGCCTCGCTCCCTTGCCGTTATTCCGCAACATATGCCTTCGCCGTCCGTTATAATTTTACTCTCCGTCGTCTCTATTTCAGGGGCGTTCCGCTGTTTTTTCCGTGAAATCAGAATATCTGCAAGTTCGTTCATCAGCGTTATTTCGTTTCTTACTTCTGCGTACTTTTCGGCTGTTTCAGGTGTTTCCGTGCCATTCAGAATGCTGTTTATTTCGGCATAAACGCCTTTTACACGTGATTTTATAACACTTTTGCAAAAGCGGTATGAAATAATTTCCCCGTCAGGTGAAAGTTCTGCAAAACACGAAAGTGTAAGTCTATTTTCATTTGGATTCAGCGAGCATATGCCGTTTGAAAGTTCTTTCGGGAGCATTGGTACAACACGGTCTGCATAGTAAATGCTTGTGCCACGGTTCAGTGCTTCCTTATCGAGCGAACTGTTGCCTTTTACATAGTGCGAAACGTCCGCTATATGAACGCCTAAAAGCCAACCTTTTTCGTTTTTTTCGAGTGAAACAGCGTCGTCAAGGTCTTTGGATTCTGCACCGTCAATTGTGAAAATCGGCAGATGACAGAGATTTTCTCGGTTGTTGAATGAATATTCCTGAACTCCGCCCTCAGCTATCTTGCGAGCCTCTTTCAGCGAGTCTTCGGAAAATTCTTCCGTTACGCCGTGCATTGCAAGTATTGATTTTGAACACGAATATGCGGATTCTGAACTTCCGAACACGGAGATTATTTTAACTTTGTGTTCGGAATGCCGTCTTCCACGGTAAACTATTTCCGCAAGGACTTTATCGCTGTTGCTGAACTGTATACTTTCATTCTTTATTATGGTAATATGATTTTTGCTTGCACTGTCGGGGACAAGGTAGGGTTTTTCGTCGACATACTCTATTTTACCTGTCATTGCAGAAGAGCCGAATTTTATAATATCTATTATTTCGCCCTCGGGTTCGCCCGAACGTGACGGAATATCCGTTATTAAAACACGGTCTTCAGGCATTGCCCCGAGCATACATTTCCCAGGGATAAAATATTCCGTTCCGCTGTCAGTTACTGCAAATCCGAAAGTACGGCTCAATCTTGTAACCGTACCCACATGGATTTTTAATTTTGAACACAGTCCGACTTTCATTCCCTTGCGGACTGTTATAACTCCTTCCGTGCGGAGTTCGTCAAAAGCCTGTATGAAATTTTCACGCCCCTGTTTTTTGGTACGGCATTTTGTTTCGAGTTCGTTAATCGGCATGGTCTTTTTGTTGTAGGCTTTCAGAAATGTCAGTATTTTTTTCCTGTATGTTTTAACATCGGTTTTCTTATTGTTTTTCTTTTTAACGGTCATAAAAAATCTCCTTAAAAAAATCAAGCCCCATGACTTTTTATTGTCACAGGGCAGATTTTGTCTTTTACTTGTCGGTAAATATCGGGATAATATTCACAGCGAGAACAGCCACGAAAAGAGCGATTGCCAAAGCTCTTGTAATCTTGTTAAGAATAGCTTCCTTGCTTCTTCCCTGATTTTTATCGTAAAAAGATTCCGAGCTTGCACCCGTAAGGGCTGCCGTCATGCTGTCCTGTGTTTTCTGTTCCTGTGACAGACATAAAATTATTGTGACAAGACAAACAAGCAGTATAACAACTCCGCCTGCGATTTCAAGTCCGCTCATAAATTCAACCTCCTGACAGTATTTTTTCAGATTATTTTTTATTATAGCATATTTCAGCAGACAATGCAAGGGTTTTATGAAAAAATTTCAGATTATATATAGTCAAGATTTTTAAGGATAAAAAGCCACATAGTTAGAGTGAACGCACTGAAAAGCGTTGTAAGCATTACCGCAAAAGCTGTTATCACGCCTTTGTGTCCGAAATTCTTAGCCATTACAAAGCAACTGCCCGTTGTCGCACTTCCCAGCATTACAAGGACTGCTATTAATTTTTCGTCCCTGAATCCCATTTTTACCGCTATCGGCAGGAATATTCCGCAGAAGAGAATTAATTTTATAAAAGCTATGCCGAGTGTTACGGGGAGTCTGCCTTTTGCGTCCTCGAATCTGAAAGAAGCTCCGAGGGCGATAAGTGAAAGCGGTGTAGACATATTTGCGAGATATGAGACGGATTTCGATAATATTACAGGCTGAGGGATTTTTAAAAGCGACCATATTATGCCGACCGCTATTCCAAGAATTATTGGATTAGTGGCAATGCCTTTTAATGTATTTATGAAAATTTCTTTTCCGCATTTACTTTTGCTTTTGTCAGGAGATGTAAGCGAAAGTGCTGTTACGGCGATAATATTATAAATAGGTACAGTTCCGACAATCATAAGCCCTGCCATTGTCGCCTCGCCGTAGATATTTTTTACAAAGGCTATCCCGAGAATAGCGGCACTACTTCTATATGATGCCTGTATTATTTCGCCACGCTCAGCTTTATTCCTGTGGATAAGTGAGTAGGCAAATGCAATCAGAACACTTAGAAGTGTGGCGGAAATACAGAAAATGACAAATTTTGTATCCCATACTGCACGGAAGTCCGCTGTTGACAGGTCGGAAAAGAGAAGTGCGGGAAGAAGTGTTTTAAAAACAAAGCTGTTGATTTTTGCTGTCGAATGGTCGTCAAGAAGATTTACACGGCGGACAAACCAACCGAAAATCATCATCATGAAAACAGGCACGGTTGCGTTAAGACTGAAAACAAGA
>CAMWQJ010000061.1 GCA_947176415.1 uncultured Ruminococcus sp. | reverse complement strand
AGATAAGTCAAGGAAAAGGCGGTAAATAATTAAAGTCAATTATTTTAATCTGAAAACAACGTGACAGAATAAAAAAATTTTCGTTTTTCTATGGACAATTACGAAAAAATATTGTATAATGTATTAGTATCTGTAAATTTTACTTAACCGGAGGAATGTTTAAAATGAAGAATTTCAATAAGTTTGTCGCATCGGCAACGGTTTTTGCACTTATGGCAACAGCGACAGGCTGTACGCCGACAATCGGCAAGGGAACTGAAATGGCAATGACTGCCGGCGGATATGATGTAAGTTCAGGTATGTTCATATTCTATACAATTCAGGCTTACAGGGACGCATCAAATATCTTGCAGGAGCAGAACGGTGCAACACCGACAGTAAAGGAAGTCAAGAATGCCCACATAGATAATATGGAGGCTTCCGACTGGATTCAGGACAAGGCTACTGAATATTGCCTTACGATAGCAGGCATTGAAAATGAGTTCAACAGGATAGGCGGACAGCTTTCACAGGAAGAACTTGACGAAATAGACGAACTCGCAGAGTATTATACGGAATCCGAACAGTACAGTATAAATACCAAAAACGGAGTAGGCAAGGAGTCCGTAAAGCAGATAATCAGTGCGACGGGCAGTGGCAACAACTATTACGGCGAATATGAATATATGCAGAAGTATATTTTTGACTATTATTATGGCTTTGACGGTGAAAAAGGCTGTTCTGAAGAAGAACTCAAGGATTATTTTGACGAGAACTTTGCAAGGGTGAAGTATATCCCGATAAAGCTGACAGACGAAAACGGAGACCTACTCAGCGACGACGACCAGAAAAAACTTCGCAGAAAAGCAGAAGAATATGTAAAGACAGTAAATAAAGAGTCCGACAACATGGAAAAGATGTACAAGATGAATGAGATGATGGACGACTACGACGAATATTCGGCAACGCTTACAACGTCAGCAGACGACGAGGAGGAAACAACAACTACCACCACCACAACAACATCTGAAACAGAAGAGGGCGAAACTCAGACAACAACTACTACAGACCCTTATGAAAATGAACGTCTTGTCCAGAAGTATACGACAACAACAGCAGACAGCAGTGAAGAGTCGGAAGATACGGAGACGGAAACAACAGAAACAGATTCGGAAAAAGCAGACCGTGAATACAGACAGTTTGTTTTCGATAAACTTGAAAAGAATAAGGCAGAACTTTATGAATATGACGATGAGACGCTTTATGTTATTATCAGAGGAGACCTCAGGGAACGCATGACAGAAGATGACTACTGGTCGGAGGATTATATATACAGTCTCCAGCTTCTGAAGTACAATGATGATTATGTTGAATATCTTGAAAAACTTTCGGCGGACATTGTTCCCGAAAAGAACGCATCTTCGTTCCGCAGATACGCACCTTTCAAGCTGGACTTGTCATCACTCGAGCCGTCGGTCTGAAATATATAAAGTATCACTGAGCTGTGCAGTTCTGCATAGCTCTGTGTTTTAAGGAGTATTCACGCATGATTTACACTGAACTCACAAAAAAGGCTATGCAGATTGCCTATGAAGCACATCAGGGACAATACGACAAGGGCGATGTGCCGTATATCTTCCACCCTTATCACGTTGCGGAGCAGATGACGGACGAAACAACAACCTGTACGGCACTTCTGCATGATGTAATTGAAGATACTGAAATTACTCTGGAACATCTTGAAAAAGAGTTTCCGCAGGAGATTACCGAGGCTTTGAAACTTCTTACACGTGACGGCAGTATGACGTATTCGGAATATATCGAAAGGCTGAAACATAATCCGGTGGCAAGGGCTGTAAAACTTGCTGATTTGAAACACAATTCGGATATGAGCAGGCTGGACGGCAATGCGGTTTCGGAAGAAAAAATCGAGAGTCTTAAAAACAGATATTTACAGGCAGAACAGATACTCACAGAATATCAAGGATAAAATTGTACAATTTGCACGGTGACAATCAGAAATAAATGTGATATAATATTAATAAAATACAGAGGGGAGGGAGTTTTTTATGGAGTCTTTTGATGTGCCATGTGTTGTTGCGGATAATTTTCTTAAACTTGCAACAGGCGGACAGATAAAGGTGCTTCTGTATCTTCTGCGGTTTTCGGAAAGGAAATGCACAGAAGAAGAAATATCTGCAAATACAGGCGTAAGCATTGCGGAAGTGGCTGATGCGGTTCTTTTCTGGCAGAATGCGAATATATTCATGCCGAGGCAGAACGACACGGACGATATAATTGAAAATACTGCCGAGAAGAAAAAGTTACGCAAGAATCTTATGCCGACGGCGATAGAAAAAATGACTAAGGAAATGCCTGATTTACATAGGCTCTTTATACACGTTGAATCCATTCTCGGCACTCTGAATCCCTCGTGGCAGAATCTGCTTATATGGATTTACAACAACCTCGGGCTTGACTATGAAACTATTGTAACTCTTATAGGATATTGCAAGGGCAATAACAAGGCAAAACTGGGATATGTTGAAACTATGGCACAGAGCTGGGCAGATGACGGCATAAATACTCTTGAACTCGCACAGAAGGAAGTGCAGAGACTTACGGATTTAAATCAGAGTTCGGGCAGAAATATTTCCAAAACAAAAAAGAAGAAGTTTGATGTAAAGAAATATGAGGAAATCTGTGTAAATAATTATGAGGTAATATAAATGAATCCTGAAATATTTGAAAAGGCACACGCCGTTATAAAGGCACGGCGTATGCGTGCAATATCAGAGAATGACAGGCGTATAGACGAAGTAAACAGCGAAATTCCACAGATAATGGAAATCAACAAACAGCTTTTCAACACAAGCAGAAAACTCATAAGCGTTATCGGAGCAGGTCAGCCGAAGGACATAGTATACAGGAAAATTCAGCAGATTAGAAGGGAGAATCTCGAAGCACAGGCACTTCTGAGACAGAAACTTATTGAAAACGGAAAGCGTTCCGATTATCTTGATATTCACTATACTTGCAGTAAATGCAATGATACGGGATATTACAAAAACGCAATGTGCGATTGTTTCAATAAACTTTGCAGAGAACTTTCAGCAAAGGAAATGAACAGGCATTCACAGCTTGCACTTTCGAGTTTTGATACATTCAGACTTTCATATTATACAGGTGATGATTACTATACAATGAAAGAACATCTTGAATATCTTGAAAGATACGCCGAAAATTTCTCGCTACAGTCAAACAGTATACTAATATCAGGAGATACAGGACTTGGCAAAACTCATCTGTCGCTTGCCGTTGCAAATAAAGTGCTTGAAAAAGGCTACAGCGTGATTTATGATTCAACAATAAATATACTTCAGGAAATGGAAAAGGAGCATTTCAGCTATAACAGCAGTCTTGAAAAGACGGAACTTGTTTTACAGTCAGATTTGCTTATTTTAGACGATTTGGGTACGGAATATAGAAAGCCCTTTTATACATCAACGATATATAATATTATAAATACACGGCTTAACCGCAATAAGCCGACAATAATAAGCACTAATCTTGACTATGAGGAAATAAGCCTGCGGTATGAATCAAGAATAGTATCACGTCTTTCAACGGTGTATGCCCATCTGAGATTCAGTGGCGAAGATGTAAGGCTACTGAAAAAAGCCGAAAAAAAACAAAGATATTGAAAAAAATTCCGACCTTTGTATACAGGTCGGATTTTTTTTCAGAAAGGCGTTGAGTCATACATTTTCCTGAGTTTTTCAATAGCTTTTTTTTCAAGCCGTGAGACATAGGAGCGTGATATATTCAGTTTTTTTGAAGTTTCGCTCTGCGTGTGCGGACTGTTTCCGTAAAGACCGTAACGGCAGATGATTATTTCGAGTTCCCTTTGGTCAAGACATTTGCCGAGAAAATCGTAAAGCTGACGGGACTTTATAAGTAAATCGACCTGTTCGTGAATGTCCGTACCGTCGTCAATTAAATCCATAAGCGTCAGGGGAGTTCCGTCCTTGTCTGTTTCCACAGGCTCATTTATATAAATATCTCCTGCTGTTTTTCGGGCAGAACGGAAACTCATAAGTATTTCGTTTTCTATGCACCTGCTCGCATACGTGGCGAATTTTGCACCGTTTGTATAGTCAAATGTCGATACCGCCTTTATAAGTCCTATAGTTCCTATAGAGATAAGTTCGTCCTGTTCGGGAACGGTTGAAACGTATTTTTTTACTATATGTGCGACAAGCCTTAAATTATGCTCTATTAGTCTGTTGCGTGCGGACTTATTGCCCTCCGACATCTGCCTGAAACATTCTTCCTCATCTTTTTTGGAAAGGGGTTTGGGAAAGGCACTGTTTCCTTCGACATGAAGGGCAAAGAAAAATATATTACGCAGAATTTCCATGAACATATATATACACCTCCGCATATATACTATGAGGGCAGGCTTGAACAATAGTTCTTTTTCTTGAAAATTTCTCTTGCAAAAGTCCCTGAAATGTGTTATCATAATAAGGAACGTTTATATATAAAAGAAAGGTGTACAGATAAAATGGCTAAAAAAAATGACTACGGCAACGACAGTATAACAATGTTAAAGGGAGCAGACAAAGTAAGAAAGCGTCCCGCTGTAATATTCGGCTCGGACGGTCTCGACGGCTGTGAGCATTCAATATTTGAGGTTATTTCAAACTCAATAGATGAAGCCCGTGAAGGTTATGGAAACAAGATAATTATAACTCATTACAGAAACAACGATATAGAGGTTGAAGATTTCGGGCGTGGCTGTCCTGTTGACTTCAATAACAACGAACAGCGTTATAACTGGGAGCTTGTCTATTGTGAGCTTTATGCAGGCGGAAAATATGACGACACGGCAGAATCCTATGAGTTTTCACTCGGTCTTAACGGTCTCGGTCTTTGTGCAACTCAGTTTTCGTCGGAGTTCATGGACGTTGAAGTAATCCGTGACGGCTTTAAATATAATCTTCACTTTGAAAAGGGAAATAATATAGGCGGTCTTGATAAAGAGCCGTGCAGAAGTAAGCAGACAGGCACAAAAACACGCTGGCGACCTGATTTGGAGGTCTTTACGGATATATCGGTATCTGATGATTATTTCTGCGATATTCTCAAGAGACAGGCTGTCGTAAATCCTGATATACTCTTTGTGTTCCGTTCGGAGAACGAAGACGGAGGATTTACGGAAACCGAGTTCATATATGAAAACGGCATAACGGACTATGTTTCGGAAATATCACAGGATAAGACGCTTACTTCCGTTCAGCACTGGAGTGCGGAACGGAAAGGGCGTGACCGTGAAGACAAACCTGAATATAAAGTAAAACTCGATGTTGCTGTTACTTTTTCCAACAAAGTAAAGCTTACGGAGTATTATCACAATTCAAGTTTTCTTGAACATGGCGGTTCGCCTGAGGACGCTGTAAAACGTGCCTTTGTCTATCAGATTGACAGCTATATCAAGCAGAATAACGGCTATCAGAAGAACGAAAGTAAGATAAGCTATGCAGACGTTGAAGAATGTCTGGTTATTGTCTCGTCGTCTTTTTCCACGCAGACATCTTATGAGAATCAGACAAAAAAAGCCATAACCAATAAATTCATAAGAGAAACAATGACGGAGTTTCTGAAACATAATCTTGAAATTTACTTTATTGAGAATCCCGACGAGGCACAGAAGATTGCCGAACAGGTGCTTATAAACAAGCGGAGCAGGGAGAATGCGGAGAGGGTAAGACTTAATGTAAAGAAAAAACTTACAGGCTCTGTAGACCTTGCGAACATGGTTGAAAAGTTCGTGGACTGCCGTACAAAAGATACATCAAGGAGAGAAATATATATAGTTGAGGGCGATTCGGCTTTAGGCTCGGTAAAACTCGCACGTGATGCGGAATTTCAGGCGGTTATTCCCGTGCGTGGAAAGATTCTCAACTGTCTGAAAGCCGACTATACAAAGATTTTCAAGAGTGATATAATCACCGACCTTATAAAAATACTCGGCTGTGGCGTTGAGGTGAATACCAAGGCTAATAAGGAGCTTTCAACTTTCAATATAGACAATTTCAGATGGAGCAAGATTGTTATATGTACTGATGCGGATGTTGACGGTTTTCAGATTCGCACTCTCATTCTCACTATGCTTTACCGACTTACTCCGACTCTCATAGAAAGAGGATATGTATATATAGCAGAGTCTCCGCTTTTTGAGATTAATACAAAGGAAAAAACCTATTTCGCATATACGGAGCAGGAAAAACAACACATTCTTAAAATGATTGGCAGTAAGAAGTATACTATACAGCGTTCAAAGGGTCTTGGCGAGAACGAGCCTGATATGATGTCTCTTACTACCATGAATCCGGATACAAGACGTCTGATAAGAGTCACGGCAGACGACATAACAGAATCGGCGGAGGTTTTTGAAATGCTTCTCGGCGACGATTTGCAGGGCAGAAAGAACTATATTTCCGAATACGGTGCGGACTATCTCGAACTTGCGGATATAAGCTGACAGAATCAAAGGAGATTATTTATTATGTTCACATTCATATTGTTTACGGTTTTTTGTATAGCCATGATTATACATATCGGACTGATAAAAGAGTCAGACCATAACCCCGACGGGCTTATCTCGAAGGCTGACAAACTTAATTTTGGAATAAGTGCTGTTATAGCATTTATTTGTGCTTTTATAGTCGGCGGTTTTGATATTGAGGTCTTTTTCACTGTTCTGCTGATTGCCATTCCTTTTTTGTGGTTTCCGTTCTGCATGACGGGACTTAATATAAAGCACCTTGTAAAAGGGATTAATTCCGTTTATTCAGACGTAATGACCATATTAATTGGCGGAGTGTATCATATATTGCTGGAGGGAGTTACTCTCAATGAAACCGCTAAAAACTATACAGAAGCAATATATTTTGACGAGTTGCACGAAATGTTAAACAGCGATTACAGCACAATAATAGATATAGTCATGTTTGCGGGAATAATCGGCTTGTTTACTTTGTGCCTGAAAAAGCCTGAAAAGACCCCTCCGCTTATATCTGCATTCTCCGTGGCTTTCAGCACTCTTTTGCTTGTGCTGGGTGCTTTGAGATACGTGCAGATGATAAAGCATTTTGAGATATCACATATCATGCTTTACCTGTATTATTTCAATCTGATTCTTATAACGGCACGGCGGATAAGATTTCACATAACGGAGCAGGTGAGACTTGCCAACGAGAGAGAAACGGTATTCAGGAGCAGGGCAGGGGAGAAACTGCATAAAATAATGTCTACCATATCGGGAATGACAAAATTCAGCTTTATTCTTATACTGCCGATAGTTGCGGTATGTGAGATACTCTATATACTTCTCGGACAAGGTGCGGACGGCTTTATAAAAGCGTTCACTATGACGGCGGACTGGACTTTCTCCACTCAGATACCGCCACCGCCCTTGGAGTATGACGGGCATTATCTTTGTACCGTTGCGTCGGGCGGACATAAAAAGATAGTAAAGCCTCTGCGTTATGGCATAAGACTTAATCATAAGATAATAGTCAACAGACAGCTTCTTGTTGCCAATGCCTTTGAAGATTTGATACACGAACTTATGCCGACGGCTCACCGCAGAATCAGAAATTTCTATAACAAATACGGCTATCCTCTTTCAAGGCATATAACAACACAGACAAGAGCGGATATAGTATATATACTTATGAAACCGCTTGAATATGCCTTTACGGTTTTTCTGTATATGTTTGATGTCAGCCCCGAAAACAGAATAGCTGTTCAGTATTCGGAGTATAAAAATATTGTGCATAATACACAAATAGGCTCGTATCGGGACGGTATATGCACTGTAAATCATGCACAAAAAGAATAAATAAAAGGAGATTTTGAAAGGAAATGGCAGGAAAAAAAGTACAGCAGACAAGGAAGACAGTTTTTAAGCATGAAGCATATATAGAGGGGTCGGGGAGTATAGTAGACGAAAAGATAACCGATACCCTGAAAAAAAACTATATGCCTTATGCAATAAGCGTAATAATATCAAGGGCGTTGCCTGAAATAGACGGTTTTAAGCCGTCTCACAGAAAGTTGCTGTATATGATGTATAAAAGGGGACTTCTCAGCCCTGATAAAGAGCGTTCAAAGTCGGCAAACGTAGTCGGCGAGACAATGAAACTCAATCCGCACGGCGACCAGGCTATATATGAAACTCTTGTAAGAATGACGAGAGGAAACGAGTCTCTGCTTCACCCGTACATTGATTCAAAGGGAAATTTCGGCAAGGCTTATTCAAGCAAAATGCATTTTGCTGCTCCACGATATACGGAAGTAAAGCTCGAAAAGATATGCAACGAACTTTTCCGTGACATAGACAAGGAAACAGTTGATTTTGTCCCTAACTATGATAACACTATGCAGGAGCCGACTCTTCTTCCGGCGACGTTCCCGACAGTTCTTGTAAACTCAAATACGGGCATAGCGGTATCAATGGCAAGCAATGTATGCCCTTTCAACCTGACAGAGATATGCGAAACTACAATAGAACTTATGAAAAATCCGAATCACGATATACTCGAAACACTGAAGGGAGCAGATTTTCCAGGCGGTGGGCTTATGCTTTACGATGAAAACGAACTCCGCAAGATATATGAGACGGGCAGGGGAAGTATAAAAGTTCGTTCCGTGTACAGATACGACAAGCCGTCAAACTGTATAGAGATTACGCAGATACCCTACACGACGACGGTTGAAGCTGTGATAGACAAGATAATTGAACTTGTAAAGGCAGGAAAGATAAGGGAAGTTTCATATATAAGGGACGAGACGGATATAGACGGACTTAAAATAGCCATAGACCTGAAAAGAGGAACAGACCCCGACAGGCTTATGCAGAAACTCTACAGGCTTACACCTTTGCAGGACAGTTATCCGTGTAATTTCAATATACTTATTGCAGGAACGCCGAAAGTCATGGGAGTAAGGGAAATTCTTACGGAGTGGACGGCATTTAGGGAAGAGTGCATAGAACGCAGGACGCACCATGATTTAACAGACAGAAAAAATAAACTACATCTTCTTGAGGCACTCGCAAAGATACTTCTTGACCTTGACAAAGCCATTAAAATAATACGTGAAACGGAAACAGAGTCGGAAGTAATAAGAAATCTGGAGCAGGCTTTTGAGATTGATACGGTACAGGCGGAGTATGTAGCTGAAATAAAGCTCCGTAATATCAATAAACAATATATAATCCGCCGTTTGGAAGAGGTTGACAGGCTTAAAAAGGACATAGCCGAAATGGAGGAAATCCTCAGGGACAGAAAGAAAATACGCAGAATTATTATAAAGGAACTCCGTGACGTTATAAAGAATTACGGTAAGCCGAGAAAGACGCTTTTTTATTATCAGTCTGATATTGCAGACGAGGAGACAGCAGACGATACACCCGATTATCCTGTACATCTTTTTGTATCGGCAAGCGGGTATTTCAAGAAAATAACACCGCAGTCCCTCCGAATGAACAGCGAGCAGAAACTGAAGGAGGGGGATTATATAAGCCAGTCTTTTGAGGCAACCAACAAGACAGAACTTATATTCTTTTCCGACAAGGCACAGGCTTATAAATCAAAGGCAAGTGCATTTGACGATGCAAAAGCAAGTGTTATGGGCGACTATATTCCTGCCAGACTGTCATTTGATGAGCAGGAGAATCTTAAATCTCTCGTTGTTACTTCCGACTATAATGGTTATATGATTTTCTTTTTTGAAAACGGCAAGGCTTCAAAAGTGCCTCTCAAATCTTATGAAACCAAAACCAACAGAAAAAAGCTTACCAAAGCATACTCCGATAAGTCAGGACTTATCGAGGCATTGTTTATTGCAGACGACTGCGATATACTGGTAAGAAGTTCAGGCGGACACGCTCTTGTTTTCAATACGGCTATGATTCTTCCGAAAGTCACGAGAGACTCCCAGGGCGTTCAGGTTATTACGCTGAGGAAAAACTGCACACTTATTTCAGCTGAAATTATTTCAGATGACGAAAAAATCAGCGGACTTGAAAAATATCGTGCAAAGTGCATACCGACAGCCGGAAGACTCGCCAGAGACCTCACAGATATAAATCAGCTTGAACTGTAAAATCAAAGACCGACTGCGTTATATATACGTAATCGGTCTTTTTAATGAAAAATAATAACCTCCTCTCAAATTCTTATAATAATTGCACCAAAGTTTTCTTTGGTGCAATTATTATAAACTTTCTGTGAATGCTACCCCTCAATCA
>CAMWQJ010000060.1 GCA_947176415.1 uncultured Ruminococcus sp. | reverse complement strand
TAGAGGATACTTGGTTGGAGACGACCCGGGAAATTATATCGATGCCGGCACTTTTAACGGAAACTTTAAGAGTTTCCGTTTTTTATTTATATAATGGAGGTAAATATGAAAGGAATCAAAAGAAAAATCGTCTTTATTTGTTTAATTTTAGTTACTGTATTAGTATTTTGTTTTGCATATTTTAATATAAATACCGAAGATGTGGAAGTTACCAAAGTAAAAGTCAGCGACGTTGAAAGCATAGAATGGAATTTATATGATAATCTTTTTCAAGATGACTGGTATTACACAGTTGACTTTATAAATAAGACAGTTTCTTATAAACATGAAGGGTGGGACGAAACTGAGACTTCCTGTTATGGTTTTACTGATAAAGAAGCCGAAGATTTTATAGAAAAAGCTAATATATATGGTTTTTTTGATTGGGAAGAAGAATATTTTATGGAAGCAGAAGATGGGGGCGGTGATGAGATTATTGTTAAATTTACAGATGGTTCGGTTCATGAAACATATTGCTCAAATGAATATCCGCCTACATATGACCAGATGTCAGGTGTTTTTTTCAGGACTTTTGGATAATCAATAATTACTGTCGGAATGGAAAAATTCGGCAGTATTTTTATATAATTTTATTGATACAACAAAAAGACTGCCGAAACTAATCGACAGCCTTTTTTGAGGATATGAAAAAACTTATTCGTTAATAGCAGTTACAACGCCTGAGCCAACTGTTCTGCCACCCTCACGGATAGCGAAACGGAGACCCTCTTCAATAGCGATAGGAGTAATAAGCTCAACGTTCATTGCAACATTATCGCCAGGCATACACATTTCCTTGTCAGCAGGGAGTGTAACAACGCCTGTAACGTCTGTTGTTCTGAAATAGAACTGAGGTCTGTAGTTGTTGAAGAACGGAGTATGACGACCGCCTTCTTCCTTTTTAAGAACGTAAACCTGACCAGCAAACTTTGTGTGCGGATGGATTGAGTTGGGCTTACAGAGAACCTGTCCTCTTTCAACCTGGTCTCTTGTGATACCACGGAGAAGAGCACCAACGTTATCACCAGCTTCACAGAAGTCAAGAGTCTTTCTGAACATTTCAAGACCTGTAACAACTGTTGTCTGCTTTTCGTCGGAAAGACCAACGATTTCAACCTGTTCATTAACGTTGAGACGTCCTCTTTCAACTCTACCTGTAACAACAGTACCACGACCTGAAATTGTCATAGTATCTTCGATAGGCATAAGGAACGGCTTAGCGTCGTCTCTCTCAGGGCTGGGGATAAATTCGTCTACAGCGTTCATGAGTTCGATGATAGGAGCATAAGCGGGGTCGCTGATGTCGTCGGGAGCGTTAAGAGCTGCGAGAGCTGAACCCTTGATAATAGGTGTATCGTCTCCAGGGAACTCATAAGATGAGAGGAGGTCACGGATATCCATTTCAACGAGTTCGAGAAGTTCTTCATCGTCAACCTGGTCAGCCTTGTTCATGAATACAACGATTGCAGGAACGCCAACCTGACGAGCGAGAAGAATATGCTCTCTTGTCTGAGCCATAGGACCGTCAGAAGCAGCAACTACGAGGATAGCACCGTCCATCTGAGCAGCACCTGTAATCATGTTCTTAACGTAGTCAGCGTGACCGGGGCAGTCAACGTGAGCATAGTGACGTGCATCTGTCTCATACTCAACGTGAGCAGTATTGATTGTGATACCACGCTCTCTCTCTTCGGGAGCCTTATCAATCATGTCGTAAGCCTCATACTTTGCCTGACCCTTCATTGCGAGAGTCTTTGTGATAGCAGCAGTAAGAGTTGTCTTACCATGGTCAACGTGACCGATAGTACCAATGTTTACATGGGGTTTTGTTCTTTCAAATTTAGCCTTAGCCATTGGAAATTTCCTCCTTTAAATAGAAAATACAGTAACCTGTAAATATATTATAGCAGGTTATTTGAATAAATTCAAGTGTTCTGAAGAAAAATATTCCTCAAAACACAAGATTTTTCATTAGTTTTTGCCTCTGTTTGCCATAATCTTTTCAGCGATGCTCTTCGGAACTTCAAGATAGCTGTGGGGTTCCATAGTGTACTGACCACGACCCTGAGTATTTGAACGGAGGTCGCTTGTATAGCCGAACATTTCAGCAAGCGGAACGAGTGCGTCAACCTGAACAGTACCCGTTCTGGACTCCTGTCCCTGAATCTGACCACGGCGTGAGCTGAGGTCGCCGATAACTGTACCCGTATAGTCATCTGGAACTATAACGGCAACTTTCATGATAGGCTCCATGAGTACAGGTGTAGCCTTTTCCATAGCCTCCTTGAATGCCATTGAACCGGCAATTTGGAAAGCCATTTCCGAGGAGTCAACTTCGTGGTATGAACCATCATAAAGTTCAACCTTGATGTCAACAACTTCATATCCTGCGAGGATACCAGACTTCATAGCACCCTGTATGCCCTTGTCAACAGCGGGAATATATTCCTTTGGAATAGCACCGCCGACAACGGAATTTTTGAACTCATAGCCCTTGCCTGATTCATTGGGTGATACACGGATTTTAACGTGACCGTACTGTCCCTTACCGCCTGACTGACGAGCGTACTTCTTGTCAACATCAGCAGAGCCTTTGATAGTCTCCTTAAATGCAACCTGCGGAGCACCGACGTTGGCTTCTACCTTAAATTCACGGAGAAGTCTGTCAACGATGATGTCGAGGTGAAGTTCACCCATACCGGCGATGATAGTCTGACCCGTTTCTTCGTCTGTCCATGTCTTGAAAGTCGGGTCTTCCTCAGCGAGTTTTGCGAGGGCAATACCCATTTTTTCCTGACCTGCCTTTGTCTTAGGCTCGATAGCAAGCTGAATAACAGGCTCTGGAAATTCCATAGATTCAAGGATAATCGGGTGTTTTTCGTCACAGAGCGTATCACCTGTGGTTGTATTTTTAAGACCTACAGCAGCGGCGATATCGCCTGAATAAACGGTTGTGAGGTCTTTTCTGTGATTTGAATGCATCTGCACGATACGTCCGAATCTCTCTCTGTTGTCCTTTGTGGCATTGAGAACCGTATCACCTTGATTGATAACGCCTGAGTAAACACGGAAGAATGCGAGCTTGCCGACGAACGGGTCGGTAGCAATCTTGAAAGCGAGAGCGGAGAATGGCTCGTCATCTGAAGACGGTCTTTCTTCTTCTTCGTCAGTATCTGGATTAACGCCCTTGATAGCAGGAACGTCAAGCGGTGACGGCATATAGTCAATGATAGCGTCAAGAAGTTTCTGAACGCCCTTATTCTTATATGAAGTACCGCAGGTTACAGGAACCATGTGGTTTGCGATAGTTGCCTTACGGATAACGGTCTTGATTTCCTCTATTGAGAGTTCCTCACCGCTGAAATACTTTTCCATAAGTTCGTCGTCCTGTTCAACGACGTGTTCAATCATTGCTTCGTGGTATTCCTGTGCCTTTTCTTTCATGTCCTCGGGGATTTCTTCAACACGGATATCTTTTCCGAGGTCATCATAATAAACATAAGCCTTCATTTCAACGAGGTCGATAATACCTCTGAAATCATCTTCAGCACCGATAGGAAGCTGAATCGGAACGGCATTACATTTAAGTCTGTCTTTCATCATGTCAACGACACGATAGAAATCAGCACCCATTATGTCCATCTTATTTACATAAGCCATACGGGGTACTTTGTAGTTATCAGCCTGTCTCCATACAGTTTCAGACTGTGGCTCAACACCGCCCTTAGCACAAA
Organism: uncultured Ruminococcus sp.; assembly: GCA_947176415.1. GTDB lineage: Bacteria > Bacillota > Clostridia > Oscillospirales > Ruminococcaceae > Ruminococcus. Next base: position 6,754 of record CAMWQJ010000060.1, on the reverse strand, counting down.
GAACAGTTACAGAACCGTCAAGCACACGGAGCGAGCGTTCAACTTCAACAGTGAAGTCAACGTGTCCGGGGGTGTCAATGATATTGAGACGATGTCCAGCCCAGTAGCAGGTAGTAGCAGCAGAAGTAATTGTGATACCTCTTTCTTTTTCCTGCTCCATCCAGTCCATAACGGAAGCTCCCTCATGAGTTTCGCCTATTTTATAGGTTACGCCCGTGTAGTAAAGAATACGTTCCGTCGTGGTGGTCTTACCTGCGTCGATGTGAGCCATTATGCCGATATTTCTTGTATTTTCAAGTGAACAATCTCTTGACATAATAATCCTCCTTTTAGACGCTTACCAACGGTAATGGGCAAATGCCTTGTTTGCCTCTGCCATTTTGTGTGTATCGTCACGCTTCTTGCAAGCACCGCCCGTGCCGTTCATAGCGTCGAGGATTTCACCGGCGAGTCTTTCTTTCATTGTTTTTTCGTTTCTCTCTCTGGAATACTTTGTAATCCATCTGAGACCGAGAGTCTGACGTCTTTCCGGTCTTACCTCCATAGGCACCTGATAAGTAGCACCACCGAGACGACGAGCCTTTACTTCAAGTTCAGGCATGATATTTTCCATAGCCTGTTCAAAGACTTCGAGTGCGTCCTTGCCTGTCTTTTCAGCTACTATTTCAAAAGCACCATAAACAATTTTCTGTGCAACGCCCTTTTTACCGTCGAGCATTATGTTATTAATGAGACGTGTAACGAGCTTTGAGTTGTATACAGGGTCCTGTAATACATCACGCTTTGCGATATTACCTCTTCTTGGCATTTTCGCTTCCCTCCTTCACATAGATTCATGAATTCATAGGTACTCAGACCTCACCGATTACTGCCCTTGACTTCGGGCATGACTTCACCGGTCAGGCTTGCCGAGCCAATGCAGAGGATTTCAATAAATATATATAAAATCTCCGCACCATCGGCGGTAGTAGTTATCCTATTTTTCAGCAGTTTCAAAGACCTGCCTGTCTTTTAGTTAAGAAAGAATTACTTTTTCTTAGGTCTCTTTGCACCGTACTTTGAACGAGCCTGATTACGATTAGCAACGCCCTGTGCATCGAGAGTACCTCTTATGATGTGATAACGCACACCGGGGAGGTCCTTAACACGTCCGCCTCTTATGAGAACAACGCTGTGTTCCTGAAGATTGTGTCCGATACCTGGGATATAGGAAGTAACTTCGTAACCGTTAGTGAGCTTTACTCTGGCAATCTTTCTCATAGCTGAGTTAGGCTTCTTAGGTGTAGCAGTTCTTACAGCAGTACACACGCCTCTCTTCTGGGGTGAACTCTGGTTAATCTGAACCTTTTTCTTTGCGTTATAGCCCTTCTGAAGTGCAGGAGCTGTGGACTTTACTTCCAAATCCTTTCTGCCCTTACGAACGAGCTGGTTAAATGTAGGCATACTCTTCCTCCTTTTCCTTAAAACTATGCACTTATAAAAGTACACTCATATATTATAACCGAAAAAATACGGCTTGTCAAGTGTTTCACTCAAAAAAGCCGTAAATTTCTTTATAATTTGTTATTTTTTCCTATTAAAAGGGTGTTTTTGGCGGGTCAAGTTATACATTATTTTCAGAAAGCCACTCTTCAAAAGATTTTCCGCCCACTGTAGAGGCAAAGGCATAGTAAGCAAGGATACCCGAAGCGTCAACGGAATCCGTCTTGCCGTCGCCATTTATATCAGCGGATTTCTTCTGCTTTTCGTCAAAAGTGCCTGTTCCGCCTGTTGAGAGATTGGCATATTCAGCAAGCACCGCACTTGCATCAACTGAATCTACACGACCGTCTTCGTTTACGTCGCCTAATTTGAAACTTTCAGTTTTGTCAGTTATGGTTACTTCAAAATAAGTCTGTGAGGACGTTCCATTATTTGAATAATTTATATATATTCTGTAAGTACCTGGTTTTGTGCTGTCAAATTCAGAAGTATCAACATTAGGGTTGTTAACCATGGAATATCTGTCTGAGTAGCTTTCCATATTGTTGTTATCTATAGTTTTGATGTTATAATAACCGTCTGAAAGGTCAAGCTCATCGCCTATGGAGTACTCTGTTTTCGGAAGAGCAATTATATTAGGTTCGACCTTTACAGGATAAGGCATAGTAGTGGTTGTTGTCGTTGATGTTGAAGTTGCTGTTAAAGTTGTTGTGAATACAGGAAATATTACAGGTATTATATCTGAATCGTTTCCTGATAAATATACTCTGTCGATTCCCATATAATGTCCGTTTGGAACTGATATTATATCAATATATGCAGTATCAGAATTTATAAAATAATTATAAACTCCGCCGTTTGATGTCTGAACCGGAAAAGCATCGTCATTTGGATTACCTGATACAAATCTGAACTGCACGCCCTCTAATCCGTTATAATTCTCGTCAACAAATTGAACCTGATATTTATATGTTACTGTTGTAGTAGATGTAGTAGTGGTTGTGGTGGTTGTAGAAGTGCTTGTTGTTTCAACAGCTTTAACAACTATTTTTACGTCTGGATTATACTCGGATAAATCAACTCTTGTGACGTTGTTTTCCATATAATATCCGTCGGGGAGTGACATTATATCAACATATGCGGTATCGGAGTTTATATAGTACATATAAGTACCGCCGTTTGATGTCTGAGTATCAAAAGCATCGTCCTTGGGGTTACCTGATACAAATCTGAACTGCACGCCCTCTAACCCGTTATAATGCTCGTCAACAAATTGAACCTGATATTTATATGTTACTGTTGTAGTTGTAGTAGTGGTTGTGGTGGTTGTAGAGGTGCTTGTTGTTTCAACAGATTTGACAACTATTTTCACATCTGAATTATATTCGGATAAATCCACTCTTGTGATGTTATTTTCCATATAATATCCGTCGGGGAGTGACATTATATCAACATATGCGGTATCGGAGTTTATATAGTACATATAAGTACCGCCGTTTGATGTCTGAGTATCAAAAGCATCGTCCTTGGGGTTACCTGATACAAATCTGAACTGCACGCCCTCTAACCCGTTATAATGCTCGTCAACAAATTGAACCTGATATTTATATGTTACTGTTGTAGTTGTTGTGGTAGTGGTGGTTGTCGTTGTAGTGGTTTGGGTAGTTTGTGTGGTATTAGTCGGCTGTGTTACGGGTGTATCTGAACTACTTACGGGGAGTTTAAGCAGAGGAAAAAATGATGCGGTATAGGCTTTATTATCGGTAGTCCAGCAGTTTATATTTTTCGTGTTAAGCCATTTGAAAGAGTAATCGCCAGAGGCGTTTTCAGATACATGGAGATAGAGCGTTACAACGATATTGTCAGAACCGAGAGAGCCGTTGCTTGATATGGCAAATTTAAGGTGTTGTTCATTTCCGCTTGGTGTCAGTTCATAAGATACAGTGCCGTTGAACTGTGGCGAATCAGCGGATATATCTTTAAATTCAAATCCTTCGGGGATAGCGACTACAAGATTTTCCATACTTGAAATGGCAACTGGGTTTGATGCGATAATATTAAGGGCTAAGTCCTGACCTGCAACGGCGGAGGTTTGCTCGAACATTATCCACATAGTGTTGGCAGATGAGGCATATAAAGGCGTTGAAACGCACATTACAGTCGTCAACAGAGTCAGCATAAAAGCGAAAAGCCTGTGTTTTAAAGTTTTCATAAATTTTTTACATCTCCTTATTTTTTAATGTTTTTTCGAGGCAAAGAGCATTATAAGAGGGTATACTTCAAGCCTGCCTATAAGCATATCAAAGCAGAGGACGATTTTTGAAAAGTTATTGAGACCGCCTAAATTACCCGACGGACTGAATCTTCCTACGCCGAATCCTATATTATTCATACAGGTTATTACAGCCGAGGTGGATTCTTCCATAGAAAAGTTGTCAAGCGAGATAAGCAACAGCGATACGGCAAGAAGCAACATGAATATAATGAAATATGAGGATATACCCCTTACCACGTCGCTTTCAACAGGTTTTCCGTCCATTTTTACTGTTGCCACTGCACGTGGGTTTACAATGTATTTAAGTTCCTTTATGCCGGTTTTGAAAAGAATGATTATTCTTGAAACTTTCATGCCACCGCCTGTAGAGCCTGCACAAGAACCGACAAACATAAGCATTATAAGCAAGGTCTGCGAGAATACCGACCATTGCCCCGTGTCTGCGGTTGCAAATCCCGCTGACGTTATAGTTGAAGCAACCATGAAGAAAGTATGTCTCAGTGTTTCGCCTAAAGAATCGTACATATCCATTACATTAAGCGTGATTAAAGCCGTTGCAGTTGCTATAATGCCGAAATAGGTACGCAATTCTTCATTTTTAAAGGCGAGTGAAAATTTGCCGATAAGAATATAATAATACAGATTGAAATTGACGCCGAAAAGAATAACAAATACAGCTATCACCATTTCTATATAGAGACTGTTATAATGTGCTATGCTGTCGCTCCATATCGAAAAACCGCCCGTGCCGGCAGACGAACAGGCATGAATTATAGCATCATAGAGTGGCATACCGCCGAGGAGTAGCATTATCGTTTCAGCAACGGTCAGGAATATATATATTCCGTACAGAATCCTTGCGGAAAATCTTGATTTTGAAACAAGCCTGCCCACTTTTGGTCCTGCACATTCCGCCCTCATCATGTGCATTGTTCTTGAATCGTTGCTTGACATAATGGCAATGACGAACATAAGTATTCCCATTCCGCCTATCCAGTGAGTAAACGCCCTCCAGAAAAGACATGACTTCGACATCGATTCAACGTCGCTGAGAATTGTAGCACCCGTCGTTGTGAAACCCGAAACCGTTTCAAATAAAGCGTCTGAAAAATTCGGAATCTCTCCCGAAATCATAAACGGCACAGAGCCGATGACAGACATGGCAATCCACGAGCCTGCAACGCTGACGAATCCCTCAATTGAGAAGATAGAATTATCTTTCGGCTTTCTCACAGTAAGGGCAAAGGAAATAATCATAAGAAACAAAAACGGTATTCCGAAAGATGTGACAACGTGCTGTTCGCCGTAAATAAATCCGACAATTATCGGAAGCAACATAAAAAGTCCCACGCCTTTCAGAATCTGTCCCATGATATATAAAATCATTCTGTAGTTCATATAGCCGAGTTCACCCTATTCAAAGATATTCTTCAGGTCGTTGAGTCCCTTTGTGGTAGTTACGATAACAACGCTGTCATTCAGTTTAAGACAGTCATCGCCCTTTGGTATGATGAGTTCATTTCCCCTTACTATGCTTGCTATTAGTATTCCTTTTCTGAGTTTAAGTTTTTTCAGGGGAGTATTGAGGTAGGGATTCTGGTCGCTCCTTATTACAAACTCTATAGCCTCGAGTTTGTCATTGACAAGGCGGTAAAGGGTAGTTATGTTGTTGCCTTTGGCATTCTGCTTTGCACGGACGTATTGTAAAATTTGATTCACCGTTATTGACTTCGGGGATATAATGCTGTCGAGGTCGAGAGTATCGGAAAGCTGTATAAGATTCATTCTGTTTACTTTCGTAACTACTTTTTCCACACCGTTGTTTTTCGCAAGGAGAGACAGTAAAATATTTTCCTCGTCTATGCCCGTAAGCGTTACAACTGCGTCTGCGTCGTATACTCTTTCCTCCACAAGCACATCGTGGTCTGTGCCGTCCGCACACGATATATTAACCTTGTTCAGACGCTGGCTTAATTCAAGACATCTGTTATAGTCTATCTCAATAATTTTCACCTTAACGCCCATTTCAATAAGTTGCTGTGCAAGGTGATATGCAACACGTCCGCCACCTATAAGCACGGCGGTCTTGACCCTCTTTTCACGGTATGATGCACTTATACTCTTGAAAAATTTCACCATTGCACTATGCGAAGCCGTCATATGAATCTTGTCGCCAGCTCTCAGCATAAAGTTTCCGTCAGGTATGATAAGTTCGTTGTCTCTTACAACTGCACAGATAAGCACGTCAAGTCTAAGCCGTCTCGAAAGATGATTGAGTACAACGCCGTCAAGTATGCTGTCTTTCGTTATTCTTATTTCCGCAAGGTCTACTCTTCCTTTTGCGAATGACTCGATATTTATCGCCTCGGGGTATCTCAGAATTTTGGCTATCTCGTTTCCTGCGTTGTAGTCGGGATTAACCATCATGCTTATTTTGAGGTTGTCTCTCATAAAAACAAGCTGTTTGTCAAACTGCGGGTTTCTCACTCTTGCTATGCAGTGCCGTGCCTTTAGTTCCTTTGCGAAAAGGCACGATAATATATTCACCTCGTCCGAATCAGTCACGGCAATGAATATATCCGTTCTGTCAACGTTTGCTTCTTCGAGAATGCTTGTTTGCAGACAGTTTCCTGTTATGCCCATGATATCAAAGTCATTTACAGCACTCTCTATCAGGGTTTCGTTTTGGTCGATAACAGTAACATTATGTTCTTCGCTGAGGACTTCCGCAAGCGTGAGACCGACTTTTCCGCACCCTACAATGATAATGTCCATATTTCCTCCATTTGTTTCTATAGATTTAAGAGTATATTCCTCCAACTTAATTATAAACCCAACGCTATATTTTGTCAATAGAAAAATTGTGTATACAGTATTAAAGAATTATTCTGAAATATTGAAATATGTGGAATTTTATGATATAATATATCTATAAATTACTCAGGAGGGATTTATTATGGCTAAATTACCTGATATACCAATTGAAAAGGTAATCAA
>CAMWQJ010000059.1 GCA_947176415.1 uncultured Ruminococcus sp. | reverse complement strand
CCTTCAAAGAGCCGAAACCGTGTGCAGACCTGCCGAAAACTCGTCAAACCATTTATTAAAAGCCTCGTCCGAAGTCATCTCGTCCATAATTTCTTCCCTGTCCTCACCGCTTTCAATTCTCGCCAGTGCCTCTTCATGTGCGGAAACGGCTGAATCATGGATAAAATCGCCTATAAAATCCCTTGTATTTGCAGTGTTTTCAAAAGGTTTTACCGTGTAGAGATTATAGCTTTTTATTTCGTCGATAGCGATTTTCAGAGATTCAAGCAAAATTTTGTTTTCCTCTTCGTTGCCTGAAACTCCCGACAAGATAAGCTCCGCATCGTTTGCGTCTTTCTTTACGGGCATATACCCCGAGCCGACGGAAAATCCTATATTGCGTTCATCTTCCGTAAACCAACGCAGAAATTCAGTACAGGCTTTTTCGGTTTTTTCGTCGGACTTCGTTACAACCATTCCTGCACCCTGCTGTACAATGCAAGGGTCTGTTCCCTCAAAATTCGGGACGGGCATAACAACCGCCTCGATAGGATAGGAATAATCATCGTCAATCGTCACTGAATCGGGAAAATAAGCCGTACCCGTGGTCGAGCATATTAGTGCTATAATCTCGCCTATTTTCGCATCGTCGCTCCTGTAACGGCTCTGTGCCGTGAAATAGCCTTTTACATACGGAACATAATAATTCTCCCAGAGTTTCCGCACTGTATTTTCGTCTATATTAAGGGAAAAATCGCCGTTATTCTCCGTTATCAACTCCGCCCCGAGCTGTTTAGCACCGACAAACATATAATTTGCGACCGAATCACGTCCGAAAAAAGCCTTTCCGTCATTTTCCACGTCAGGCGTTAAACTGTCCGTATAGTTATAATATTTTTCGGCTGTCTCAACAACGCCCTCCCAAGTTTTAAGAGCGTCCTGCGTGACATTTTCCGACTCTGCGAACTTCTCCCAGTCCGTCATGTTAAGCATCATTACTTCAGTGCTTTTGGCTGTCGGAAAAATTTTGAGACAGTCTTCCGCATTTATATAGCCCTCTTCGATATAGCCGTCAACATACTGCGAAAGCTCGTCTTCCGTAAAATACCCCGACAAATCCGCAACCATGCCCAGCTTGTCGGCTGTATATGCAGTCTCGGAATAAGCTGTGAACATATCGGGAATATCGTCCGCCCCTGCGTCCTGACGGATAGAAGCAAGAATATCATCAGATAATTCGCTTATGCTTCCCCTGCCGTAAGCCTCAACGACAATGCCCTTGTCATGCCCTGCCGTCTCGTTAAATTCCTTTACTGCGTTGTCAAAATTTTCCTGCTGTACACCATTGTAGTAGTGCCATATAGTTATGGCAACAGGCTTTTCTGGGCTTGTTTCCGACTTTTTTTCAGAGCCTGAATTTCCACAGCCTGTGCAGACGAGAGACAGAAAACACAGCAACGATATAAATTTTCTGATTTTCATATTAATCTCCGATTCAAAATTTAATTAATAATTTAATTCTACCACAATTATAGCCACGTGTCAATAAACATTTTGTAAATAATGCTAAATCGTTTTATAATCAGGAGTTTTTGAAATACATCATCATTTCGTTTGTAAGGCTGTAGTCATCGGGCTGTCCTGAAATATCAGCTTTTTCCGTCCATACTGCACTGCTGAGTTCGCTTTCGTCAAGAGTAATGCTGTTGCCGTCTGCTTCGCAGAAAAATCCCGCAAGAATACCGCCCGAAAATCCCCACGGCTGAGACTTGTAATAACGGATATTTTTCACCCTGATTCCAACTTCTTCCATAACCTCACGGCTTACGGTTTCTTCAAAAGTTTCGCCGATTTCTGTAAATCCTGCAACAAGGGCATTGTAAGCCACTCCCCTGTTTTTGACATATCGTGTTATAAGCAGTCTGTCGCCGTCCGTAACGCCGACTATAACGGCAGGATTAAGACGTGGATAAATGAGTTTTCCGCAACCCGTACACCTTAATGCACGCTCCGCACGGTATATTTCCGTATGCTGTCCGCAACGTCCGCAGAAACAGTTTGAGCGATACCATTCGCAGAGGTGATAAGCCGTAAACAATGCAAAAAAATCTTCCTGTGTGAGAGACTGCCTGAGAGTTTTTATGTTTCTGTAGGAATAGCCGTTCGGGATTTTCACTTCCTTGTCACGTGCAAGGAAATAGTGGATTTTTCCTATAGAAAACAAATATACAGTGTGTTCCGCAGAACTGAAAACATCATAGGTCGGAAGCGAAAAAGATTCTTCATTTATCAGGACTTCTCCGTCAATGAAATGAAAAAAGACGCTGTTTTTTTCGGGGGTTATATCGGCTGAATAGTGATTATCAAGTTTTTTCGGCATAATATCCTGTAGCATAATATCATTCCTTCTGATAATATTATAATAATTTCTACAGTATTATATCATATTCTGTACGATATGTCAAGATTAATATTCGTAAAAGTGCATAAGTTAGAGACGACAAACTTTATTTTTTTGTTGCTGATTACAAATTTTTTCCTCAGCTATTGACATTTTCGTTAGTATATGCTAATATAATTAAAGTGAATAATATCTTAAAAGGAGTGATTTGCCGTGCCTTTAACAATGGCTCAGTCAGGCGAGGAAAACATAATAAAGAAAGTTGGCGGAAATCCCGAAACGAAAAAATTTCTTGAAAGTCTCGGCTTTGTGTGTGGCGGTACTGTAACCGTTATAAACGAAATAGGCGGAAATCTCATTGTAAATGTAAAAGAGTCAAGAGTTGCAATAAGCAAGGAAATGGCTATGAAAATTATTATTTAAGGAGGATTTTTTTCATGACACTAAAAGATGTTAAAACAGGACAGACCGTAACCGTCAGGAAACTTTCGGGAGTCGGTGCAATAAAAAGACGTATCATGGATATGGGAATAACAAAAGGTACAGAAATATATGTCCGCAAGGTTGCACCTCTCGGCGACCCTATCGAAGTAACCGTAAGGGGCTATGAACTGTCACTCAGAAAAGCCGATGCGGACATGATTGAAGTGGAATAATTTTTTCGGAAAGGATTTTTTGAATATGGGAATAAAAATAGCGTTAGCAGGCAACCCAAACTGCGGAAAAACAACGCTTTTCAACGCCCTTACGGGTTCTAATCAGTTTGTAGGAAACTGGCCCGGAGTTACTGTCGAAAAGAAAGAGGGCAGACTAAGAAGCAACAAGGAAGTTATAATAACAGACCTCCCTGGAATTTATTCGCTGTCACCTTATACACTTGAAGAAGTTGTGGCAAGAAATTATCTCATAGACGAGCGACCCGACGCAATACTTAATATTATCGATGGAACAAATCTTGAAAGAAATTTATATCTCACAACACAGCTTACGGAATTAGGAATACCAGTTGTGATTGCGATAAACATGATGGACGTTGTGAGGAGAAACGGCGACAAGATAGATACGGAAAGTCTCGGAAAATCCCTCGGCTGTCAGGTGGCAGAAATATCCGCACTAAAGGGTACTGGCATAGATGAGGCAGTTAAAAAGGCAATAATGGTTGCAAAGTCGGGCAGGCATACAGTACCGCAACACAGTTTCAGCGGTTGTGCGGAACATGCAATAGCACACATTGAAGAGGCTGTACTACATGATTTGCCTGAGGAACAGCAAAGGTGGTATGCCATAAAAATTTTCGAGAGAGACGAAAAAGTTCTTGAAAAACTTCACATTCCTGAAAATATCCGTAATCATATCGAAAAAGATATTCAGAACGCAGAAACGGAAATGGACGACGATTCAGAAAGCATTATCACGAATGAACGCTACATATATATAGCTTCCGTAATCAAGGGCTGTTATAAAAAGAAAAACAAGGGCGGTCTTACGGTCTCCGATAAGATAGACAAGGTTGTTACAAACAGATTCCTTGCACTGCCGATTTTTGCGGTTATCATGTTTATTGTCTACTATGTTTCTATAACAACTGTCGGCTCGTGGTGTACCGACTGGACTAATGATGTTCTTTTCGGGGAATGGATTCCGAACGCCGTCAGCGGTTTTCTCGAAAATATCAACTGTGCGGAATGGTTGCAGAGCCTTATTGTTGACGGAATAATAGGCGGTGTGGGTGCTGTACTCGGTTTCGTTCCGCAGATGCTTGTGCTGTTCATATTCCTTGCGTTCCTCGAATCGTGCGGATATATGGCGAGAATAGCATTTGTAATGGACAGAATATTCAGGAAATTCGGTCTCTCAGGCAAGTCATTCATTCCCATGCTTATCGGCACTGGCTGTGGCGTTCCTGCCGTAATGGCAAGCCGTACAATCGAAAACGAACGTGACAGACGTATGACTATCATGACTACAACTTTTATTCCGTGCGGTGCTAAACTTCCCATTATCGGACTTATCGCAGGTGCGTTCTTCAGCAACTCGGGCTGGGTTGCCGTTTCGGCTTACTTCATAGGCGTTCTCTCAATTATCGTCTCCGGAATAATGCTTAAAAAGACAAAAATGTTTTCCGGCGACCCCGCACCCTTTGTAATGGAACTACCTGCCTATCATATGCCGACTTTCAGCAACGTTATGCGTTCCATGTGGGAGCGTGGCTGGTCTTTCATTAAAAAAGCTGGTACTATAATCCTTCTTTCAACTGTCGTACTTTGGTTTTTACAGGGATTCGGCTTTGAAAACGGCTCTTTCGGAATGACTGAAAATCTCGATAACTCCATACTCGCAAAAATCGGCGGTCTCTTTGCATGGATATTTATTCCGCTCGGCTGGGGTGACTGGAAAGCCTCTGTCGCTACGGTTACGGGTCTCATAGCAAAAGAAAACGTTGTTGCAACTTTCGGTACACTCTACCACTTCGGCGGTGAGATTTCCGAAAACGGCGACGAAATATGGTCTCAGCTCTCCGCAACTTATACTGCTGTTTCCGCATTCTCGTTCCTCATATTCAACCTCCTCTGCGCTCCGTGCTTTGCGGCTATTGGTGCTATAAAGCGTGAAATGAATAACGCAAAGTGGACATGGTTTGCTATCGGCTATCAGTGCAGTTTTGCATATGCCGTTTCGCTTATCGTCTATCAGATTGGCTCGGCAATAAGCGGAAATTTAAATATAATCGGTCTTGCGGTTGCAGTAATTTTCATTTTATTCATGCTCTATATGCTCTTCAGACCTTACAAGGAAAGTACGGGTCTCGGTTCAAAAGCCGTAAAGGCTTAAGGCGGAATTATGAATTTTATTACTGAAAATGCGGGAACGATTCTGGTCGGACTTATTGTCCTTGCGGTAATTACGGCGATTATATTAAAAATTATAGCAGACAAGAAAAAAGGCAAATCGTCATGCGGTTGCGGTTGCGAAAACTGTCCGAGTTCCAAAGTCTGCCACGGAGATACAAAGAAATAAAAAAAATCACACACACATAAAAATTTCCCCTCAGATGATTTCCGAGGGGGATTTTTTTTAACTGTCGCTGTATTTATTCAGCATATCAACAAGTTTTTTTATGTCTATCGGCTTTGCAAGATGTCCGTTCATACCGCTTTTAAGTGCTTCCTGCTCGTCCTCCGCAAAAGCGTTTGCCGTCATTGCAATAATCGGTATCGTTGCAAGTTTTTTATCTGCGAGACGGCGTATAGCCTTTGTTGCTTCATAGCCGTTCATTATGGGCATCTGTATATCCATGAGAACAACTCCATAATAGCCACGCCCCGACTCCGAAAGCATTTTTACAGCTACTTCGCCGTTTTCCGCAACGTCCGACGTAAAACCCACTTCGCCGAGAATTTCCGTCGCTATCTCACGGTTAAGCTCATTATCCTCCACAAGAAGAATCCGCACATTACTGCTCTGCTTTTCCGCAAAGATATTTTCAGGCTCGGCAACGTCGGGAAGGCTGTCTTTCATTCGGGTTTTCTCTGAATCTATGCGAAACATGAACCTTATAACCACTTCCGTTCCCTTGCCCTGCTCGCTGTTTACTTCAATAGTGCCGTTCATGAGGTCTACAATATTTTTCGTTATCGCCATGCCGAGTCCCGTTCCCTGTATACCGCTGTTTGTCGTATTGTACTCACGGGCGAAAAGTTCAAATATATGTCCTAAAAATTCCTTGCTCATGCCTATTCCCGTATCTCTTATGCGAAATTCATAGTCTGAATAGCCCTTTGAAACGTTGTTTTTTTCCGTTACGGAAAGATTTATTTTTCCGCCGTTATTGGTATATTTCACAGAATTATTAATTATATTAATCAACGCACGGTTGAGTTGCAGTTTGTCACAATAGATATTTTCATTGACAACTGACGTTTCAATCTCAAATCCAAGATTTTTTCTGTATAAATCATTCTGCACCATATTTTTCAGTTCGCCGATAAATTCGGGGATATTGCATACAGTTTCGTCAAGCTGGAGTTTTCCGCTTTCTATCTGGCTTATGTCAAGAACGTCGTTTATCAGGCTCAGAAGATGATTTCCCGACAGCATGATTTTGTAAAGATAGTCTTTTACCTTTTCCGTCTGGTCTATTTTTGTCATGGCGAGATTAGTGTACCCGATAATCGCATTCATAGGCGTGCGTATATCGTGCGACATATTCGAGAGAAACTCGCTTTTCGCCTTGTTTGCGGACTGTGCCTGTTTGAGTGCCGTTTCAAGAATACTTTTCTGTTCAAGCTCCTTGCGTGTTTCCTCGTTCACACTTCTGAAACCGAGTACAGCACCACGGCTTTTTCTCCACGAGCCTGCACGGACAATTTTTACCTCGTGATATTCGATATCATTATTTTTCATTATGCGGAAATTCATGTATAGTTTTTGCTTTGTGAAAAGCTGATTTTTAATAAAATTAACCGAAAGAAAACTTCTTACCGCATCGCTGTCTTCACCGTGTACGAAATTACGGGTATATTCTTTTATATTATCCGCAAAAGGACGGCGGGCGTTAAGTGCAGTAACTATACTGTCGTTTTCATCGTCGGCACGGATAAGCGAACATATACCGCTGTCAAGGTCGAGGAAAAAAATACAACTGTAGTCAATACTGAGTGCCTGCATAAGCTCCGCCTGTCGCTGTTCGTTTTCCTTTTCCTGTTGTTTCTGTGCGGTACAGTCAAGAAGTGAACGCTGGTAGAAAAGTTCTCCGTTTTCACTGAGGAGCTTTGTGTTGCTCATGACATGAATAACTTCGCCGTTTTTGTGCTTTACGCAATATTCCATGCTCGCACTCTCGCCCTCGTTTTTCAGACCCATTATCATGTCCCGAAGTGGCTGTTTGTACTCATCGTCAACCGAATCCGCTATCATATCAAAGTTATCTGCAAAATCATTATAAGAATCATATCCGAGTATTCTTAACGCCGTCCTGTTGACATTTATAATCCGTTTGCCGTCGAGAGAATGGCAGAGAATACCGCAGTCCACAGAAGCAAAAATAGACTCGAGAACGTGGCTTTTCCTGAGGATTTCCCTTTCATATGCACGCTCCTGTGTTATGTCCACGCCTATTCCGACAGTACCCATCACGCTTCCGTCAACGTCGTAAAGCGGAGATTTATAGGTAGTCAGAAGTCTTTCGCCGTCGCCTGACAATACAGTCTCTTCCGCAACGAACATACGCTTATTCTGCATTACTTTAATATCCGACTCCATGCAGTTCTGATTTGCAGGGTCGTCGGGGTCTGCGTCCCATATATAATAGTGGTCACGCCCTTCAACCTGTTCTTTCGTCTTGTTTACTGTACGGCAGAAACTGTCGTTGACTTTTTCGTGAATGCCGTTTTTGTCCTTGTACCATATCAGATTCGGACTACTGTTTAAAGCTGACTCAAAGAAATATTCAGTCTCCCAGTAGTCCATTTTTATTTTGCTGACTTTCTGCCAGTTTGAAAAACGATATTTTATCTCACTGTCAGAAATCGGCATATTCCATATATCTGAAATTTCGGGAAATTTTTCCGCCAGATACGAAATATATTTACTCTCCGCAAGAACTATCAGACTGTTTTTTTTCTGTCTGCACTTTATGACATAATCAATAACATTAACATCGTCTGCACCTGTCAGATTTAAAAATATAACATCAGCCGTTTCGAGATATTTTCTTTCGGGTTTTTCGGTTTCGGAAAAATCATGAGTGAAACACTCCGCAGGCGGTATATTTTTTATCAGTTCAAAAACCCGACAATTTCCGCCCGTAAAATAAAAATTAAGATGAAAATGATATATAATTTATCCCTCCCTGTAATCTGTTTAAAACAATTATATCACATACGAAAATATATTTCAAGTATCTGATTCAAAAAAATCCGCCGTTACGCTTTTTCAAACAATATATTGCTGATATAATTGTCTTTGAGGTGATTACGGCGTGGTTTATGGAGTTTACAAACATACACGTGATTCCGCATGGAAATGCATCATAGACTGCGGTGTTGATTCACTTCCGGTAAATCTTTCAAAGATATGCAGACATTTTGACATAAAAATTGTGAAAAACAGTTCCCTCGGAATAAACCGCCTCAGAAGCAATGAACACGCTGTAAATATTTTTATAGACCGAAAATGTTACATAATAGTTGACGACAGCGATACAATGCAGACGCAACGATTCAGCATAGCCCACGAAATCGGGCATATATTCATGGGAAAAAGTGCAGGCGAACCTGAGGCGGAAAAGTTCGCCATGAATCTTCTTGCACCTGCCTGTGTGCTGTGGGGTCTCGACCTCCACAAAAAGCAGGATATAGCCGAAATATGCGATATTCCTGAAGAAAGTGCAAAGAAGCGTGCCGTCAGAATGCGAGTTCTGTATAAACGTGAAAAATTCCTTACGTCTGATATGGAGAAAAAAGTTTTTGAACAGTTCAAGCCTTATATTGCGGACCACCTTAAAACAGTTACAAAAACATAAAAACCATGCATTAAGACAAATACTCATATAGAAGTAATGCCCGAAAGCAGTTTTTCAACTACTTTCGGACTTATTATAATTATTTGGTTTATTCGCATAAATCAGAATTTATGAATCCTTTTCTTCGTAGGGCTTATCCCACGAGCCTATCTCAATCAGATTACCTTCGGGGTCGGCAATATAACAGGTTCTTTGTCCCCACGGTTCAAGTTCTGGCTCCAGTATAGGAGTAGCCCCATTTTCAACAGCCTTTCTAAATGCAGTATCAACTTCATCAAATGTATCCACATAAAGAGCTATTTCAAAATGTCCGTTAATTCCCTTGATATAATCATATCTACGGCTTGTCATCTCCTCAAAGTCTTTTCTGCCGTATAATAAAAACAATGTCCCATCTTTCACAAGATAAACATTCGATGTATCTTCTGTCTCTTTGATATCAAAGCCGAGTACATCTCTGTAAAACCGAATCATTTTCGCCATATCCTTAACAAATAATCCAAAGCCGTCTAATCTCATAAGCTATCTCCTATAAATTCCGATTTATCCTACTAAAATAATTATACATTAAAAGGAGTTATATGTAAATAGAAACGCCATATTATTTTTGACTTATAATCAAAAATAATATGGCTAAAAATTTCTATATGAGTATCGCTCTTAACGCACGGTTTTTTATTTTTTCCTGCCAGTGTATTTTTTTATGAAATTCAGCAGGTTTATTTTCTTTGAAGAATCCTTTTTTTCAGACTCGACAGGCTCGGGAATATAGTCTTCCGTTGAAACGGGGAGATTTCTTATTTCAAGCTGATATGTTATAAACTCGTTTATCAACGAATAAATTACGGCGAATATCGGCACACCGAGGAGCATACCCGCAAAATCGAACAATCCACCGCCCACGAGGATTGCAAAAAGCACCCAGAATGCAGAAATGCCCGTTGTCTGTCCAAGAATCTTAGGACCTATGATATTTCCGTCAAGCTGTTGGATAACAAATATCATGATGAGAAATGGTATAACCTGTTTCGGCGTTGAGAAAAGCAACAGCACGGCACTTGGTATAGCACCGATAAAAGGTCCGAAAAACGGAATAATATTTGTTATGCCCACTATAACCGATATAAGCACGATAAAATCAAGTTTCATGACTGTCATGCTGATAAAGCAGAGAAGTCCTATAATAATTGAATCAACAATTTTTCCCGAAATAAAACCGCTTATCGAGTCATTAACCTGTGTGCAGATTCGCAGAATGCTGTCGGAAGCCCTCTTTGAAAGCAGTGCGTAGAGAATTTTTTTAATCTGTGCCTGAAAACGTTCCTTGTCCATAAGGAAATATACAGATACGATTATACCTATAAGGAAATCTTTTATTGCGAGCAGAAAAACAAGCGTGCCGTCAGTTATCTGCTTTATCAGCTTAGTTATTTCGGGCAAAGTCTGATTGATAGTGTCCATTATTGTAGTCTCGAGATTTTCTATCTGACTGTTTATTGCCGAAAGTATTTCGGGATATTTTGCAAGGATTCCGTTAATCCATTTTTCAAAATTATTGAAATAAGTGCCGATATTGTCGATAATTCCCATGAGACTGTCGATAACCTGAGGAATAATAATCGAGCAAAGGGCAATCAGTATTGCGAGAAACACGGACATTGTTATCACAACCGACAAAATACGGGTAAGTTTCGGGT
>CAMWQJ010000058.1 GCA_947176415.1 uncultured Ruminococcus sp. | reverse complement strand
ATACGCTTGGTTGCACCGGCAAGGACACCCGAATTATTGCGGTTTCTGCAAAACGTTCGCAGGCGAATAAGATAAAAGATTTATGTTATACAAAAATAAACACGGAAATCACTCAGCTAAAGAATAATATTTCCGGAAATTCGTCACTTAATATAACGGATATTGACAATAAAATTACTCAACTCCGAGACGAACTTGATGCTCGCATTCATAATGACTGGGTTATGAACAGTGAGAAAATTAGTCAGATTGACCAACGTGTACACAATGACTGGATTCGTCTTAAAATAAACGCAATATCGCTGAAAACATATATTGGCGGACTGATTGGTGCGGAGAGGACTGTTGCGGACGGAGAATTTGAAACATTTGACGGAGCGTGGATTTTTGTTGATTTTACAGCATATATTTCGAGTATGGGAAAAATAACGGTTAAAACTTTTGTGAATGATATTGTGCAATTTGTACAATCAAGGGAATTTATTCACAATTGTGAAGAAACAATGCATTTTACCCTGCCTGTTCTGAGTTCAGGCGATAAGAAAAGGATAGCGGTGACAATGGAGGGGACGGCAGAAATCACCGATATACAGGCGTTTGCATGGGGTCAGGGACTTAATGGACAGGCTTTGAATCACCCCGAAAACAATGATTTTGTTTATATAAATAACAATGGTATAACGACCGTTACGGGCTATGTCGGACATAATATTTCTCCGCAGATTCCTGATGTTTTAGGCGGAGGAGTGACGACAATCATCGAAAAATCGGCGTTTTCAGGCACTGACGTTGAAAGCGTATACATTCCGTATGGTGTCACCGAAATCAGATAGGAGGAATTTTGTGCAGGGAACAGGAACTAAGACCGACCCTTATATAGTCGATAACTGGTCGGATTATCAGGCACTTAGCGGGTCGAGTATTTATATTGAGTGGGACAACTCGGCAGAGTGTAAAATTGTTGATTTTAACGAAATTAATCCAAGTGGATTTGATGAAACTGTGAATTTTTCACGGTATACTACTTTTAACGGCTGGAGTTTTGTTAATTTTTTTTCTACAGCAAAAAACAATGCTATAAGTATAAGCGACGTAAGTTCCACAACGGGAAATTTCAAATTTGTGAATTTTTACTGGCAACCTGACGCGAATACAAGCTCTACAAAATACTCTTTTATAAAATCAAGTGCGACGTCAAGTACAGTCTTGAAAAACTGCGAATTTTCGGGAAGAATCGAGATTGT
Source organism: uncultured Ruminococcus sp. (assembly GCA_947176415.1). Classification (GTDB taxonomy): domain Bacteria; phylum Bacillota; class Clostridia; order Oscillospirales; family Ruminococcaceae; genus Ruminococcus. Next base: position 9,485 of record CAMWQJ010000058.1, on the reverse strand, counting down.
TACTGGCAAAAAGAACTTTAGTTCGGATTGTGTTAAGCTGAACGAATGTTCGTTGAATCTTGTGCTGAATACAACAGAAAATTTTACTGTTTTTGCTAATACAATTAAAAATTCCGATGTTATTCTTGATGTTTCTGCACCGTCTTTGACTTTATGCGAAAAAGAGGCGATAAACAGCAGATTTTCGGGAAAAATACGCTCTCAGAATGTCGTGAACGTCGGCACGGAAAACAGCGGTTACAATGTTTATAATCTCGATTCGGACGGTCCGCTGAACTATCAGGGAAAGGGCGTTTCGGTCTATAATTCGGAGATTTCCGCTTCTTCTCAAACCGATGAGGAGATGGAGGAACTGGGAATTAAATTTGAGCCTTGTACAGCAGAAGAATTAAAAAATACAACTTATTTACAAGGTGTTAATTTCCCGATTGGAGTTGATTAAATGACTGAACTTTTATTCAACGAGGGCAGATTTTCTCAGGGCGGTATTAATTCCAGCACAGGAGAAGAGCGTGAAACTACATTGGCGGTAAGGACGGATTTTGCCGAAATTCCAGTAGGTTTGCAGAATATTTCCACTACGGTTTCGGTCGGTCGCATGGTGTGGAAATACAATGAAAAGGAGTACGAATACGTCGAAAAAACGACTGACACATCACGTTATGTTTACTTTTATGACAAAAACAAGAACTTTATTGATTATGCATATAGCACAAAAAATACAGATTTTTCAGTCGATATTTCGACTTATTTGACAGCGAGATATGTAAGGTTTAGTGTGAATTTGTCATCTGACCGCCTTTATCCCACTATCGAGGCGGAAACGTCGGGCAGTTACTATTATTTAGAAAATTTTTTAATTGAATATGACGTTGTTCAGTGGAAATACAGTAAAGATAACAAGCTTATTCATGATGATTTAAAAATTGCTCCGTTAAAAAATATTACAGAACCATATCCGAAAGCTCTTTGGTCGACAGATGTCAATTCTGCAACAGCGACCCACGAACTTTTGCCAAATATAGCCGAAAAAGCCATTTCTAAGCCTTATCCGCAAGCATTGTGGAGAGTTGAAAAAAAGATTTCAGATATGCCTTTTCACGAACTTCTCCCGTTTGAAAAACCTTTGGGGGCGTTCATGGGAGCGGAAAAACTTAAATATGTTTATATACCTGATTCTGTCCGAAAAATAGGCAGATTTGCCTTTTCGGGAACAGCTCTCGAAAGCGTGAAAATTCACCCCGACTGTGAATTTTTTGAAACGAGTTTTCCCGAAAACTGTATAATTAAATTTTATAATTAAAAAAAGGAGGGACAGTCTTGCGTGACTGGAAATCATGGGCGAGGTCGGCGATGTTGAGAGCGGTCAGAACAGTGGCACAGACGGCAGTCGCAAATATCGGTTTTTCGGCTGAATTTCGGGAAATTGACTGGTTTTTTCTTGTCGGAACGTCTCTGACGGCTGGGCTTCTGTCCGTTCTGACGAGCCTTGCAGGATTGCCCGAAGAATAGGGGGATTTTATGAGTGTTTACAAGTTTGACGACACGAGTCAATTAAGCGACCATTTTAACGTGGCGGAATTTCGTTGCAAATGTGGCATGGCACATGATACAATTATTAATTCTGATTTGCCTGTAAAACTGGAGAAATTATACAAAAAACTGAACTGTTCGGCAATAATAATCAATTCGGGTTATCGCTGTCCGCAACATGACAAGGCGGTCGGCGGTTCGGGAACTGGTCACCACGTTAACGGAAATGCCGTTGATATTATATGTTTTGACGAAAACGGCGATAAAATTTCGTCAAAAATTGTCAGTTGTGTCGCTCAGGACGTTGGCTTCGGCGGTATCGCAAACATCGACCGCACGTATACCGCCACTCACGTTGATGTGAGAACGTCGAATTTCTGGAAAGGCGACGAGACGGTTACGACCGCCTACAGCCTTACCGACGATTTTTATAATTATTATGGCATAAATAAGTCTGAAATTTCGGGAAATTCCGACAATTCAAGGGACTTTTCGATGACTTTCGGGGGCAGGACTTATGTCGGCAAAATAACTGAAAAAAACTGAATAAGGAGGGATTTTTTATGAAAAGTTTCATTCCGTGGATGGGCGGAAAAACTCTGCTTGCGAAAAAAATCACGTCGCTTTTTCCCGAGGATTTTGACCGATATATCGAGGTTTTCGGCGGTGGTGGCTCGGTGCTTTTCCACAAGGAAAGTCACACCAAACTCGAAATTTACAATGATTTGAACGGTCAGCTCGTCAATCTTTTCCGCTGTGCGAAGTATCACCGTGCGGAGCTTCAGCGTGAAATTTCAGGCTATTTCAACTCCCGTGAGATGTTCGGCGACATAAAGGAGAGGCTGGAAATGCGTGGATTTACTGATATTCAGCGTGCCGGAATGTTTTTTGTTTTAGTTAAAACTTCTTACGCCTCCGAAACTAAGTCATTCGGCTGTAACAGGAAAAATCTTTCTGCCGACTGCCTCGAGCCTGTCGAAAAAAGACTTGCAAACGTTGTGATTGAGAACAGGGATTTTGAAGATTTGATTAAAATTTATGACCGTCCGACCGCACTTTTTTACTGCGACCCTCCTTATCACAAGACGGAATTACGTTTCAAGGAAAAATTCCCACGTTCCGACCATGAACGTCTCAGGAGAGTTTTAGGCGATATAAAGGGAAAATTTTTGCTTTCCTACAATGACGACGGTTATATCCGTGACCTTTATCGTGATTTTGAAATTATTTCCGTCGAGCGACAGAATAACCTCTGCAAAGGCTATTACAAGGAGCTTATCATTAAAAATTTCTGAAATTCTGCCCCGTCCGAAAAAAACGGGGCTTTTTTTATGCTTTGGTTGTCGGATTTTTATGTTTCGTCTGTCTTGATACAACAGATATATAATCAAGTATAAAATTTTCTGGTATTTTATTATTTCCTAATTTATTTTCTTTTTTCATCCAACCAATTTAAGTATTCTTCAACTTCTAATAAGTCGGTAAAAAGTTCAGGTGGAAGAGTATCTTTTTCGCACTTGGAAAGTGAATTCATTCTTTTTACAAACTCTCTAGTTTCTTCTTCAAGGATTCCGCCTTTCGTCATAAGCATTCCACATCTTGCAAGACGAATTGTTAATGTAAAACACCAAATAGCTTTTTCTAACTGACTGCATCGTGGGTAATCGTAAGTAAAAGCCTCACTTAATGATGTTTCATAGTCAATAAATCTATTTCCAACAATATCTCTATCAACACAGCCATAACATATGTCCATACATTCTAATTTTATTTGATTATAGGATTTCATTGTATCAAGACAGACCTCAAAGAAAATTATTTAAATATTCATTTTTTCCTTTACATATTCCGCAACTGCATTTGCAACTTCCCCGACAGATTTTTTATCTGAAAAAGTCTTGTCACGTGATACAAGCTCACAGCAGTTATCTTTGAGATTTCTGGGACTTACTATCACACGTAGCGGTACACCGAGAAGGTCAGCGTCGGCAAACATAACGCCCGCACTTACTTCCCTGTCGTCATAGATAACCTCAATGCCCATATCAGTGAGAGTTTTGTAAAGATTATCGGCAGTCGCTCTCACCTGTTCGTTGTCTGAACGTACGGCACATATATGCACCTGCCACGGAGCAATCGGCATAGGCCATATAGGACCGTAGTCATCATGGTGTGCTTCGCATACTGAGGCGGAGAGCCTGCCGACACCTATTCCGTAACAGCCCATTATCGGATACTGCGAATTGCCCTCAGAGTCAAGATATGTCATGCCCATAGCCTTTGTGTATTTCGTGCCGAGCTGGAATATATTACCTACTTCAATTCCCCTTGAGACAGAAATTGATTTTTTTCTGCAACATGGGCAGATACCGCCGTCCTTTATTTTGGCGAGGTCGTGATATTCCGCATTCGGTACATCTCTCGAAAGGTCGAGACCTGTAAAATGGTACTCATCTTCATTTGCACCGCACGAGAGATTGTTTGTGTTTTTAAGGGAGCTGTCAAAAAGAACCATTGTATTTTCTGAAATTCCGACAGGTCCTATAAATCCTGCATGTAGACAGCTTTCTTCCGTGATAACGGCAGGGTGAATTTCCGCACCTATGAGATTACGGAGCTTTGTTTCGTTCACGTCCATATCGCCACGGAGAAAAACAGTAACATAGGAATCATCTTCGTTTTTCTGATAGACAACCGCTTTACAGCTTTTTTCAACAGGCGTTTTCAGAAAATCGCAGACTTCCTCAATAGTATGTATATTCGGGGTAAAAACTTTTTCAAGAGACTGTGAAAACTCGTCCCTTGTGTTTTCAACGATACTTTCAGAAGCCTCCATATTTGCACTGTAACCGCATTCACTGCATATAGCTATAGAGTCTTCGCCGACGGGAGTCAGTAACATAAATTCGTGCGATACACTTCCGCCCATCATTCCTGAATCAGATTTTACGGAAACAACCTCAGGCACACCGCAACGTCTGAAAATTCTTTCGTAAGCCTTGTGGCATTTTTCATAATATTCTTCCAAATCTTCCTGTGAGGTATGGAAAGAATAAGCGTCTTTCATTGTGAACTCACGCACACGGATTAATCCGCCACGTGGACGGGCTTCGTCTCTGAATTTTGTCTGTATCTGGTATATCATAAAGGGATATTTTGTATAGGACTGCGCGTACTCTCTCACAAGGTGTACAGAGGCTTCCTCGTGGGTCATGCCAAGAACCATTGGCGAACCGTTGCGGTCACGGAAACGGAGGAGTTCACTGCCTATACTTTCATATCTTCCGGACTCTTCCCAGATACCCGCAGGCATTACAACAGGAAACTGTACTTCCTGTCCGTCGATTGCGTCCATTTCTTCACGGATTATCTGTTCAATTTTCCTTGTAATTCTTTTTACAGGCGTATACGACGAGAATATGCCGTTAGCCATGTACTTAATATATCCCCCCCTTATCATTATTGCATGGCTGTCAATCTGACAGTCGGAGGGACGGTTTTTAAAGCGGTCGCCGACTAAATTTTTCAACTTCATAAAGACTTCTCCAATCTGATTTATTTTCAACACATCTTTTATTATTATACATTATTTTGCAGTACGTGTCAATATTATCATGAAGATAAATCAGACCATACTACCTAAAAAAATTCATTTGTAATGCGAAAAAAAAACACAGTAGACAAAAAAATAATTATGTGATATAATTGTATACGGTAAAATTTTGAGAAAGGATTTTTTTATATGGATATAAAAAATTTGTTGTTCCGGCTCTGTGAAACTTCCGGAGCTTCAGGCAGTGAGAGACCCGTTTCAGAACTGGCACTCACAATGCTTAAAGAATACTGTCCTTCTGCTGAGATAAATAACGGAAACGTCATCGGACGTTTCGGGGAATTTGCCGAAAACAAGCCTTTACTCGTCCTTGACGCACATTCAGACCAGATAGGAATGATTGTCACATATATAACGGACGATGGCTTTATAAAAGTCGGCAGTCTTGGCGGTATAGACCGCCGTTTGCTCCCTGCACAGAGAGTTGTTATTCACGGAAAAACCGATATAAAAGGCGTTATATGCTCCGTGCCACCTCACCTTGCCAAAGGCGGTGAAAAAGTCTTGTCATTTGACGAAGTGGCGATTGACACGGGCATGACGAAATCCGAACTTGAAAATATCGTAAGCCTCGGTGACGTTATAACTTTTGATGTGAAGTGCAGAGAACTTCTCAATAACAGAATTACGGGCGGAGCAATGGACGACCGAAGCGGTATGGTTGCGATACTCCGAACGCTCGACCTGCTCCGAAATCAGTCCACAAAATATAATGTAACCGTCATATTCTCGGCACAGGAAGAACTCGGCGAGCGTGGTGCTAAAATAGGTGCTTTTGAGATTAACCCAGATATAGCGATTGCCGTTGATGTCAGCTTTGCGTGTTCTTTCGGCGAGAATGAAGAAAAATGCGGTTATCTCGGCAAAGGTGCTATGATTGGAATTTCCCCGTCGCTTTCAAGGGAGATTTCCGAGGAACTTATTTCAACTGCAAAGAATAAAGATATTCCGTATCAGATTGAAGTGATGAACGGTCTTACGTCGACAAATGCCGACCGATATTCCGTAAACCGTGAGGGTGCAAAAACCTGTACCGTTTCAATTCCTCTGCGTAATATGCACACTCCCGTTGAAGTAATTGACATTGCAGACGTTGAAAATACCGCCCGTCTTCTTGCGGAATTTATAAAGAGGTGACGGATAGTGACGGATTTGACCCCTTTTTTATAAACCTTTATAGAAAATTTTCTTTTTATGGTGAAAGAAAGAAAACGGCAAATATCCGTCACCCAACTATTTGTAAAAGTTTATTTTTTCCCTATATATAGTCAAAAAGTCAAGGTGACGGATAAATTTCAATCCGTCACCCGAAAGGATATTGATATGAAAAATTTACTGAAAGAACTTTGTCTGGCTGACGGCATTTCAGGTGACGAAAAATCCGTGAGAGATATTATAATAAACAAAATCAAAGACTTCTGCGATTATTATACAGACCCCCTCGGCAGTCTTATATGTTTCAGAAAAGGCAGAAAATCGTCAGACAAGAAACTTATGATTTGCGCACACATGGACGAAGTAGGTTTTATTGTAACCGCTGTCCACAGTGACGGCACGCTTGCTTTTGACATGGTGGGCGGTGTTGATTCGTCCGTAACTATAGGCAGACAGGTTAAGGTCGGCAGAAATAAAATAAACGGCGTTATTGGTTCTGTTGCAGTCCACAATCTGTCGAAAGAGGACAGGGAAAAAGCCCCTCAGATTAGCAGACTGTGTATTGACATCGGTGCGGAAAACAAGGAAGATGCAGAAAAACACATCAGTCTCGGTGACTGTGTTTATTTCGGCTCGGATTTTGAGGAACTCGGCGGAAATAAGATAGTCTCAAAGGCTGTTGACGACCGTGCCGGCTGTGCCATGATGATAAGGCTGATTCAGGAGCAACCCGAATACGATACTTTTTTTGTATTCAACGTACAGGAGGAAATCGGTTTAAGAGGTTCGGGAGTAACGGCTTTTGCGGTAAAACCTGATTTTGCCTTGGTTCTCGAGGCAACAACCGCTTCCGATATAGACGGCGTTTCGGGTGCTGATAAAGTCTGCTCGCTCGGCGGAGGGGCTGTTGTTTCATTCATGGACAGAAGTACCATGTATGACAAGGAACTTTATAAACTCGCATTTGAGACGGCTAAAGAAAAGAATCTTCCGTGTCAAACAAAAACAAAAATAGCAGGCGGAAACGATGCAGGGGCTATTCATATATCGGGAAAAGGTGTCCGCACTCTTGCGGTGTCCGTGCCGTGCCGTTATCTCCACTCTCCGTCATGCACTGCCGATATGGAAGATATAGAAAATTCATATCAGCTTGTAAAATCTCTTTCAAAAAGGATTATTGAATTATGATTAAACTTATTGAACATGAGAGGGATTTTGACAGACAGCTTTTGTTAAAAACCCTCTCAGGACGTAAAATCCTCGCATATCTCAAAGCCTACGGCACAGGCTATGACTTCTGCCGTTTTTACAAAGTCACGGACGGAAACGGCAAAGGCTTTATGTTTATATTAAATTCAACGCTTATTATATGTGCGGACGAAAATTTAAAAGCAGGCGAGGAAATAGAGTTATTTGTGAACATGAATCTTCCTTTTCGCATTGAGGGTACACAGCATATACTTGAAAATATCAGAATGCCCGACGTATATCAGAAACTCAACCGCACTATATTTGAGTTAGTTCCCGACGAAATGCCCGAAAAGTCTGTAGCGGAACACGTTGACATGAATCCGAACTTAAAAGACGTATATAACATTTTAAGTGAGGGCTTTCCGAATATTTCCGAATTTTCTCTCTGGTATACCGATACGTCGCACAGATGCCGTTTTGGCATAAGCAGAACTTTTACATACAGAAATTCAACAACTGCCTCCGCCGTATATGACATTGAAGACGTTGTGCTTGTCGGACAGGTAGCCACAACCACAACCGCAAGGGGACAGGGTTATGCAAGGGATTTTCTCAAATGGCTGGCAGGTTTTTTCAGTTCTCTGGGAAAAAAGTCCTATTTAATGGCACTCGATATAAGGGTAAGTTTTTACAGGGAAATAGGTTTTAAAGAAGTGGAAAAGGAAATAGTTCTTGAACGCATTGACGTAAAGAAAGAAAGTGTAACGAAAGGAAAACTTGACAATGAACAGTAAAATAAATGATTTATATAATTTCAGTCCCCGCATTCTCGAACTCGCTGAAAATGCGGAAAAAAACTGCCGTGAAGTGTTTGAGAGTATCTCTCAGACAGCCGAGTATAACGGAGCAAAAGTTTTAAAAGCCTTTTCGGATAACAGGGTAAGCGAGCCATGTTTTTACGGCTCTACGGGCTATGGCTACGGCGACATGGGGCGTGAAGTTATAGACAGGGTATTCGCACAGGTTTTAGGCACGGAAGACGCACTCGTCAGATTTAATTTTGTTTCGGGTACGCACGCCTTGTCCGTTGCTCTCTTCGGAGTTCTCCGCACAGGCGACAAGATAGTTTCGATAACGGGCAAGCCATATGATACGCTGGAGGAAGTTATCGGGCTTGACGGAAAAAAAGGCAACGGCTCGCTTATGGATTACGGCATTGAGTATGCACAGGCAGACCTTAAAAAAGACGGTACGCCTGATTTTGAGAAGATAACGGAATCCGTAAAAGGTGCAAAAGTTGCCTATATACAAAGGTCGAGGGGCTATTCTCTCCGAAAGGCTTTTACAACCGACGTTATAGCAGAAATGATTAAAGCCGTAAAAAAAGGCAATCCCGATGCGATAATAATGGTTGATAACTGCTACGGCGAGTTTGTCGAGGAATACGAGCCGTCCGCCGTCGGTGCTGACATAATAATCGGCTCTTTAATAAAAAATGCAGGCGGAGGCATTGCACGTACAGGCGGATATATTGCAGGACGTGCCGACCTTGTGGAATTATGCTCATACCGCCTTACCTGTGTCGGAATGGGAAAGGAAGTCGGCTGTACTCTCGGAATGAACAGGGAAATTCTTCTCGGACTTTTCTTTGCCCCCGATGTTGTCGCAAATGCCCTTAAAACATCAGCTTTTGCAGGAGAATTATTTACAATGCTTGGCTTTGAGTGTTCGCCTTACGGAAACGAAAAAAGAGGCGATATAGTCACGGCTATAAAGCTCGGCGACGAGGAGCATTTAACTGCATTCTGCCGTGGAGTTCAGAAAGGCGCACCCGTTGACTCGTTTGTCGTTCCTGAGGCATGGGATATGCCGGGGTATTCAAGCAAAGTAATAATGTCGGCAGGAGCTTTTACAAATGGTGCTTCTATCGAACTTTCAGCCGATGCACCTATCCGTGAGCCGTTCGCAGTGTGGCTACAGGGCGGTATTACCT
>CAMWQJ010000057.1 GCA_947176415.1 uncultured Ruminococcus sp. | reverse complement strand
TTTTGGAATCAATAGGCTATATTGTCGGAATAGATATTCCAACTCGTTACAGACGCCATTTTGACATTATGAATGAAGATTAAAAGAATCAATAATGAAAAATTTCCGTCTGTACTCTCTTATCATTTATTACTCTCCTGAAACTTTTTTCTGTTAAGAGAAAAAATATACGGCGTGTTCTGAAAACAGCCGTTTTTGTTTTTGCATAAAAAATATAAAAAATCTATTTACTTTTGCATGATAATGTGCTAAAATATAGATATTGAATATATCAGATTGGAGTAAATAAATATGATTGATAAGATTAAGTCTGAAAGTATGGACCTGCTTTTTGAAGCTGTTCTCACTCTTGAATCCGTTGACGACTGCTACAGATTCTTTGACGACCTCTGCACCAGTATAGAACTAAAAGCCTTTGCCCAGCGTCTGCACGTTGCAAAACTCCTTGACGAACATAAAGTTTACAACAGCATAGTTGACGAAACGGGCGTAAGTACGGCAACGATAAGCAGAGTACAACGCTCGCTTAAAGATGGCAATGACGGCTATAATATAGTTTTTGACCGTCTCAGGAAACTCAGGAAAATCAAATAAGTCCGAAATGTCCGAGGGCGTTGTAAATGCCGTCATGCTTTATATCAGATGTCACATAAGACACAAACGGATATAGCTTTTCAGCATCGCCCATTGCAATACTGTTCGGCACGGCTTTCAGCATAGGTAAATCATTCATGCTGTCCCCTATTGCATACGCATTTTCAGGCGGTATATTCAGCTTTTCAAGGAGTATATCAATAGCCGTTGCCTTTGTATATCCAAGCGGTACATTTTCGTAAAAACCACCGCCACGGTCTATTATGGAAAAATTCCTGCTCACTTCACGACGGAAAAGTTCCATATTGCTTGTCGGATTTTCCCAGACAACGAATTTGTCAAAAATAAAATCGTCGTCGTCTGTCCGCCTGCTCAGGTCCGTACCCTTTTCAGCAAATACGTTCATGAAATATTCAAGCCCTGAATTGCGAACAGCCTTGTCATCGAAAAAATATCCGTCGCTGTGTTCGTAGACAGGAGTTACACGGCATTTCCGCATAAGCAGTGAGATTTCACGGCAAAGCGACTTTTCGGGGGTATGGTGCATAATAATTCTGCCGTTATATTCTATATAAGTACCGCACCCGCAAATCATGCCGTCGAATCCGAGAGATTTAACATCGTCGGATATATTAAAAGCCGTTCTCCCCGTATTTATAAATGTAAGGTTGCCTTTTTCACGGGTTTTCCTGACGGCTGTGCGTGTGCTTTCGGGTATGGTGAAATTTCCGTCCTCGGTGACAAGCGTGCCGTCTATGTCAAAAAAAATAACTGATTTCATTTTTAACCTCCTCGCAATATTTAAAAGGTGATTGATTTATGATTCATATTTATCATGGAAACGGAAAAGGAAAAACAACCGCCGTCACAGGTCTGGCAGTAAGGGCGGTCGGAGCTGATATGCGTGTTCTGTTCATGCAGTTTCTTAAAAACGGAAGTTCTTCCGAAATAAAAATCCTTGAAAAAATCAAAAATATAGATGTATACTGCTGTGATGAATGCAACAAATTTACGTATGCAATGAATGATGAGGAACGGCAGAAAGTCACGGCACGGCATAATGAAATGCTCGGATATGCCGTCAGCTCGCAGTATGATATGATAATTCTTGATGAATTTCTTGACGCATACAACAAAAATATGCTTGACAGGGAAAAAGCGGAAAAACTTGTTCTTGAAAGCAGTGCGGAAATAGTCCTCACTGGGCGTAATCCTTCGGAAATATTTCTTGCAAATGCCGAATATATCAGCGAAATAAAATCCGTAAAGCACCCGTATGAAAAGGGCATTTCCGCACGAAAGGGTATAGAATATTAAAGGATAATGTTCTTTGCCTCCTCGACAAGTTGCATATCCTCGGCTGTCAGCTTCATATTTGTGACATACGTCTTGCCGTCAGACGTTGTTATCTTTACTTCAACAACGCTGTCAACGTCCGCACATTTAAGTGCAGTCTTTACAAACGGAAAAAATTTCGGGTGTGCATTTCTGAAATTTCTGAGCATGGGTTTTACTTTTGTCAATGCCTTTGTGAGTGCTAATGGATTCATTTTTTTATACCTCCGATAATAACAGACCGACGAAAATCGGTCTGCTTTTTTATTACTTTTTAATAAGTGATTTTCCTGTCATTTCCTCAGGCTGTGGCATTCCGAGAATTTCAAGCATAGTCGGTGCAAGGTCTGCCAGCACACCGCCCTCACGGAGTTCGCAGTCATATCCCACACAGAAAAGCGGAACGGGATTCGTCGTGTGTGCGGTGAACGGACTTCCGTCGGGTTCGTACATCTTGTCAGCGTTGCCGTGGTCTGCCGTGATAAGAGCAGTTCCGCCCTTTGCAAGAATAGCATCAACCATTCTGCCCACGCACTCGTCAACAGCTTCAACAGCCTTTACAGCAGCGTCAAAAACTCCCGTATGTCCCACCATATCGCAGTTAGCATAATTCAGAATGATAACATCGTACTTGTCAGAATTTATAGCTTCAACAACAGCATCGCAGACTTCGTATGCACTCATTTCAGGCTTCATGTCGAAAGTCTCAACGTCAGGCGACTTTATAAGTATTCTGTCCTCGCCGTCAAACTGCTTTTCCTCACCGCCGTTGAAGAAGAAAGTAACGTGTGCATATTTCTGCGTTTCGGCAATACGGAGCTGGGTTTTTCCCGACCTGCTCAGATATTCGCCCATTGTCATTGTAAGCTGTTCTGGCGGATATGCAACCGTAACATTAGGCATTGAAGCGTCATACTGTGCCATGCAGACAAAGCAGACATTAAAGAATCCGTTCTTTCTCTCAAATCCCGTAAAGTCAGGGTCTACAAAAGCACGTGTAATTTGCCTTGCACGGTCGGGACGGAAGTTGAAGAAAATAACGCTGTCGTCAGCCTTTATGCACTCTCCCCCGTCAATAACTGTCGGTAACATAAATTCGTCTGTAACGCCGTTTGCATAGGAATTTTCAATAGCCTGTACGGGGTCTGTCTCGCTGACTCCCTCGCCGTAAACCATGGCGGAATAAGCCTTTTCAACCCTGTCCCATGCGTTATCCCTGTCCATAGCGTAGAAACGTCCTGCTATTGTTGCAATCTTTCCGAGACCGATTTTCTCCAGTTCTTCAACGGTCTGCCTCATATATTCAGAAGCAGATGACGGCGGTACGTCTCTGCCGTCAAGAAAAGCATGGATATAGACTTTTTCAAGACCGTTTTTCTTAGCCATTTCAACAATGCCGAAAAGGTGTTCCATATGGCTGTGAACGCCACCGGGGGAAAGAAGTCCCATAAGATGAAGTGCGGAATTTTTCTCTTTGCAGTTTGCCATTGCATTTAAAATTGCCTTGTTCTCAAAGAAAACGCCGTCCTTGATGTCCTTTGAAATCTTGACAAGCATCTGATAGACAATGCGACCTGCTCCGATGTTTGTGTGTCCTACTTCGGAATTGCCCATCTGTCCGTCAGGAAGTCCGACATCAAGACCGCTTGCACCGATGAGCGTGTGTGCGCCCTGCTTGTATTTGTCAATATTGGGAGTTCTTGCGGAGGCAATGGCGTTGCCGTAGTCGGACGGGTTATAGCCGAAACCGTCCATAATAATAAGTGCAACAGGTTTTTTTGACATTTTTATCTGTCCTTTCAATTAAATTTTTTCAGTACCAGAATACGGCAAGCCCTGAATCATAGTCAAGCATACAGCCCTTGCCGTAATAAGAGGGTACTTTATATATTATAGCCTTTTCAAAATCGTGTATGTGTTCGGGTTCAAGTCTTTGGAATACGTGGGTGGGCAGTTCTTCGGGGCATTTCATCAATTCCCCTGTAAACTGATTTTCTTCAGGCATATGTGCTGTATGACATTCTGCATTCTCAACGGAATTGAAATGCTCCTCATACTTTTTCAGAGTTTCTGAATCGGTATGAAACGCAAGATATGCTGACGGGTGATAATCCTGTGCAGGAAAACTCCCTTGTGTGAAAAATAAATAATCATCGCATTTTTTCGGCATACTTTCGGGAAGAATATAATTATTAAAATTGGTGTATACTCCATAAGCGTAACAAAAACGCTTTACAGGATACATTAATTTTGTATGTTTAAAATTCATTAAAGTAATCGGAGCAAGTATGCCCAGTGCAAAAATGATTATAGCTGTTACCCTAAGTACAATAACGGTTTTTCTGAAACGTCCGTATTTTTTGAAAATTTTGTAAAACAGTACAAGTAAAATATTAACAGGAAGTCCTATTTCAAATAATACAGTTGTTATTCCGCTTGTATACATCAGGAAAAAAATTCCGCCCAGCATTATAAGAACATTGATACTATTCCATCTATTGTCCTTTGTTTTCTTTGTGGAATCTTCTATATTAAATTTTTTCATTTTAAATTTAAGGGACGAAAGGGACTATATTACTCTCTTTTATACTTTTAAAAAGAAAATAAAATAAGTATATATATTTGCTCACTCTTTCCGACTCCTGACAAATCATGATAAGCGGAACGATACGGAACTATAATACCCGAATATATACTTTATATTTATTTTTTTTTTTTAAAAGAGAAGTAAGAAAATAGAGAATATACTTCCGTATAGTTCCGATTTTAAAAGTCAGTGGGCAAACGGAGAGTTTACCCACCTTTTTATTTTTCAGAATCAGCCGTTTACAGCAGACTGAACGATAGTATTAAAGTCGTCAGCCTTGAGTGAAGCACCGCCGATAAGTCCGCCGTCGATATCAGGCTTTGCCAGGAGTTCAGCACAGTTCTTTGCATTCATAGAACCGCCGTACTGAATTGTAATTCCGTCAGCAACTTCCTTGTTAAAGAGGTTTTCAATAGTCTTTCTGATAAATGCACATACGTCCTGTGCCTGCTCAGGAGTAGCAACCTTGCCCGTTCCGATAGCCCATACAGGCTCGTAAGCAATAACAACATTCTTTATACACTTCTCGCAAGTTCCCTGAAGTGCGATTTTTGTCTGCATAGCAATAACTTCTTCTGTTATTCCCTGCTCCCTCTGCTCGAGAGTTTCGCCGACACAGAGAATCGGTTTCAAACCGCCCTGAATAGCAGCCAGAAGCCTCTTGTTGACTGTTTCGTCTGTTTCGCCGAAATACTGTCTTCTCTCGCTGTGACCGATAACAACGTACTCAACGCCGAGTTCTGCGAGCATATCGGCAGAGATTTCCCCAGTGAACGCACCGCTTTTTTCAAAGTGAACGTTTTCCGCACCGATTTTAACGTTAGAGCCTGACGTTGCATTTATAGCGGTTTCAAGGTTGGTGAACGGTACACAGGCGATAACTTCAACATTTCCCTCAGCGTTTGCAACGAGTGGCTTTATAGCTTCGAGAAGTTCCTTAGCCTCGGGACGTGTCTTGTTCATTTTCCAGTTGCCAGCAATAATTGCCTTTCTTGTTGACTTGTTCATTTTAATTAACTCCTTTAATTTATATTATCTTCTTCGTCATCAGTGTTCATGTTGCAGTTTTTGTAATTGCTCACATCGTTGTTACACCCGTTATAAGAGCCTATTGCAAAGCCTTTTTTAACAGGTGCGAGAAGTATTCCCGCAACAAATCCGATAAGAAAACATACAACCGACAATAGCATGACTTCCGAAGAATAATTTTCTTTGATTTTATCTGTAAGTTTCATATATGCACCTCAGTAAATATAATTCTGTTGTTTTCGTCTCAATATGACGGATATTTATCTCCCCCACCGTTAGCAATTAATATAAGAATCAGTATTACTCCCATAATCAGCAATAATCCTATTGTAAGAACTAACATTGAAATGATATGATATTTTTTCATTGTCCTTTTCAGACGTTCATAATCGTACAGAATAGCTTTGTTAGGTTTAGCTCTTGTGTAAATAACGCTTGCATTGTCGGATTTCAGATAATATGGCACTGTCAAGGAAAATTCCTGTCCGTCCACGTTATAATGAAGTGAAGAAATTCTGAAAAATCTGTTTCTTGATTTTATTATGGCGACGGTTTCCCCATAAGTCTCGCTTGCCGGATTGAAACTTTCTACTATCTGGAATTTTTCATGTATATTGTTTGATATACGTGAAAATACAATATAAATCACAAACAGCATAATGTATGTACGACCAGAAAATATAAGTCCCGACGTGTCAACAGAGAATAAAGCCATGTTCATAATTTACACCTCATTATTAAAGTAAGCAAAATAGTATTTTACAAATCATAAAACCTGAAATAAAAATTGTTGCAGAAGTGATAAGACTTTTAACTATTGCTTTGTGCTGCAATTTTGGACAATCTACAATAACTTTATGATATTTACATCTCATGTAGATAACGCTGATAGTTTCATGAGGTATGTAATAAGGAACAGTGACAAGAATTTCACTCTCACCGACGTTATAGCAGATTACAGATTTTCTACAGAATTTATCTGTTGACTTTACAACAGCGGTTGTTTTCCCGTAATCTTTATTATCAGACTTGAAGTTTTTTATTATATAACAATTGCTTATGGGTCTGGCTATCTTGAAAAGAAAAATCAAGGCAATCGGAAACATTATATAAATTACTAATGCGACTATTAAAATAACTAAATTCATTGCTCCTGAAAGATGCATATTGACACCTCATTTATTGCAATAAGGGCGAATATTTCTATCCGCCCTGTCGGTTGAAATAATTACTTTTCAGCGATTACGGCAACACCTGGGAGAACTTTTCCCTCGAGATATTCGAGTGAAGCACCGCCACCCGTTGAAATGTGGCTCATCTTGTCGGCAAAACCTAACTGCATAACTGCTGCTGCGGAATCGCCACCGCCGATAATAGTTGTTGCGTCTGTTTTGGCAAGAGCCTTTGCAACTGCGATTGTACCCTTAGCAAGTACAGGGTTTTCAAATACGCCCATAGGACCATTCCATACAACAGTCTTTGCGGACTTTACAGCCTCAGCAAAAATCTTCTGGGTTTCCTTGCCGATGTCAAGTCCCATCTTGTCAGCTGGAATCTTGTCGGAATCAACATTTTCAACTTCGATTTCTGCGTCTATAGGATTCGGGAAAGCTGACGCTACTTCCGTATCAACGGGGAGCAGAATTTTCTTTCCGAGTGATTCAGCCTTTGAGAGCATTTCTTTGCAGTAGTCCAGCTTTTCGTCGTCAACGAGAGAAGTACCGATAGAACCGCCGTTAGCCTTGATAAACGTGTAAGCCATGCCACCGCCGATAATGAGCGTATCGCACTTTTCAAGGAGATTTGAAATAACGTTCAGCTTGTCTGCAACCTTTGCACCGCCGAGAATTGCAACAAACGGTCTTTCAGGTACTTCAACCGCATTTCCGAGATATTGGATTTCTTTCTGCATGAGATAGCCCACAGCAGTTTCCTTTACAAATTTTGTAACGCCTGCTGTTGAAGCGTGTGCACGGTGTGCAGAGCCGAATGCGTCCATAACAAAAACTTCGCCGTCAACGAGTTCTGCGAGTTCCTTTGAGAATCCCTCGCCGTTCTTTGTCTCGTCTGCACCACGGAATCTTGTGTTTTCGAGTACAACAATTTCGCCGTTGTTCATTTCTGCTACGGCTTTCTTTGCGTTTTCGCCTACTACCGTGTCATCGGGGGCGAATACAACCTTTGTGTCAACGAGTTCTGCGAGTCTTTTGGCAGCGGGAGCGAGTGAGAACTTAGCCTCAGGACCGTTCTTCGGCTTGCCGAGGTGCGAACAGAGTACAACCTTTGCTCCGTTCTCAACAAGTTTGTTGATTGTCGGGAGTGCTGCCTGAATCCTGTTGTCGTTTGTGATAACGCCGTCCTTGAGCGGAACGTTGAAATCCACTCTGACGAGTACCTTTCTTCCGCATACGTTGATGTCTTCTACAGTGACTTTGTTTAATCCTGCCATTGGTATAACTTCCTTTCATATATAAATATACAGGGCGTTGTTAATAAAATAACAACCACAATACTATTGTACACTATTTTGACAGATTTTTCAAGTACCTGCAAAAATTTTTTCGTGAAATTTTTCAAGGCTTGACATTGCAACGGGTATATGTTAAAATTTAATAAAGGAGTGATAAAATGAAGATAATACTTGCGTCATCGTCGCCAAGACGGCGTGAACTTATGAAACTTATCACAGATGACTTTGAATGCGTTTCAGCGGACGTTGACGAAACACTTCCCGAAGACTTCCGAGGCTCGCCCTCTGCCTGCCTTGCGGAACGAAAGGCAAAAAAAGCCCATGAACTATATCCGGACTGCATAGTTATCGGCTGTGACACGGTCGTTAAAATTGACGGTTGCGTACTCGGCAAGCCGAAAGATGCCGACGAGTGCAGAAAATATCTCCGAATGCTTTCGGGAAAAGTCCATAGCGTGACGACTTCTTACTGCATAATCGGCGGTGGCAATTTTGCTCTCAATTCAAAAACAACTTCCGTGACGTTCCGTAAACTCTCCGAGCAGGATATTGAGCGGTATATTTCCACGGGAGAGCCTTTCGACAAGGCTGGCGGATACGGCATTCAGGGCAAGGGCGCATTGCTGATACAAAATATGAACGGCGATTATTTTAACGTTGTGGGACTGCCTGTCTCGGCACTCAGTCAGGAGTTAAAAAAATTTATAGAATTACTGGAGGAAAAAGATTTGAATACAACTGCTTTTCACAATGCGGATATACTTATTCCCAAAAATACAGATATGAAAAAATGGGCTGTCGTTGCCTGCGACCAGTACACAAGTGAGCCTGAATATTGGAACGGGGTTTATAGTACTGTCGGCGACGCTCCGTCATCTCTCAATCTTATTTTGCCTGAAATTTATCTTGAAAATAATGACGTTTCCGAAAGGATAGAAAATATCCATTCATGTATGGATAAATATATTTCGGACGGTATTTTCACCGAATATAAAAATGCTATGATTTACGTTGAAAGAACTCAGTCAGACGGCATTGTGAGACGGGGCATAGTCGGAGCTATAGACCTTGAGGAATACGACTTTTCAAATGGCAGTACATCTGAAGTACGTGCTACAGAGGCAACCGTTGTAGAACGCATTCCCCCACGTATAAAGGTACGTCAGGGAGCAACTCTCGAAATTCCGCATATTATGATTCTGATTGACGACCCAGAAAACACCGTTATCGAGCCGTTGGCGGAGCAGGATATGGAAAAACTTTACGACTTTGAACTTATGCAGAACGGCGGAAGTATACGTGGATTTCTCGTTGATATTGAAACGCAGAAAAAAATTGACTCCGCACTTTGTAACCTCGCAGAGCCCGAAAATTTCAACAGAAAGTATAATTTAAAAGATACTTCCGTACTGCTTTATGCCATGGGTGACGGCAATCATTCGCTTGCAACAGCCAAGGAATTTTACGAACAGCTTAAAAAGTCAAATCCCGATATGGACTTTTCCGACCATCCTGCTCGCTATGCACTTGCGGAAATAGTCAATCTCCACAGCCCCGCACTTGAATTTGAAGCAATACACCGCCTTGTATATGATGTTGACTGCGAACGCCTCACATCTGAAATGACGGAAACCCTCGGACTTTCTGAAAACGAAATTTCCGACCAGTACGTAATAATGTCATGCGGAGATTCTGAAAAGAAGTTCTATATACATAATAAGACATCTAACTTGTCTGTCGGCTCGTTGCAGAATTTTCTTGACGGATATATAAAGGAAAACGGCGGAAAAATAGACTATATCCACGGAAAAGAGACAGTAAAGTCCCTTGCTTTAAAGCATGGCGGACTTGCATTTGTACTTCCCGACATGGACAAGTCCCAGCTCTTCCCCACCGTCATTAAAGACGGTGCATTGCCACGCAAGACATTTTCAATGGGTCATGCCGAAGACAAAAGATTTTACATCGAGTCAAGAAAGATAACTGTCTGAAATTAATTTTTGTAAAACCATTTATATTGTTGTGCTATGCGTTCTGAAATTTTTCTGCGGAAGTCTGACGGCGAAACGACCTCAGCAACAGAACCGAAACCAAGCAGGCGGATTAAAAGTTCGGTTTCCTCCTGATAGTCGTACCACATTTTTATAATGTAACTCCCGTCATCTTCTATACTTTCCGTATATTTCTCGTATGGTGCAAACTCCATGAAAAAACGTTCAGGAGCATTTCTTTCTGCAAAAATTCTTACGGTTACAGGCTCACGGCACTTTCTCTGCTGAAAAAAACTGTCCATGTCTGGAATGTCATCAGGACGGCAACCTGTATTTTTTACTTCAATAATACGTCCGATGTTGATTACTCCGCTGTCCGAAATCCGCCCGTCACGGACAGTAAAACAAAACAGCCTGAAACGGTCATTTTTCAGCGAATATTGCATTTTAAGCGGAAAATATTTTCCGCTTATTTTTTTACCCCTGCCACTTAAAAAAATTATTTCAAGAACTTCACGGCGTTTTACTGCCCTGATAACCGTGCGGAAATTCTTTATATATCCCTCGTCGCAGAAATTATCGCCGTCGCTGAACTGGTCGGTATATCTTAAATGTTTCCTGTCGGCAAAACAAGCCGTATTTTCGAGACGCTTTTTGAGTTGATTTTGAGTATTTTTCCCGATAAAGAGATTTATTTTCGGGTCGTCGAGCTTTGATTTCAGCCAGCTTTTCTGTATTTCGGTAAATATGTTTACGGTTCTGTTTTTCATGGCGGAAATAAATTCCCCCTGCTCGTTTTTTCTGAGAAATCCCCAGTCCTCTCCGCTGTTTTTCGGAATTAATTTCTGCGGTAAAAAAAGCATGGAGTCCCTAAATCCGTAACGCATTATAATC
>CAMWQJ010000056.1 GCA_947176415.1 uncultured Ruminococcus sp. | reverse complement strand
GTGCAGGGTTGTATCAAGTTATCCCGGTACGCCGTCAACTGAAATTACAGAGGAAGTCGCAAAATATGAAGAAGTATATGCGGAGTGGGCTCCGAATGAGAAAGTAGCAATGGAAGTTGCAATAGGTGCGTCAATAGCAGGTGCAAGAAGTTTCTGCGGAATGAAGCACGTCGGACTTAATGTAGCCTCAGACCCCCTATACACTGCGTCATACAGCGGTGTGAATGCAGGTCTTGTTATTGCGGTTGCGGACGACCAGGGTATGCACTCTTCGCAGAACGAGCAGGACAGCAGACATCATGCCATAGCCTCGAAAGTGCCGATGTTAGAGCCGTCGGATTCGGCTGAATGCCTTGAATTTACAAAACTTGCATTTGAGATTTCGGAGCAGTTCGATACTCCCGTTATAGTGAGAATGTCAACACGTGTCGCACACTCGCAGAGCATTGTTGATACGTCGGAACGTCAGGATATTGAGTTAAAAGAATATACCAAAAATCCGCAGAAATACGTCATGATGCCTGCATATGCAAAAGGTCGCCACGTGTTCGTTGAGGAACGCACGGAAAAACTCACCGAATATGCCGAAACTTCGCCTCTCAACAGGGTTGAGATTTCGGACGGGGCGGAGTTCGGAGTAATAACAAACGGCTCGGCTTATCAGTACGCAAGGGAGGCACTCGGCGGAAAGGCTTCATTCCTCAAGCTTGGTATGGTAAATCCCATGCCTGTAAAGCTGATTCAGGACTTTGCAAGCCGTTATGAAAAAGTTTACATAATTGAAGAACTCGACGGTATTATTGAAAACCACTGCCGTAATATAGGAGTCAATAATATTCAGGGTAAGGAGATTTTCGGATATATCGGGGAGATTCCGCAGTCTGTTATTGCTGAAAAACTTCTCGGCGAAAAGAAAGAGTTTGAAGAACTCGGGGAGAATATACCGTCACGTCCGCCTGTTATGTGTGCAGGCTGTCCGCACAGGGGATTGTTTTACTGCCTGAAAAAACTCGGCGTAACGGTTTCGGGGGATATAGGCTGTTATACTCTCGGGGCAGTCGCACCGCTGAGTGCTATGGACACTACTATCTGTATGGGTGCGTCAGTTTCCGCACTGCACGGTTTTAACAAGGCACGTGGCTCGGAGGCTGAACATAAAAGCGTTGCGGTAATCGGAGATTCAACTTTTATGCACTCAGGAATGACAGGACTTGTCAATATTGCCTATAATAACTCAAATTCAACCGTTATTATTCTTGACAACTCAATTACTGGAATGACTGGACATCAGCAGAATCCCACGACTGGAAAGAATCTCAAAGGCGACCCTGCTTCTGCCGTGAATCTTGAGGAACTCTGTAAAGCTATCGGCATAAAAAGAGTGAGGGTATGCGACCCCTATAATCTTGCCGAAACCGAAAAGGCTATTAAAGAAGAACTCTCCGCCGACGAGGCTTCCGTAATAATATCACGCCGTCCGTGTGCTTTACTGAAATACGTCAAGCATAATCCGCCGTTTGCGGTTGACAGTGAAAAGTGCGTGGGCTGTAAAGCCTGCATGAAACTCGGCTGTCCTGCAATCTCGATAAAGGACAGAAAGGCAGTTATTGACCATACGCAATGCGTCGGTTGCGGTATCTGTCAGGAAATGTGCAGGTTTAATTCTATCGGCTGATGTATGATGATGTACCATGGTGTATGATAAATGGCTTTTTCTTTCTTTCACCGTAAAAGAAGATATTTTTGTAAAGAGTTTATAAAAATGGTGCATATCATACACATCATACACCCGTGATATATAAGGGTGTACCTTGGTGTATGATAAATCGCTTTTTCTTTCTTTCACCGTAAAAGAGAATATTTTTGTAAAGAGTTTATGAAAACGGTACATATCATACACCATCATACACCCGTTGAAATTTTCTGAAAAGGAGAATATAAAAATGACTGAAAATAATTCTGAAATGTACGGTGCTTTTGCGGACTGGCTTGACAATCTGCTTGAAAACAACGATATGCCCGAAAATACAAGGGCGTTCAATTTCAATCTATATGAGGAAGAAGACGAAGTTTACAGTGTACAGCTTGTTGCTTGTGACAGATTTGATTCTGATGACAGCGACTGGGCTTGCTATGAGGTGTGGAGCAGTGAGGAAGATATTTTTTCTGTCAGTGCTTCCGACGAGGAGGACAAGGGCTGGAGGGCTTTTCTTAAATTCATAACTGAAATTATATGCGATTATGTCGTAAACGGCAGATATAATAATATACTGCTTGATTCTCATGGTATAGGTGTAGGATTTGTTGACGGGGAAGTTGACATAATATACAATAAGGAGAAATAATTTATGGAGGATTACGAGGGTTCAAAAGTTCTTACCGCATTAAAGGCACTTTTCGGTGCTGTCATAGGTGCATTGCCGGGGGTGGCTCTCTGGATAATCCTTGGAAAACTGGGCGTTATAGCCTCGGTTTCGGGAATGGCTATAGCAATGGGAGTTGTTTTCTTGTCCTGTCTTTTTGCAGGCGACAGCAATTTGTCACCATTGGTTATGCTGACCATAT
The DNA here is from genome assembly GCA_947176415.1 of uncultured Ruminococcus sp. Lineage (GTDB taxonomy): Bacteria > Bacillota > Clostridia > Oscillospirales > Ruminococcaceae > Ruminococcus. Next base: position 8,477 of record CAMWQJ010000056.1, on the reverse strand, counting down.
GCGGAGTTGTTTTTCTGACTGCTATAATCATATCTGAAAAAATCGTCTGGACAATGGAAATGTCTGAATCATTAAGCGAGTATCTTTCAACGTACAGAGGAGAGATTATAAAGGCGGTTATGGCTGAAAATCCCGATATTTCACGGACGGAAGCCGACGGACTGCTTACGGACGATTTATATAATCAGATAGTTACGGAGACTTTCGGAGTCAGGGAAGCAACTTTCAGCGAATGTTTTTCAAATTTCGGCTCACTGCTCGGAAAGCTCGAAATGAAAGGAGAATACATATCATCGATTGTAAAGAGCATATTTTTCGGACTTCTGGGCGGTTCTGCATTTTTTGCAAAAATCATGTAAATTTTTGAGGAGATTATTATGGAAACAAAGTCAATTATGATAGTTGGCGTGGGCGGACAGGGTACACTGCTTGCCTCACGTATTATCGGAAACGTTCTGCTCTCTCAGGGCTATGACGTTAAGTTAAGCGAGGTTCACGGAATGTCTCAGCGTGGCGGTTCGGTTGTAACTTATGTAAAATACGGCGATAAGGTTTATTCGCCGATTGTCGAAAAAGGCGAGGCAGATATTGTTATATCTTTTGAACTTCTTGAGTCCGCACGGGCTTTGCCTTATCTGAAAAAAGGCGGTCGGCTGATAACTTCTTTACAGCGGACAGACCCTATGCCCGTTATAACGGGAGTTGCGGAATATCCCGAAAACATAGCCGAAAAAATCAGTGCAAAGGGAGTTGAGATAACAGCAGTTGACGCACTCGCACTTGCGGAACAGGCTGGCACAGCTAAGGCTTCAAACGTCGTGCTTATGGGCGTTCTCGCCTCAAAAACGGATTTCCCCGATGAAGTATGGCAGAATGCACTTGAAAAATGCGTACCGCCTAAGTTCCTTGAACTTAACAAAAAGGCTTTTGCACTGGGAAAAGAAAGCATATAAATATTTTTTAAAGGAGATTTTTTAACCGATGGAACGATACTGGAATAAAGAAATCGAAACCATGTCACGTGAGGACATGAAGAAGTTACAGGACGAGAGGCTTGTGGCACAGGTAAAGCACGTCTATGAAAACGTTGAATATTATCGGAATCTTATGGACGAAAAGGGTGTTAAACCCGAAGACATAAAGTCAACGGAGGATTTGCACAAACTGCCTTTTCTGACAAAAGCTGATTTGCGTGACGCTTATCCGTACGGACTTCTTGCAAAGCCTTTGTCCGAGTGCGTAAGGATTCAGTCGACAAGCGGTACAACAGGCAGACGTGTTGTTGCATTCTACACCCAGCATGATATTGATTTATGGGAAGACTGCTGTGCAAGGGCAATAACTGCTGTGGGCGGTACAAACGAGGACGTTTGTCAGGTCTGCTACGGCTACGGACTTTTCACGGGCGGTCCTGGGCTGAACGGCGGTTCTCATAAAGTCGGCTGTCTTACTCTTCCCATGTCGTCGGGAAATACCGAAAGACAGATACAGTTTATGAGAGACTTGGGGTCAACAATCCTGTGCTGTACACCGTCATATGCTTCATATATCGGCGAGACTCTGCACGATATGGGCTATACCACCGACGATATAAAACTTAAGGCAGGTATATTCGGTGCAGAGCCGTGGACTGAGGAAATGCGGAAATCCATAGAAAAATCCCTCGGCATAAAGGCTTATGACATCTACGGACTCACCGAGACGAGCGGTCCGGGTGTATCGTTTGAGTGTTCGGAGCAGACGGGTATGCACATAAACGAAGACCATTTTATTCCTGAAATAATCAATCCCGAAACGGGAGAAGTGCTTCCTGACGGCGAGGTCGGCGAACTTGTATTTACAAGCATAACTAAAGAGGCTTTTCCTCTGCTGAGATACAGGACAAGAGACCTCTGCGTACTCTCACGGAAGAAATGTTCGTGCGGACGTACTCTGATAAAGATGTCAAAACCTATGGGACGGAGCGACGATATGCTTATAATCAGGGGCGTGAATGTTTTTCCGAGCCAGATAGAAACGGTTCTCATCGAGCAGGGCTATGCCCCGAACTATCTTATTGAAGTGGACAGGGTTAATCATTCCGACACGCTCGACATAAGCGTTGAAATGAATCCCGAGCAGTCGGAGGACGGTTTAAAGGAAAATGAAAAATCACTTGCGGAGGCTGTTAAAAAAATGCTTGGCATAAGTCCGAGGGTACACCTTGTACAGCCTAAGTCCATAACGAGAAGTGAGGGAAAAGCCGTGCGTGTAATCGACAGGAGAAAATTACATGATTAAGGAGCGAAGATTTTCTTTGTTTCAGCTTGCCGAAAATTGCATATCAGAAATGTACATACTGCACAAACTGAGAGAGGATTTTTAAAAAAATTTTGGAAAACGCTTGACAAAGCATATACTCATGATGTATAATTGTTTATACAAATATTTTAGGAAATTTTCAGGTAGGAGTGATGACAATGGGCATTTTTGATAAAATCAATGATGTACAGAGGGCGGCAGCCGAAAAGTCAAAGAACGTTTCAGAAACAGCCAACCTCAAAAGAAAGATTCTCTATGAGGAAGAAAGAATCGTGGAGATATTTGCAGACATCGGCAAGATGTACTACAAAGACCCAGAACACGACCCAGCAGAATTTAAGATTCTGTGCGATGATATTGATACCAGAAGAAGACGTATCAAAAAGATGAAGTATGAGTTAAACGGTCTCAAGGGAATGAAGATGTGTGGAAAATGCAATATCGAGGTTTCCGACCGTTTCCAGTTCTGCCCACGTTGTGGCGGACAGCTCCCTGAAAGTAATCTCAATTTTGAGTCAAACGATTTCTTCGCCGACCTCGACTGAAAGTAATTATCAACATGAAAAGGGCTGTCCCGATAAAAACGGAACAGCCTGTTTTTTGGAGACTATATTAAAGTATATTATTTCCGTCAGCATTGAATTTATTCCGCATGACACGGCATAAGTAATAGGCAGGTATGCAGAGGACAAACCAGTAGCACGAAAACAGCAGGCATATCTGACCGAGAAAATTAAAGGGCATTCCGGAGTAATCCCACACATTCCAGTGCATAATAATATTGTCGAAAACCCCTACAGCAAGTTCGACGGCTGTCGTTATTATACAGCCCGCAAAACAGCTTTTTATCAACGTCATTGTACGTCTGCTGTTGAGGGTATAAAGTGTCATGAGAATAAAACCGCCCGTGAGGGACATTGTCCAGTGAGTATAGCCACGGTTTACTATTTCGATAAGGCTGTAGATGAAATATCCCATGAGAAAGGCAAAAAAATGCTGACCGAACTTCATAACAAAATTCAACCTCGTTTCGTTTTTATGGTATTATATACCGTTCAAGACGGAATTATGCAGGTAGTGAAACATGAAATTAAAAAATGAAAGGTGATTTTTACAGATGCGAAAAAGCTGTATACTGATGCATATTTCAAGTCTGCCGTCCGAATACGGCATAGGAAAAATGGGCAGGCACGCTTTTGAATTTGTCGATTTTCTGAAGAAAAGCAGGACGAAATGCTGGCAGATTCTTCCGCTGTCGCCGACAAGCTACGGAGATTCTCCGTATCAGTCCTTTTCCGTGAATGCAGGAAATCCGTATTTCATAGATTTTGAGATACTCGAATCTGACGGACTTCTTGAAAGACATGAATACAACTCTATTCAGTGGGAGTCAGACCCCGACAAAGTGGACTACAGCCTTATTTATGAACACTGCTTTGATGTTCTGCGTGTGGCTTATTCGAGATTCAAGCCCTCACGTTTTCCCGATTATAAAAAATTCTGCGAGGAAAACAAGTCATGGGTTGACGAGTACGCACTTTTCATGGCTCTCAAGTTCAAGAACAACGGCAAGGCATGGTATGAGTGGGAAGAGGATATGGCAATGCACAGGACAAAAGCTGTCTCCGAAGCAAAAAAGGAACTCAAAAAAGATATTCTGTTTTTCAAGTTTGTGCAGTTTGAGTTTAAAAGGCAGTGGACGGCTTTAAAGAAGTATGCCAACGACAACGATATAGAAATTATCGGCGATATTCCGATTTACTGTGCATTGGACAGCGTGGAGGCGTGGGCAGAGCCAAAGCTGTTTCAGTTCGACAAGAAGCATATGCCGGTATCGGTTGCAGGCTGTCCGCCCGATGATTTTTCGCCCACGGGACAGCTATGGGGCAATCCCCTTTATGATTGGAGCTATCACAAAAAGACGGGATATGTCTGGTGGGTTAACAGGATAAAGCGTGCCACGGAGCTTTACGATATTGTAAGGATAGACCATTTCAGAGGGTTTGAGAGTTACTATACTGTTCCATACGGCAACGAGGACGCAACCGTCGGCAAGTGGGAAAAAGGTCCTGACTACGAGCTTTTCAGGACAGCGGAGGAAAAACTCGGACGGCTTAATATTATTGCCGAGGATTTGGGATTCATTACACCCGAAGTCCGCAGACTGCTTGACAAGTGCGGTTATGCAGGAATGAAAGTTCTGCAATTCGGCTTTGATAACGGCGAGAATGAACATCTTCCGCATAATTTTTCAAGTCCGAATTATTTTGCCTATACGGGAACGCACGACAATGAGACTCTCTCGGGCTGGATTGAATCCATGTCGCCTGAGTCGCTGAAATTTACAAAAAACTATCTCGGAGTCAAAAAGAAAAAAGATATTCCCGACGCTGTAATCCGCTGTGCATGGGCGAGCGTTGCAAAAGTTGCCTCGGCACAGATTCAGGACTTTTTGTACAGCGGTAAGGATTGCAGAATGAATACCCCCGCCGTTCTCGGAGGAAACTGGCAGTTCCGCACGAAAGAAAGCGACTTTACGCCTAAACTCGCAAAGAAAATCAGAAAGCTGAACAGGCTTTATAACAGATAAATCTTTTAAAGAAATCGGAGGAAAAACCAATGGATAAGAAAATTTTTACGGAAAAATTCACGGGCAGACTCCCGAGGGATATAAAGTCCGCCACACCTCAGCAGATTCACAACGCACTCGGCGATACGGTAATGGAGCTTTACTCGGAACGCTGGGACAAAAGCCGTGAAGAACATCTTTCAAAAAGGCGTTCTGCTTATCTCTCAATGGAATTTTTAGTGGGCAGGGCGGTTTATAATAATCTCCTCTGTCTCGGCATTTACAGGGAAGTTGAGGAAGTTTTTGACGAACTCGGAATATCTCTCGCAGATTTGGAAGTAATCGAGGATTCCGCACTCGGCAACGGCGGTCTTGGAAGACTCGCATCATGTTTTCTTGACAGTGCGTCTACACTTTCCCTGCCACTCGATGGCTATGGAATCCGCTATAAATACGGACTTTTCAAGCAGTCTATAGTTGACGGCTGGCAGTGCGAGGACATCGACGACTGGACAAAATACGGCGACTGCTGGTCGAAACGTTGCGAGGCGGACACGGTTGTCATAGAGTACAACGGTCAGACGGTAAAGGCGGTTCCGTACGATATGCCGATTTTTGGCTGTAAAACCGAAAACGTCGGCACACTCCGCTTGTGGCAGGCAGAGCCGATAAAGGAGTTTGATTTTGACACTTTCAACCGTCAGAACTATCTTGAAGCCTCAAAGGAAAAAATATATGCGGAAGATATTTCCCGAGTTCTCTATCCGAATGACGACACAAACGAGGGTAAAAAACTCCGTCTGAAACAGCAGTATTTCTTCAGCTGTGCTTCCCTTACCGATATTCTCAGAAAACACAAGGCTCGCCACGGCACGCTTGACAATCTCGCCGACTATATAACCGTTCAGCTTAATGATACTCACCCCGTTATTTCGATTCCCGAACTCATCAGACAGCTTGTCGACAACGAGGGATATACTTTCGACAAAGCCCTTGAAATCGCCAAAAAGGTTTTCAACTATACAAACCACACCGTTATGCAGGAGGCTCTCGAAAAATGGTGGGTTGGACTTGTCGAGGACGTACTTCCGAGAATCTACGAGATAATTATTCAGATTAACGAGGCTCTTATTGCCGAACTCTACGGCAGGGACGTTGATAAAAAGACAATCGGCGAAATGAAGATTATAAAGGGAGAACTCATTCACATGGCTGACATGGCTTGCTACGCTTCGAGCCATATAAACGGCGTTGCCGAAATACACACGCAGATTCTGAAAGATACTGTTCTTTCGGACTGGTACAGACTCTACCCCGAGCGTTTCCGCAACGAGACAAACGGCATAACACAGCGTAGGTGGCTTGCACTCTGCAATATGGAACTCTCCGCATTGATTACTGAACTTCTCGGCTCGGACGAGTGGATTGTAAACCTCGATATGCTGAAACAGCTTGAAAAATATGCGGACGATGACGAGATAATGGAGAAATTCATTGTAATAAAGCAGACAAAGAAAAATCAGCTTGCGGACTTTATTCAGTCACACGACGGAGTTGAAGTAAATTCCGAGTCAATTTTTGACATTCAGATTAAGAGACTTCACGAGTACAAAAGACAGCTTCTGAATGCGTTTTCTATCCTTTGGATTTACTACGGAATCAAGGACGGCACGATAAAGAACTTTACGCCCACAACGTTTATTTTCGGTGCGAAGTCTGCCCCTGGATACAAGAGGGCAAAGGCTATAATCAAATATATAAACGAAATCGGACGTATCGTCTCCGAAGACCCCGAAACGAAAGATTTAATCAAAGTCGTTTTCGTACAGAATTATAATGTTTCGTATGCGGAAAAACTCGTTGCTGGTGCTGACATCTCGGAGCAGATTTCAACGGCAGGCACGGAGGCGAGCGGTACAGGCAACATGAAACTGATGCTCAACGGTGCGGTAACTCTCGGTACGTATGACGGTGCTAACATCGAAATCGTTCAGGAGGCAGGCGAGGAGAATAACTATATATTCGGTGCAAAGGTCGAGGAACTGGAAAAAATCGTTCCCGAATACGACAGCCGAAAGAAATTTGCCTCCAATCCGATGATTAGGAAAGTTGTTTCCTCACTTATCGACGGAAGCGTTTCTGACGATGGCAAAGGAGACTTCAGGGAACTTTATACGTCTCTTCTCGACGGTGCAAGCTGGCACGCTCCCGACCATTACTATCTGCTCGGTGACCTCGAAAGCTATGTTGAAACAAAACTCAGGGCAAACAGCGATTTCGGCTCGGACAGAAAGGCTTTTGCAAGAAAACAGTGGCTTAATATGTGCAATGCAGGTAAATTCAGTTCGGACAGGACTATTGCCGACTATGCGGAAAACATCTGGAAAATAAAGTAATTTAATTAACGCCTTGTATTTTATTCATTAAGATACAAGGCTTTTTTTAGTAAAATTTGTTTAATATATCTGAATGCTGAAAAAACACTTTTATTATCTGCCGTTTTATGATATAATAAAATATATATTTCTTATAGAAAATGAAGGGATTAATATGAACAGAAAAAATCTTTTAATAATAGTGTCGGTTGCCGTCGGACTGGGTGCTATGGCTTTTTCAGGTACGAACATATCAGCGGAAACAGCACCTGACTCAAATAAAATGGGCGATGTAAATGGTGATGCTTTCGTTGATTCGGTCGACGCTTCCATGATACTCGCTGAATATACGAAAAACTCGACGGGCGGTAACGGCACTTTTACCGACGTGCAGAAAAAGTCAGCCAACATAAACAAGGATAATTTTGTTGATTCGGTCGACGCTTCGCTTGTACTCGGCTATTACGCTTTTATCTCCACGGGCGGACAAAGTTCGAGCATAGAAAGCTGGTACGAAACGACAATACATAATCCGAGCGATACGACTACCACGACCACCATTGCCACGCAGACAACAGCAACGGACGACAGCACAACAACCACTACAACAACCGTTACGTCAGCAGAGGCGGAAAAGATTTCGGAAATAAAACTAACTAAATATGAAATGAGTTTGCAGGTCGGCGAAAAAGACATTTCTTACGTAACCATGTTGCCTGAAGCGGTTGCAAACAAGGACGAAATCTGGACTACATCGGACGAAAAAGTTGCAACGGTTGACGCATGGGGAAATGTAACCGCCGTCGGACTTGGCGAATGTATTATTACGGTGACGAGCGTTGACAATCCGAGTGTAAAGGCTGAAATAAAAGTGAAAGTAACCGACCCGAACAGAATCAGCGAAATAAAGCTGGACAAGTACGAAATGAATTTCAAAACAGGTGAAAAAGACATTGCCTATGTGACAATGCTTCCCGAGACAGTCGCAAACAAGGAAGAAGTCTGGACTACATCTGACGAAAAAGTCGCAACAGTTGACGCATGGGGAAATGTAACCGCTGTCGGAATGGGTGAGTGCGTTGTTACGGTGACGAGCGTTGACAATCCGAGTGTAAAGGCTGAAATAAAAGTGAAAGTAACCGACCCGAACAGAATCAGCGAAATAAAGCTGGACAAGTACGAAATGAATTTCAAAACAGGTGAAAAAGACATTGCCTATGTGACAATGCTTC
>CAMWQJ010000055.1 GCA_947176415.1 uncultured Ruminococcus sp. | reverse complement strand
TCTATGCTGACCGTATAGCCGAATTTTCCGCATATATAATTTGTCCATTCTTTAAATTCCTCGCCTGTCCATTCAAAGCGGTGGTCTGTGTGGCGGAGTTCGCCGTTTTTTAGAAATTCATAATTTTCATTATAATCCCTGTTCGGAGTGGTGAGTATAACCGTGTCAGGACTTGCAAACTCAAATACGCACCTTTCAAAAGCGACAAGGCGTGAGGGGTCTATGTGTTCGACAACCTCGACAACGCACGCACAGTCATATCCTTCAAAGCGTTTGTCCCTGTATGTCAGCGAGCCTTGCATAAGAGTGAGTTTGTTTTTGCGGTAAGACGGCATTGTATCATAGTGAAGTCTTGCCTTTGCCTTTTCAAGCTCACGTGCAGAAACGTCTACAGCCGATACTTTTGTAAGCTGTTTCAGGTCGAGGAGTATTTTTGTAAGACGGCATTCACCGCAACCGAGGTCAATAACGCTTTTTGCTCCGCTTTCGATAACGGCATTTTTTACCGCTTCCATACGCTGTGAATTAAGCGATATACGGCGTTCCTTGACTTCTGCTGTAATATTTTCCTCTTCCGTTTCTTCTTCCGTCGGCTCTGTCTCGGTGAGGCGGTTAATCGTCCTGTGTGCATAGCTTTTCTTCATAAGAAAATATCTGTAGACAATTTCGTCACGTGCGGGGTGTTTATTAAGCCAGTCCCCGCCATGCGAAAGAAGTTTGTCTATTTCGTCCTCGCTTATGTAATAGTGTTTCTGCCTGTCAAAAACGGGTATAAGCACATATATATGATTAAGCATTTCCGAAAGCCTGAGCGTTCCGCTTATTTCGAGGTCTATATATGGACTTTCTCCCCATTCTTCAAATTTTCCGTCAAGAATCGTCTTTGATGTTTTCACGGTATATCCCAACGGTTCAAAGATTTTCCGTGAAAATTCGTCAGTACCCTGAATCATATGGATATGTGCGGTCAGTTTTAACGGTGAATCGGCAAGAGACTGATTTTTGTCACATCTGCCATTCATAGCCGTGCCGAAAATCCTTGAAAGTGCAGTACTCATAAATGAAGATGCCGTATAGGGACGGTCGTTTACATAGTCAAAAAGTCCGCCGTCCTTTGCGCCTGTCTTGCCTTTTGCAAGGTCTATCGGATTGATGTCAAGCAGAAGTGCAACAGTTGTCTTTTCGTCCGAGACTTCAGGGTAGAATACATAAGCCATACCCGAATTTAATTCAAACTGTTGCGGTCGGTAGGGATTTTTGTGCAGAAGATAGCCGAGATTCTGCGTGTTTTCTCCCTCATAAGTAACAGTCAAAAGCAAGTTTCCTCACTCCTTATTAAAAATTTCTCCTCCATAGCAATTAAATTATAACATAAACTCTCAGAATATGCAAGTATAAATTTATTGCGGAAATTTTCTAACAGGGCTTGAAATTTTCTGCAAAAAGTGATACAATATTTCCGATAGAAAAATTAAAAAGGAGAGTGGTTTTTATGGACAGAATAGCATTTTTCAGGGATTTGGCAATAATTATAGTTTCTGCAAAGCTATGCGGACTTATTGCACAGAAGTTAAAAGCTCCGCAGGTGGTGGGAGAAATAATAGCTGGTCTTCTGATTGGTCCGAGCTGTTTTAAGATTCTCGGCGGTGCAGACTATGCAGGGGCTGATTATCTGTCTCTGTTATCGGAAATAGGCGTTGTTATGCTGATGTTTTCGGCAGGTCTCGGCACGAATATGAAAGATTTATTAAAAACGGGCTGGAAGTCTCTGCTGATTGCTTGTGTGGGTGTTTTTGTACCACTTATCGGCGGAACTCTGCTTTTCGGAAGTTTTTACGGTTTCGGAGAGTTCGGGAGTGAAAAATTTTTCCGTGCAGTTTTTATCGGAACTATCATGACGGCTACATCGGTCGGAATAACCGTTCAGACCCTCAAGGAGCTTGGACATCTCAAGGAAAAAACCGGCACTCTTATAATGAGCAGTGCGATTATTGACGACGTTATCGGTATAATTGTCTTGACGTTTGTTATAGGCTTCAAAAACCCCGATTCAAAGCCTACGGACGTTCTTATAAGCACAGGACTTTTCATTCTGTTTGCTTTTGGCGTGGGATTCATTATGTACTATATCTTTAAAATTATTGACAAAAAATACGAACATCACCAGAGAATACCTATTCTCAGCCTTGCACTCTGTATGTTCATGGCTTTTTCGGCGGAGGAGTTTTTCGGCATTGCAGATATAACGGGTGCTTACGTTGCCGGACTTATTCTTTGCAGTCTCAAGGATTCCGACTACATAGCACGGAAAGTTGATATAAATTCCTATATGATTTTCGGTCCTGTTTTCTTTGCAAGCATAGGTCTTAAAACGGAGTTCAGCGGATTTGATACGGAGCTTGCAATATTCTCGGTCTGCTTTGTCCTTGTCGCACTGCTTACAAAGGTTATCGGGTGCGGACTTGTTGCAAAAGCTATGAAGTATAATTTCAACGACAGCCTGAAAATAGGTGTCGGAATGATGACAAGGGGAGAAGTTGCACTCATCGTCGCACAAAAGGGTCTTTCGGTCGGAATGCTTGACGCAAAATATTTTGCGTGCGTAATACTGCTTATCATAGTTTCGTCGGTTGCAACTCCGCTTATACTTAAATCTCTTTACAAATCAGACAGAAAAATATACACAAATGACTAAATTGTAATCATTTATTAATTGACTTATATGCTGTTATATGGTATAATTATAAAATAGTCCGCCCTGAATTACGGGCATTATAAAATCAACATTAATTATAATGCAGTCGGATAACGACTGCATTTTCTGAAAAGAGTGATTATTAAATGTATTATCTTAAAACTTCCGCATCTTTTGACAGTGCCCATTTCTTATCAGGATATGACGGAAAATGTGCCAATATTCACGGTCACAGGTGGGTTGTTGAGGTGAGAATAAAAGGCGAGAGTCTGCAACAGTCGGGGGTGCAGAGGGGAATGCTTGTCGATTTCGGCGACCTGAAACGTGAAGTCCGTCGTCTTGCGGACAGCCTCGACCATTCATTAATATATGAGAAAAATTCTCTCCGCCCGTCAACTGTCGTGGCTCTCCGTGAGGAAAATTTTAATCTTATTGAAGTTGATTTCCGACCGACAGCCGAGAATTTCGCACGTGATTTTTACATAAAACTTTCCTCGTCGGGATTTGAAATTGCAGACGTTACGGTCTATGAAACCCCTGATAACTGTGCTGTGTATGAGGAGGCAGAAAAATGACTCTTTATCCCGTTGCGGAAAAATTCGTCAGCATAAACGGCGAGGGCAGAAAAGCCGGTGAACTTGCTGTTTTTATAAGATTCAGAAAGTGCAATCTGCGGTGTTCGTACTGCGATACGATGTGGGCAAACGGTGACGAATGTCAAGCCGATATGCTTACCGCCGAACAGCTTACGGAGTTTGTTATAAATTCGGGCGTTGAAAATGTCACGCTGACGGGCGGTGAACCGCTTTTGCAGGCTGATTTGTATACGCTGATTGAAAGTCTTATTAAAAACGGCAGACACGTTGAGATTGAGACAAACGGCAGTATATCAATAAAAAATCTTGCACAAAAGCCTTTTCGACCGAGTTTTACACTTGATTACAAGTTGCCGTCAAGCAATATGGAAAATTTCATGCTTACCGAAAATTATGAATATTTAACGAAAGACGACGTTGTGAAATTTGTTTCGGGAAGTCTGGAGGACTTGAAAAAAGCCGACACGATAATTAAAAAGTTTTCGCTTACTGAAAAATGCCTTGTGTATATAAGCCCTGTTTTTGACAGGATAAATCCCGACGGTATAGTTGAATTTATGAAACTTAAAAATCTTAACAAAGTTCGTTTACAGCTACAGCTACATAAATTCATATGGGGTGCGGACGAGAAAGGGGTGTGATTTTTTGGACAGAAAAGCAGTTGAGTATCATATAAAAGGGCTTTTGAAAGCGATTGGCGAAGACCCCGACCGAGAGGGACTGCGTGAAACGCCGAGACGTGTTGCAGGAATGTTTGAAGAAGTTTTCGAGGGTATTTCTTATACTAACCACGAGATTGCCGAGATGTTCGGAAAGACTTTTGAGGCCTGCGAGGGCGGTATGCAGTCGGCGGTCGTAATGAAAGATATAACGGTTTTCAGCTATTGCGAGCATCATATGGCACTCATGTATGACATGGCGGTGAACGTTGCATATATACCGAATGGGCGAGTTATCGGACTCAGCAAGATTGCAAGGATATGCGACATGGCTTCAAAGAGACTTCAGCTACAGGAACGTCTCGGACGTGACATTGCAGAGATTATTTCGGAAGCTACAGGCTCGGAGGACGTGGGCGTTAAAATTATCGGCTCGCATAGTTGTATGACGGCTCGTGGCATAAGAAATACTTCTGCCAAAACCGAGACACGCACATATAGTGGTTTATTTAAAACACGGAAAGATTTACAGGAATTACTTGACTGAGGAGGTAGATTTTATGAAAAAGGCACTTGTTCTTTTCAGCGGAGGAGTTGACAGCACAACCTGTCTTGCAATCGCCGTTGACAAATACGGCAAGGAAAATGTAATTGCACTGTCCGTATATTACGGGCAGAAACACAGCAGGGAAATGGAGTCGTCAAGAAAAATTGCCGAATATTATGGGGTGGAGCTTATTACCCTTGACTTTTCACTTATTTTCAAGGGGGCGGATTGTTCTTTGCTGGCGGATTCTGAAAAGGAAATCCCCCGTGAGACGTATGCGGAACAGCTCGAAAAAACCGACGGCAAGCCTGTTTCTACTTACGTTCCTTTCAGAAACGGTCTTTTTATTTCGTCGTCGGCGAGCGTTGCACTCTCTAACGGCTGTTCGGTAATTTATTACGGAGCGCACAGCGACGATTCGGCAGGAAATGCCTATCCCGACTGCTCGGCGGAATTTAATGATGCAATGAGTAAAGCCGTTTATCTCGGAAGTGGCGGACAGCTTGAAATTATCGCACCGTTTGTCAGTCTGACAAAAGCGGACGTTATTAAAAAGGGGCTTGAGTTAAAAGTACCGTATGAGATGACATGGAGTTGTTACGAGGGTTCGGACAAGCCGTGCGGAGTCTGCGGAACTTGTCGTGACAGAATATCAGCATTTGAGGCTAACGGCATTGCAGACCCACTTATGAAATAAAGGGGGATTTGGTATAAAATTAATTGATGCTATTGAAATTATCGGAGGTGGAACTCCTAAAACTTCATGTGCTGAATATTGGAATGGTGATATTCCTTGGCTTTCTGTAAAGGATTTTAATAATGATAATCGTTATGTCTATTTTACTGAAAAGCACATAACAAAATCCGGTTTGGAACATAGTCCAACTAAAATGCTTCAAAAAGATGATATAATTATTTCCGCACGTGGTACTGTCGGTGAAATGGCTATGATACCATTTCCAATGGCTTTTAATCAGTCATGTTATGGAATCAGAGGGAAAGAATGTATTGATAAATCATTTTTATATTATCTTTTAAAAAATAATATTCATAAATTAAAAGCAATTACACATGGTTCTGTATTTGATACAATTACAAAAGATACATTTGCAGAAATAGATATAAATTTACCTGATTTGGAAACACAGAAAAAAACAGGTTATTTGTTAGGATTACTTGATGACAAAATAGAACTCAACAACCGCATAAATAAAAACCTTGAGGAGCAGGCACAGGCGATTTATCATAATTTTATAAATCATAACATTATAAGAACAGGATTTCTTTCTGAACTGATAACTGTTAAATATGGAAAAGACCATAAAAAACTGAATGACGGCATTTTTCCGGTTTATGGTTCGGGTGGAATAATAAGATATGCCGAAAAATTTTTATATGATAAGGAATCTGTTTTGATTCCAAGAAAAGGAAGTCTTAATAACATAATGTATGTAAACGAGCCGTTCTGGGTTATTGATACAATGTTTTTTACAGAAATGAAAATAGAAAATGTAGCAAAATATGTATTTCACTTTCTGAAAGAAAAAAACCTTTCCCTATTGAATACAGGTTCTGCCGTTCCCAGTATGACGACAGATATTTTAAATTCTATGATAATTAAAATGCCTACATCAGAACAGTTAAATAATTTTGAAAGCACTGTTAAACCATTATATGAAATGATAAAATATAATTCAGAACAGATAAAAAATCTTTCTGCCCTCCGTGATACTTTACTTCCAAAGCTCATGAACGGCGAGATAGATATATAAGAATTTTAAATTATGGAGGCTATTAATATGGACATGAATTTTCATGACGATAAGAAAGAAACAGAAAAAAACGTTACACGTACTGATGAGGATTTGCAGAATCTCGGAAGCAAAAACACAAAATATCCGACGGACTATAATCCCGATGTACTGGAAACTTTTCAGAACAAGCACCCCGAAAACGATTATTTTGTAAAATTCAACTGCCCTGAGTTTACAAGCCTTTGTCCGATTACGGGACAGCCTGATTTTGCGACTATTTATATTTCCTATGTTCCGTCGGAAAAAATGGTTGAAAGCAAGTCGCTTAAACTTTACCTTTTCAGTTTCCGCAACCACGGCGATTTTCATGAGGACTGCGTAAACATCATCATGAAAGACCTTATAAAACTCATGAATCCGAAATATATTGAGGTGTGGGGAAAATTTCTGCCACGTGGCGGAATATCGATAGACCCTTACTGCAATTACGGACAGCCCGACACAAAATGGGAAAGTCTCGCATGGGAAAGACTTTCGCACCATGACTTATATCCCGAAAAAGTAGATAACAGATAGAAAAAATTAACAAAGAGAATTTCTCTCAGGAGGGGACAATGAAAAATTCAAAGAAAATAATTCCTGCTTTATTCGCCTGTTTCGCACTGCTTACTGGTTGCGGACAGCTTGTCGAGAATATGCCCGATAACGTACCCGTTATGAATGAACAGGTTGAAGAACAGCAGTCGACGGAGACGACAACGGACATTACATCACTTCAGACAACTGCTACAACGTCGGGTTATGTTGCAGGCGGAGAGATTTTAGCCACAACTACAGGTACAGCAGTTACAACAACGGCTGATTCCGCACAGACAACGACAACCGTTAAACATTATGTTGCAGGCGGAAACACAACCGTTTCAAAAAGCGGAGAACAGAAAGGAACTACCCATGCCGTGCCGATGAGTCCGACCGCCACCACGCCGACCGCACAGACGGCTGTTTCGGTGGAAAACACAACCGCAACAGAAACGACTTTATCCGAAGATGAAGTTACTGACGAGACAGTTACAACAACAGTTACGGACTCGCAACAGGTGGCAACGGGATTCCGAGATGTCGGGGAGCTTATGGAGAGCATGAGCCTTGAGGCAAAAGTTTATCAGATGTTTATGGTAAAACCCGAGCAGATTACAGGAGTAACACCGACAACTGCGTCAGGCGAGACAACAAGAAATGCAATAAAACAATATCCCGTGGGTGGAATAGTTTATTTTGCGGACAATCTTGTTTCGGTTTCTCAGACAAGGGCAATGCTTGAAAATATTCAGGAGTATGCGAAAGATTCAAGCGGAGTAGGAATTTTCACGGCTGTTGACGAAGAGGGCGGAACAGTTGCACGTGCTGCACAGAAACTCGGCACAACTTCTTTTTACGACATGGCGTACTACGGCGAAAGCAACAACGCAGGAACGGGTTATAATATAGGCTATACTATCGGCTCAGACCTCCGAAGTCTCGGCTTTAATCTTGACTTTGCACCCGTTGCGGACGTTAATATAAATCTTGATAACGAACTGGGCAGACGAATTTTCAGCAGTGACCCGCACGTTGTGGCAAATATGGCAACGGCTGTTGCAACGGGCATACGTGATGCAGGAATATGTGCCACTGTAAAGCATTTCCCAGGGCTGGGAGCTGAGGGCGGAAACACTCACAATGATTCGTCCGTAGTACTTGACAGAACGGTTGAACAGCTTCGGGAGAGTGAATTTATTCCCTTCAGGACCGCTATATCTTCGGGAGTGGATTTTGTAATGGTCGGTCATCAGATTGTGACGGGTTTCGGAGACAATCTTCCGTCTGACCTCTCATATACGGCGGTGACGGAGTATCTTAGAAATGAACTCGGTTTCGACGGCATAGCGGTTACTGACTCTCATATGATGAATACAATTACGGATAATTATTCTTCGGGCGAGTCAGCAGTTATGGCGGTAAAGGCTGGAATTGATATAATCCTTATGCCAGACGACTTGGTTTCCGCCGTTGGTGCGGTCTGCTCTGCTGTCGAAAACGGCGATATTTCAGAAGAAAGAATTGACGAAAGTGTTACAAGGATTCTCAACAGAAAATTTGAAATCGGGCTTTTCTGAGAAAAATAAATTTATGAGGGAGAAGTATGCTGTATATAATGCGACATGGGCAGACTGAATGGAATGCAAAACATAAATTACAGGGCAGAACAGATATACCATTAAGCGATAAAGGCAGAACAATGGCGAGAAGTGCGGGAAATGAATACAGGAATATACATTTTGATGTATGTTACTGTTCTCCGCTTGTTCGTGCAAAGGAAACCGCCGAAATTTTATTGAAAGACAGAAATATTCCTGTTATAACAGACGACAGGCTTGTTGAGATGAGTTTCGGAGTGTATGAGGGAAAGGAAAATTGTTTTCAGTTAAAAGAAAGTAATATTTATACACTGTTTAAACAGCCTGAAAAATACATTGTTCCTGTTGAGAACGGTGAGAGTTTTGATGAACTGTATTCAAGAACGGGAGAGTTTATCAGAGAAGTTGTTGAACCGCAGTTAAAAGAACATAAGGATATTTTAATTGTTGGTCATGGTGCAATGAATAACAGCATTATATGTCAGATAAATAATATTCTTCTTGAAAAGTTCTGGAGTACAGGAATTGAAAATTGTAAGCTGATTAAGTTAAAATAAATTTACATTAATGAAAATAAGCCCGAAAGCAGTTCTTTCAAACAACTTTCGGGCTGTAAACTTTTTTATGGGTGCAATACTTATAACGGAGAGTTTTATTATGTACGTGAAAGATTTTCATGGTAGTCTATAAATTTAAGAAACATTTCGTCAAGCGTATTCCAGTCACGGATTTTGTCATCTTTCATGGAGTCGGCATATTTTCTTATTTCAATAATACTGTTTTCTATATACCTGTCAAGTTCGGGAATATGTTTTCCCTTTTTTGTTTCGGGAACTTCCGTTTTTATGCGGACGAGTTCGGAAATAATCGGTTTTATGCTGTCGTCTGCCACGCTGTCAACGAGTTCTGAGAAGAGAACAGGCGGAGGTGTTTTGTTTTCGAGAATCCACCGACAAGCAAGAACAGGACGGAGAACATAAAAATATTTTTTCAGTCTGACTTTTTCGTCTTTCAGATACTTACTGTTTGATATTGCCGTACTGATATAGTGGTATATTCCTGATTTGCATGAAAAGAATCTGTCAATTTCGGAGGTAATTTCCTTGATTATATTATTAGAACTGTACACAATCGGCGAATGAATCCATTCAAAGACGGTCGGATTAGAGTTGTAAAGCAGACGAAGCATTTTTGAAATATCCCAGCCGTTTATGTCATATATATCATTGAGTTCCCACTCAATAACGTCACGGATTTTTTCGAGACGGAGATAATCATTTTTTCGGCGGACGTATATGAAACGCACATCATAGTCGCTGTCAGGTGAAGCAAATCCCCATGCACGACTTCCCGACTCAACTGCATGAAGTATCATTACATCTTCGCTTTTCTGAATCTCCGAGATTTTTTCCGCAATGACATTTTCAATACTCATATAGATAACCTCCTTTTTAGATAATTATATCATATATTCAAGATATTGTCAAATATATCTTGACAAAACGGTAGGTTTGTGATAAAATATATAACAAGCAGATTATATTGAATAGAAAAAGGTGAATGAAACGACAGAACTTCAGACAGGGCGGACTTGTGACAGCCGGCAGAAATATTTTAATTGAAAAAATTCAGGAGAACAAAAAGAAAAAGCCGTGAAAAGCACTGAAAATTTAAGTAACGAGGTGTGTAGATGTTATGGAGATTATGAAACTCAGTCCGTCCGTAAAAAACTATATATGGGGCGGAACGAGGCTTATAACGGAGTACGGCAAGGGCGTAGACGGTACGGAAAGAATTTCGGAGACGTGGGAATGTTCTGTACATCAGGACGGCGAAAGTGTTGTAGTAAGCGGAGAATATAAGGGGAAAACGCTTGGCAGTGTTATTGAAATGCACCCTGAATATCTCGGAAAAAACAACAGAAACGGTTTTCCCGTTCTGATTAAGTTCATTGATGCGGGAAAAGACTTGTCGATACAGGTTCACCCCGATGACGAGTACGCAAGAGTCCACGAGGGACAGAACGGCAAAAGCGAAATGTGGTATGTCATGGAGGCTGAAGAGGGTGCTACTTTGGTATACGGATTTGAACATGATGTAACCGCCGAAGAAGTTTGTCAGGCTCTCGGAAACGGCAGGATAACGGACTTTCTTCACTATGAAAAAATCAAAAAGGGCGATTTGTTTTTTATTCCGTCAGGTACTGTACACGCTATCGGAAAAGGCACGGTTATTGCCGAAATACAGGAAAATTCCAACGTTACGTACCGTGTATATGATTATGACAGAACGGACGGAAACGGCTTGAAAAGAGAACTCCACACTGAAAAGGCACTTGACGTTATGAATTTAAGTCCCACATTGAAAAAGAATTTTCATGATGATTTTTATGATTGCGGAAAATATTCCCGAAAAACTTTATGCGTGTGCGATTATTTCAGGACGGAAAAAATTGATATAAGGGAGAGTTATTTTTTTGAGGTCGGCGATGACTCTTTTCAGGTTCTTTTGTGTATTGACGGCAGTGCAGTCATAAAAAGCAGATACGGGCAAAGCCCCGTGTTAAAAGGAGAGTGTTTTTTTATACCGTCAGGCATGGGAAAAACTGAAATTCATGGCAGTGCTGAATTTTTAAAAGTAAGTTGCTGATAAAAAGCTGTAAGGCGTATATGCTTTACGGCTGTTTTTTATTGACTTTATAATGACAATGTGATATAATTTAACTGAAATTTGTCGGAAAAAGGAGCAGTGAAAATGGGTTTTGATATACCTATGAGGACGAAATCTCCTCTTGACAGAAAATCTCTCGCCAACAAACAGGGGCTTATGTGTGTGCGAGGAAGTTTGGACAGAAATTCGCTTGACAAAAATTCATTTAAAACCAACAGCACGTTACCGCAGTCAAGTCAGCCCGTGCAGTCAAGTCAGTTTGCAACGCCGTTAAATCAGCCCGTGCAGGCAAGCCAGTTTGCAATGCCTAAAAAACAGCGGTATTCAGGCAAAACGG
>CAMWQJ010000054.1 GCA_947176415.1 uncultured Ruminococcus sp. | reverse complement strand
GTGACATAGGGTGCAGCGACACGCTGCTTATATCATATCTGTCGAAAAATTACAAGGGCTTTACGGAAATTTACAGTAAATTTGTATAGAAACATAATTTTAGTCTACCTGTATATTTTATATAAAATCACTTATTGACATTACGTCACATAAGTGATATAATGCACTGAATGGAATTTAATAAATCAGGAGATTAAAAGATATGACAATAAACTACATATGCAAGGGATTTGACAAGGATTTTTATAACTTTGATGCGGTCGTTGTTCCTGTTGCAGAAATGAAAAGCGATAAAAGCAAACAGGAAGTGTATGGCTTCCGGTTACAGTTCCTCAGGGATTTCAAAGATGATTACGTTGAAATTATGCAGGGACTGCCGATAAGTGCGTTTGAACTAAACGGTATAACAGCTGTAAAGTCCGCAAAAACAGGTATATATTATATTTTCGTACTTGTTCGGTCACGTTGCCAGCTACCACATGGCAAGATGAACAGAAGAAAGAGGGAAATAGACCTCCATAAAAAGTACAGCAGTTGTTGCGAAGAAATGATTAAGTGTATCAACAATCTTGATGTTAAGAATGTTCTTGTTCATTCGTCATTTAATCAGGTTGATTTTATTATTAACAGAGACAGCGACTTTTTAGCAAAGACTTTGGAAAGCAATATTGACAGATTCAGCCAAAAGAACATATATATTCTGGTTGAAGAGCTGAGCAAGAAAGACATCAATACGTCAATGGCATTTTACAGTATGAAAAAAGGGACTATAACCCCTGAGGAATGTGCGAAGGTTTATGTTGAAAGTCAGGTTAGAAAGTCCCAGTCATATACAAACAAACTCATCAGGATTGCAGAGATAGAGACCAAGTACAAGAAAAAGTCCGCCGAGGAGCAGTTTTACGAAATTTTAAACAACAGCTCGTGTTTTTTTGATGAATATATAAACAAATATTCGGGGACAGACTCAGAACTTGCCGAAAATGCAAACATAAGCAACAGCACTGTTTCAAAGATAAAAAGCCATACATATAAGACAAAGTCCAAAAATGTTATAATCGCCCTTGCAATAGCCCTTGACCTTACTGTTGATGACAGAAAGAGGTTTATAAATTCGGCTGGTTTCAGCTATCCGAATACCGAACACGACCGCTTTATTGAACAGCAACTCCGCAGAAAGAGGTACACCCGTGTGATTGACTTCAACAGCGACATAGAGAACGAACACCCCTATTTTATTATTGAAACGAGGGCGTCAAGAGGGTACAGAAGCAAGAAGTCAGATAAATAAAATGACTAAAATAAAAAATCATGCCGTTTTGTATAAAACGGCATTTTTTTGTTGTTTAATATGCAGATATTTGTATAAATATACAAAAAAATCTGATTTTTGCATTCTTGATTACCAATCAACGACAATCCGCAGTTTGTGTGATATGATATAATCACTGAATTTCCTTTGTGGGAATGTCAGTCGGGACGGCTCTTTCTCCTCAGAAGTTTTACAGCATTTTCCAGAAAATTAATATCCTCATCGGTTAAGTCAGTTACATCGATAGTCTGCTTTTTCTCTTCAATTCCAAGCAGAAAATCAGTAGTGACATGAAATATATTGGAAAGTTTCACTATTATCTCAGGAGAGGGATAATGCACAGACTGCTCGTAGTAGCTTATGGTGGATTTCTTGAGCCATAATCTGTCAGCAAGTTGTTTCTGTGTAAGTCCCGATTCTTTTCGGAGTTCCTTTAGTTTTTTCCCGAAGTCACCTATTGTTTCCATATGTTCACCTCCTTGTCTTATATAAATTTTAACATAAATAAGTACGATTATATTTGGAATTTTGGTACAATAAACATTGACTTATGGAAGCATTATATGTTATAATTAGTTTGTTATACGGGATTTTTGTAATATCTTGTCAGTATTAAAGCAATCCTGAAACAGAAACAATATCCCGTGTTAATAATATTGAAAAAAATCCCCGTAATCTCACAGAGAAAAGGGGAAAAAGAAAGAGGTTTATATGTATGAAAAGAAATTTTAAAACTATTCTGGTCGGACTCACAGCGGTTTGTATGTGCGGAGTTCTTACGGGCTGTGGCAAGGAAACTATCGACATAACGGTCGGTGCAGACGTAAGCGTAACCGGATATGACGGACAAGGCACTGCTATGATAGCAAAAAGCAATATTCTTTACAAGGTAGCCAACCAATATGGAAAAGATATGTCAATTATGGACCGTGCCGAACTTGAAGACAGACTGGCAAGTGCTGTTGAATACAGTCTTTCCGAGGATACAGGACTTTCAAACGGCGACGAAATCACGCTGACAATAGAAGTTGACGAATCAGCGTTTGACGACTATGATTTTAAGCTTGTAGGCGGTGAAAAGAAAATCACAGTTAAAGGACTTGACGAAGTGGAAACTATTGACCCGTTCGCAGATGCGGGCGTTACATTCAGCGGTATGTCTCCGAACGGTGTAGCAAGCATAAACACTTCAAGTTCATATAATGAATTGTCACTCAATTACAAGCTCGATAAAAATACAGGACTTAAAAACGGCGACGAAGTTACTTTAAGTGTATCTTCATACAACGGTACGGACGTTGAGGAATATTGTGCAAGCAGAGGAAAAGCCCTCTCAGCAACTGAAAAGAAGTTCACTGTTGAGGGACTGGCGAGCTATGCACAGACAATTGCAGATATTCCCGACGATATGAAAAACAAGATGCTTGCACAGGCAGAAGACGCAATAAAAGCCAAATGTATATGGGATAAAAAAGGAACTACAGGCATTCTGAAGAGCCTTGAATATCTTGGCGACTATTATCTTACAGGCAAGGAAGGATTTGACACAAGTCCCTATAACAAGATTTACTGTGTATATAAGGGTACTGTCGAGTTCAACGCACTTAAAAAGGGCGGAGACGGCAAAACAAATGAAATAGGCACAGCTTCTTTCTATACATACTACTACTACGACAATATAATAATCATGCCTGATAATACGTGTTCACTTAACCTTTCAGACGGAAGACTTGCTGACTACAGCTATACGACGGATTATGGCTACAGCGACTGGGGAATGAATTACTATTCTCTTCACGGTAAAGAAGACCTTGACAGTATGTTCAATGACTGCGTTACGTCTAAGATTGCCAACTACAACTACGAAAGCACTGTAAAAGAATAAGAAAGGAAGTTGTTTATTATGAACGAAAGAGAAGAACTTTTAGAAAAATTCCAGAAGGCAATGCCTCTTGTAAACGAACTTACTTCACTGGATAATAAAGCCGACAAATACGACAAGACAAAGGATACATTAAGAAAAGTAATTGCTGTTTTTACATTTATTGTGGCTTTTTCTGGCGTTGTCTCTGTAGCTATGGACTGGGGAATTGGTGGTTTTATAGGGGCAGTTTGGATGTTTATTCTGGGACTGGGGCTGATAATATGGCTGTATACTGTCAATAACAAGAAGATTGCCCAGAACAATGAGGAAAGGGAAAAAATAAAAAATTCTGAAGAATTCAGCTTTGTTCCTTTATCCTATCGTAATCCTGTCAACATGGTCGGTATATACATGGTGCTGGTTGATATGAGGGCAGATACTTTCAAGGAAGCCATTAATGTATGGGAACAGGACAAGCATAACATGGTAATGGAAGCAAAACCATCTGTAATTGTTAAATAATTGCAGTAAAATATGACTGCGTTACGTCTAAAATTGCCAACTACAACTACGAAAGCACTGTCAAGGAATAAGAATATTTAAAATTATTAAATATACTGTAGGTTGTTGTCAACAGAAACGCCATAGCACTTCTGACTGAAAATCATAAGTTCTATGGCGAAAACTGCTTTATAAGCGTTCATATTTAACGGCGTGTCTGATATTTTTACTGACCGAGTTTGTCAAGTTCTTCGGAGGTAATCGGAAAATCAGACATTTTTAAAACTCTTGATTCAACATACTGTATAGCGAGTGCGTCGGAGTTGGTTACGCCGTCGCCTCTGTCAACAATATCTGCATTTTTCATGCCGTTTTCTGTAATTTTATACTTGTCGGGATTTGCGATAGACTGCATTATCAGTACAGTATCATTTATGTTTACGTCACCGCTTTCGTCAGTGTCACCATATATTATTACGGGAGTTTCAACAGGTTTTGTATTGATAATCCAGTTGTCATCGCCGTCATATGTAAGGGATAGTTTGCTGAGACCCTTTGTGAAAAGATAAGCCTGTGCAAGCCTTGCGGACTCGGAGTCGGCAGTGTCTGTAAATAACTCCCCGCCCTGATATTCTATACCGACATTTACAGTATCTCCCTTTTTCATTAATGTTGATAAATTAAAATAAACGCTGAATAGTTCTCCGTCAAAGCCATTTTCATCACTTGAAGCACCTGATATTGAAATTATGTGTTTTTTTTCATTTACCATAGGAAGTGATTTTGATAAATATTCCAAAGCTGTACCGGTTTTGAACTCAGGGTTGCGGAATCTGTCGTATACGACTGACATTCTGTCGTCATAAGCAATATTAAAACCGAATGTACTGAAAGGCATAGCACCTGCAAGGCTGAATGTAACTTTCACCTGCGGTGGATAATAAGATGTATCTGTCTCTGCTGATATATTTATTTTCGGCTTATACTCAGACTTCATTATCTCGTCGGCGGTAAAATTGCCATTAGGATTGTATTTGTATTCAGGAAGCGTAAATTCATAATCTTCCTTTCCTTCTCCCTGAGAATAAGAATGTGTCTTTGTGCTGTCATTCATGTGTTCGGTATAAGTCCACAGGATTTTACTTGCATCAATTGCATCTGCAACGCCGTCACTGTTCACATCGGAAATTTTAAGTTGGTTTTCGGTTAATATTCCCACGTTACCTGTTGAACGTCTGGAATATTCTTCCAATATAAGAGAAGCGTCTTTTGCGTCAACAATGCCGTCCCCATTAGTGTCGCCAAGAGTGTACAAGGGCTTTTGTTCAGGGGGTGTTACTGTCGTTGTGGTAGTTGTTGTTGTCGTGTTTGGATTCGGTGCTGTAGGTCTTGTTGTAAGAGTGGCGTAGGTGTAGACGGGAGAAGTATTAGTCGGAGGGTCTGTTATGCTTATAGAGCCGTCTGAAATGCCCTGTGTAAAGAGGTAAGCTCCCATAAGCTGACCGTTTTTGTCGTTTTCCGCATTCGTGAAAGTATCTTCCTCCACATATTCGATAGTTATCGGGAATTTATCGCCTGTCTGCATATCTTCGGGGAGAGTGAAGAAAATAGTCCACATCTGACCGTCAAGACCTGTATTTTCCTTGCCTGACGTTGTGAGGAATATTCCGCTGTCAAGTTCTGTGAAGTCGTATTCCAGAGCTCCTATTGCAGAGCCTGATATAATGTTAGGTGAGCCGTCGGACTTTTCGGCGAGCGTAAGCCTTTCGTCATAGAAAACGTGCAGACCTGTTGAGGCGTATTTGTTGCTTGCACCTGTAACAATGATATTTACGGGAACTGTCATTCCTGCCGTTGCCTTGTCGGAATATATTGAAAGATTGTCAATAAAAATTTTCGGCTTTGTTTCTGATTCTGAAATTTCAGTTTCACTGAAGCCGTTGTCTGCCGTTGTACCTGCGTATACATTAAGGCTTAACGGTGTGAGAGACATAGCCATGACGGCAGATGTCAGAATGCTTAAAAATTTCTTTTTCACGATAAAAACCTCCTTTTTATAATTATATTATAATACTTTGCGGATATTTTGTCAATAAGATTTATATAAAAAACTCTCCGCCGTAACGGAGAGTTTAATATTTTTTACTGTCCTAATCTGTCGAGTTCTTCCGAGGTAATCGGGAAATCAGATGTTGTTAAAACTCTTGATTCAATATACTGTATAGCGAGTGCGTCGGAGATGGTTATTCCGTCGCCTTTGTCTACTATATCAGCAGTCATTTTTCCTATGTTTGTAAGCTGATACTTGTCAGGATTTGCGATAGACTGCATTATCAGCACGCAGTCATTTATGTTTACCTGTCCGTCGCAGTCTGCGTCACCGAATGGGAGAGTTATACCGATGTCAGATTCAAGAGGATTCTTTACAGTAACTTCAAAATATTCAGTATCAGAATATATAGAGAACAAATTAACAGTTATATAAATTTTATAAGTTCCCGCTTTGGTGTTGTCAAATTCAGATGTATCAATTTTAACATTGCTGTCAGTTTCGGTCATTGAACGTGTTGCGTATGGTACTCTATATAAATAACCCATGTAGTAATAATCTAACAGTTCATCATATTTATAGACACCGCCCGTGAGGTCGAGCTTTTCGCCTATGTTGTAGACTGTTTTTGTCGGAACACTTTCAATAGAAAGGTCTACGGCAGTTACAGCGTATGTAGATGTTTCAGCTGTAGTAGTTGTTGTTGTTGTTGTTCTGGTGGTAGTTGTAGTAGTTGTTGTATATCTTGTTGTTGTTGTCATTGCCTGTGGAAGTACTTCTACTTCAAAAGGCGTTGTTGCGGAAAATCCGCCGTAAGAAGCAGTTACATATATTTTATAAGTGCCTGCTTTGGAACTGTCAAACTCAGAGGTGTCTACCTTTGCATTAGATGATGTCATGTCATAAGTGCTTTTTACAGTTGAGAAAGAAGAAAAATCGTTTTCAAACAGAGCCACGCACGAATATTTTCCGCCTTTGAGGTCTAATTTTTCGCCTAAATAGTAAGTGGTCTTGGGAAGCGATACAATCTTGGCATTTACACCGACAAGCCAACCAGGCTCTACGTCTGCGATAGCGGTAGTTGTATATATTACCTCAGGTGCTTCTGTAGTTACTGTAGTAGTTGTAACAGGTGGTGATAATACTTCCACTTCAAAGGATTCCGTATCAGACCAGCCGTTTGTTTCACCTTTTACATAGATTTTATACGTTCCTGCTCTGGTGTTGTCAAATTCAGATGTATCAATTGTAACATAATCGCCGACAGATGTCATTGAACAAGTCTGGAAAGTTTGCCTGAATGCTGTGTGCTGTATATTAAAAAAAGACCCGAAGCACCAGTCAAACCTATATACACCGCCCGAGAGGTCGAGTTCTTCGCCTATTTCGTAGACGGTCTTTGTAGGAACGCTTTCAATGACAACATCTATCTTGTTAATGCCATATGTAACTACTGTTGTAGTAGTTGCAGGAGCTTCGGCAGTAGTAGTTGTGGTTGTGGTGATAGTGGTTGGTTTAGGTGCGGTAGTGGTTGTTTCTGCATAGTCACCTTCAATTTGAATCCAGCCGTCGTTAATGCCCTGTGTGAAGAGATAAGCCTGTGCAAGTTTTGCCTCATTGCTGTCTGCTACATCTGTAAACATATCTCCGTCCCTGTATTCTATACCAACGGGATAGAAGTCGCCGGGTTGCATATCTTCAGGAAGATAGAACTGTAATGTATACATTACACCGTCATATCCGTCATTGCCACTTGAACTCGTCACAATCGAAAAACAAATGTCGCCGTATTCTCTGATGTATTGTCCGACTGATATTGCGTCGAGCAGTTCACATGCCTCTCCGATTTTTACATCAGGCGAGCCATCTCTTTTGACGGGATAAGAAAGACGGTTATCAAATGCTACGTGCATACCTGTAGTAGAATACTTTTCGTCCATACCGCCCGAGAGAGTCAGGCTTATCTCAATAGGCGTATGAGTTTCGGCATAATATTGTGCCTCGTCCCAAGTAAGATATACTTGGTCGACTGTAATTTCCGGCTTGAGCGGAGAGTTGGAAATCTCCTCAGATGTGAAGCCGTTGTCTGCCGTGGCATTCACGTTGACGGGGTTGGTCGCCATGCCGAATCCGCTGAAAATCATGGCGACAGAAGTGGCGATACTTATGAGTTTTTTTGTCATAATAATGACCTCCTTATATAAATTTTTTTTAACAGACTCTCCGCCGTAACGGAGAGCCTGAAATTTTTACTTGCTGAGTTTGTCAAGTTCTTCCGAAGTAATCGGAAAATCAGCCTGTGTTAAAGTCCTTGACTCAACGTACTGTATAGCGAGAGCATCGGAGTTGGTTATTGCACCGCCCTCGTCAACAACATCTGCGTTTTTCTTTCCCTGCTCCGTGAGCTGATACTTGTCGGGATTTGCGATAGACTGCATTACAAGCACGCAGTCATTTATGTTTACATCACCGCTTTCGTCAGCATCACCATAGACAATATCTTTATTGTCAGGCTTTGCGGTTGTTGTGGTAGTTGTCTCTGTGTCGTCAGGCTTTGCAGTTGTGGTTGTAACTTTAACATCTTCGTCGCCCTTTAAACTATACAAATCTTCGGGAAGTTCGTCAAGAGTTATACAGTATTCGCTTTGATACATCTTTGTGAGTTCTTCGTGGTCCTGATATGCTTCACCGAGAAAAGCCGTTCCGCCGTCTTCTCCGCCGTCGTACCACGGGCAGAAGTAAAGCCAGTTTGCATCTTCAATAAGCATATTGTCGAGTGCGGGAACGGTATCATTTTCAGCCATTGCAACCATTTTACCGCCGTCTGTCAGCTTGAATAAATAATCAAACTTTTCTGAAATAGCCCTCAGATTAGGTCCGCTGCTTTTTCCGTCGCCTCTGTTGTACTCAACATTGTATTTGTCATAAGCGACAATATCCACATACTCATCACCAGGATACCACGTCTGAGAGTTTGAATAGTCGTAGCTGTTAAATTCCCATATGATGTTGTGGAGTTCATATTTTTCCGTGAGGGTTGTGTAAAGGAGTTTCCAGAGTTCCTTATAAACTTCTGCACCTCTGTCGCCCCACCAGAACCATGACGTGCCGTCGGGATAGTTGCCTTCATTGCCCTGTGCCTCGTGGAGAGGACGGAAGATAATCGGCACATTTTCGTCCTGAAGTTTCTGCAACTGCTCGGCAAGCATTTTCATAGCCTCTTCAAAATACGCTCTTTCCTTTGAATCTTCAACAAGAACATTTGCGGTGTTGAAAGTGCTACCCGATTTCTGATAGTTTGCGTATGAACATTGTTTCCAGTCCACCTCGTCGCCGACTTCGTAGTTATCAAAATCAATCGGCACATTTATATGCCATGAAGCAGTTATAATGCCGTTTCTTTCCTTAACCCATGCAATAGCACGCTCTGTTGAACCGTCGTCCCAGCCATAAAGCGGATTGTAATTCATGAAGTCAAGTCCACGGATAGCGGGGACTTTTCCCGTAAGTTTTTCGAGATATTCATTTTCCCACTCGTAATTGTTATTGTGTCCTCCGCCGTAAATTTCCTGCTGTCCCGATATTGTGTGCTTGCCGTAAACGCTCTTGAGATAAGCCATAAGTGACTTTGTTTCGGGGGTCGCATTTTTGTCACAGGTTTCACCCGTTGCAAGCGAATAGTCCTTTTTTTCGGCTACAGATACCGTAACTGTATCTACTGCCATATAGCCGTACTTGTTGAGGAAAGAAATTTTATTTTCTCCTGCTTTCAGGCGTACAGTACCGAAGTCAAAATCCGTCCATTCCTTGTAATAGGGGACAGTTTTTGAATACTCTATACCGTTTACGGCTATAGTCTGCATTCTGCCCTCTTCGCTGAGAATCTGTGCGACCTTTGCCGAGATGTTGTACATACCGTCCTCAGCGACAGTAACATTAAAGCTCGTTTCTCCGCCTGTGATGTAGTGGAATCCCTCGCCAGAATAGTTCGGGAGTTCGTTTTCATAGATAGAAGTCCATACCTGTGAAACGTCGTCCATATCCTCTGCCTCTATTGTGTAGGGGAATTTCGTTGTCTCGGGTTCTTTTTCAGCGTAAGCCGAAATAACAGAACTCATGCCTGCCGTTGTAACAGCACCTGCCATTACGATGGAGAGTGCTTTTCTGATGTTGTTTTTCATAATTATTAACTCCTTTACAGTTAAAATTTTATGCTTGTTGCATAACTATATTATACAGCTTTTTCCGCTGTATGTCAACGGATTTTATTGATTTACAACAATATTTACAAGTCCCTGATAGAGAAAAGCCGACTCGCTTGAAAAGTCAAATCCATAAGCGTCGGGATTCTGCATCTGCATTACAAGTATATAAGAGCCGTTCTCGTGATAGTCGCTGTAGTCGGTATATTCGGGTTTGCGGTTTGTCTTGTCGTTGACGTTTTTCAGACAGCCTGTTATGTAAAGAATATCCGCACCGCCTGTTTCTGCTGTACCCGTCTTTGCGAAAAACTCGTAGTTTTCACCAGCCCACACGCCGAGACCGCTCGCAACGCCCAGCATTCCGTCGTGGATATTCTGCTGACATTCTTTCGGGTACGTTGCTATGGATTCATACGCTTTCGTTCCTTTTGCAAGCACGGGCTGACTGCTACCCGAGTTTACAATATTTTTCAGCATGAACGGACGAACCATGTCGCCAAAAAGTGCTTCACGGCAGAGAGAGGCAAGAAACAACGGACTTGTCCGAACATACGACTGTCCGAAAGCACTTCTCCTTAAATCGTCTTTGCAGGTTATTTCAAGACTGCTTTCTATTGTGCCGAAATCGCATACGATGTCACAGCCGTTTCCGAAATGGAACATCTCCTCAAGTTCTTTAAGCGACGTTTCTTCGCCGAGTTCGTCAAAGACTTTTGCAAAATAAATATTGCTTGAATTTACAAAAGCTGAATAGAGACTTCTTTCCATAGGATAATATGAGTTTTTGTCGTGGTCCCAGTCGACAATAAGTCCCTCGTCCGAATACCATTCGCCTTCGTCCCACAGAGAATATATTTCGTGCTTGTCGGCTATAATCTCTGTCATAATCTTGAAACACGAGCCAGGGGGCTGTTTGGCTATTGACTTGTTTTCCGTTGCGTGACCGACATTTTCCGCATACTCTTTATCCGTGTGGTACAGCTCAGGGTCGAAAGACGGATAGGAGACATCAGCAAGAAGCGAACCGTCAGTTCTCATAACCACAACCGAGCCGACTAAATTCACGCTGTCCATATAGTCGTAAATCTGTTTTTGAATATCGGCGTTTATGGTAAGCTGAATTGATTTTCCCATATTTTCGGAAGTATACGGAGAAGAGGGATTCTCCGCCCTCAGAATATCATCAAAAGCCGTTTCCACGCCTCCCGACACTTCGCTGACTATGTTTCCGAGCGAATATTTATATTCCTCGGTATACTTTCTGTTGCCGTCCTTGTCGCTTTTTACAAGGAGTTTTCCGTTTATGTCATAGATGTTGCCACGTTCCGCCTGTGATACGTCTATAATCTGAAAAGCCGTTGTAGTTGTCGATTCGGAAGAAACATTGTCGTCCGTTGCCGTTGTAACGGTTTCTGCCGTTGTTTCTGCTGTTGTTGAATCTTCCGTTGTTATTTCCGTGGAAATAGCGTCGGCATCGGTTTTTGCACGTTCACGTTTTCCCTCTTCCCTGATAATCTCACGGGGGGGAGT
>CAMWQJ010000053.1 GCA_947176415.1 uncultured Ruminococcus sp. | reverse complement strand
CACAAAAATATATGTTGCAGAATTTAAAAATATGTGGTATAATATAAAATAAGCTGTTTTTCAGCTTGTTTATTTACGTGAATGACACAAATTGAAAGGCTGGTTTTTAAAATGAACTATAAATTTTCTGATAAGGTGACCAAGCTGAAGGCTTCGGCTATCAGGGAAATTCTAAAATTCACATCAGACCCCGACGTGATTTCATTTGCCGCCGGCAATCCCGCCCCCGAGGCTTTCCCGACAGAACGGATAGCCGAAATTTCAGACGAGTTACTGAAAAGCGACCCGATACTTGCTTTACAGTACAACATCACAGAGGGCTATGCCCCGCTCCGTGACTTTCTGAAAAAGTGGCTTGCCGAAAAAAACTGTTTTAACTGCGATTCTGACGATATTATTGTAACGTCGGGCGGTCAGCAGGCTAATGAACTGTCATGCAAGGTACTTCTCAATGAGGGTGATACGCTCCTGTGCGAGTCGCCGAGCTTTATAGGCTCGCTTAACGCTTTCCGCTCGTACAACGTCAATCTGAAAGGCGTTGAAATGGACAGCGATGGCATTAATCTTGAAAAGCTCGAAAACGCTCTTAAAACTGAAAAAAATGTCAAGATGCTTTATCTTATCCCGAATTTTCAGAATCCCACTGGCAGAACAATGTCCCTTGAAAAACGTAAAGCCGTCTATCAGCTTGCCTGCAAGTACGATTTCATAATACTTGAGGACGACCCTTACGGCGAACTTAGATTTTCAGGCGAAAATATTCCGTCAGTCAAGAGCCTTGATACCGAAGGACGTGTTATCTATTCAAGCACCTTTTCAAAAATTCTTTCGTCTGGTTTCAGGACGGGATTTGTTTCCGCACCTGCTCCGATTATTCAGAAAATTGTTGTGTGCAAACAGGTTTCGGACGTTCATTCAAACATATGGGCTCAGGTTGTTGCACACCGTTTCATGACGACGACGAATCTTGAAAGTCACTTCTCAAATCTGCGTGAGATTTACAGGAAAAAATGCGACCTTATGTGTTCTTATATAGAAAACGGTTTTTCTGAGAAAATCTCCTACATCAGACCACAGGGCGGACTTTTTGTATGGTGTACTCTTCCCGATGATTGCGATATGAACGACTTCTGTAAAAAAGCAGTTCAGGACTATAAAATCGCCGTAGTTCCTGGAAATTCGTTCAGCATTGACGAAAACGAAAAGAGCCATTCTTTCCGCCTCAACTATTCCACACCCACGGACGAACAGATTCGCAGGGGTATGGAAATCCTCGCAGAAATGACACGGGATATCCTCGGCTGATGCCGTCAGTTCCGTAAAAATATTTTATAAATGAAAGGAATTTTTTTAATATGCCAAACAGAATGACCGAAAGATATGCAGTAACTCAGAAGTATCTTATGACAAGAGGACAGGCTATCAACTTCCCTGCACGTTTTTTCAACACCAATTTCAAGAAAAATGAGGTTTTCGGTGTCGTTATTGACATTCCTATGTCTCAGACAGTCCTTGCCTCTATGGTGTGCTTTATCAACGGAGCTGCCAACCTCTATTTCAATAACGGCGGAGAATACACAGGTGCTTCGCAGAAATACAGAAATCTCGTTCAGGCTACACACACTCTCGTGGCAAACGCTGGACAGCTTATTCCGAGATGTCAGAAAACAAAAAGCTACGACCTCCCGAAAGGCAAGACGCACAATGTCTTTCTTATGACAAAGGGCGGTATCTACAAAACGGAAATAAAGCCCGGAATCATTCCGGAAACTGAAACCGAACTCCGTACATTCTATGTACTCTATCAGCGTGTACTCAACGAGCTGAGAAGCTGTCAGCTCAAGGACGATGCAGGTATAAAGTAAGGGGATTGTTTCGGAATGGAAGATAAAAAGCTTATTTTCAGCGGTATTCAGCCCACAGGCACTTTTACACTCGGTAACTATATAGGTGCTGTACGAAACTGGAAACCTCTTCAGGAAGAGTATAACTGCATTTACTGCGTTGTTGATATGCACGCAATAACGGTAAGACAAGACCCTGTAAAGCTCCGTCAGAATACTCTTAACTCCTATGCACTTCTTATGGCTTGCGGAATTGATACGGAAAAGTCTATACTCTTCATACAGAGCCATGTAAAGACCCATGCGGAATTAAGCTGGATTCTCGGCTGTAATACACAGTTCGGCGAACTCTCACGCATGACACAGTTCAAGGATAAAAGCCAGCGTCACGCCGATGACGTAAATTCGGGACTCTTCACTTATCCCGTACTCATGGCTTCCGATATTCTCGCCTACAATGCCGACCTTGTGCCTGTAGGCGTAGACCAGAAACAGCATCTTGAACTTGCAAGGAACATTGCACAGCGTTTCAATCAGAGATACGGCGACTTCTTTAAGCTCCCCGAGCCGTATATTTCGGAAATAGGTGCTAAAGTAATGTCACTTCAGGACCCGACAAAAAAGATGTCAAAATCGGACGAAAATCCGAATGCGGTAATTCTCATTCTCGACGACAAGGATACTATAATAAGAAAATTCAAACGTGCCGTTACGGACAGTGATACGGAAGTATGCTATCGTGAGGGTAAGGACGGAATAAACAATCTCATGACGATTTATGCAAGTGTTACGGGAAAATCCTTTGCAGAAATCGAGTCTGAATTTTCTGGAAAAGGCTACGGCGACTTCAAACTTGCCGTTGGCGAGGCAGTAGCCGATCACCTCGCACCCGTGAGAAGTGAATTTGCGAGACTTTCCGCTGACAAGGCGTATCTTAAAAAGTGTTACACGCAGGGAGCGGAAAAAGCCCTCAGATATTCACAGCGTATCGTTTCAAAAGTCTACAGAAAAGTCGGATTCGTTGACAGAACATAAAAAAATCTATCGGGCGGAAAAATTCCGCCCGTGTGTTTTGATTTACAGGTAAATATTTACAAAAGCCACTGTTTAACGGCGGTTTATTGAGTTTATGTATACAAAAATGCAGAAATGTATTGCATTTTATCAGATTTTAGGGTATTATATTATTTGACCCGTCTTAAAAGGAGGGTTTTTTCTATGGTTGATTTTCAGCAGAAAGAACATTATTCTATTGATGATTTAATTGAAATCGTCCGTCTTCTGCGTGGCGAGGGCGGTTGTCCGTGGGATATGGTGCAGACTCATGAATCGATAAAAAGTGATTTTATCGAAGAAACCTGCGAAGTTATCGAAGCCATTGACCTTAAAGATTCCGCACTTCTTCGTGAAGAACTCGGCGACGTTCTGTTGCAGGTGGTTTTTCACAGCAGAATAGAAGAGGAAAACAATAATTTTACTTTTGACGACGTGTGCAACGAGATATGCAACAAGCTGATTGTCCGTCACCCGCACGTTTTCGGTGAAGTTACTGTAAACTCAATGGGCGAGTTACTTAACAACTGGGACAGCATTAAAATGCAGACAAAAGGACAGGAAACCTATACCGATACTCTCAGAAGCGTGGCAAAGTCTCTTCCCGCTCTTATGAGGGCTCAGAAAGTCGGCAAGCGTGCAAAGCGTGCAGGCATGGACTTCAATTCGGCAGAAGACGCAATGGCTTGTATCACTGCCGAAAAAATCGAACTCGAAGAGGCTGTCATAAAGGGCAATATTGAAAATATTGAAGAGGAAATGGGAGATTTGCTTTTTTCATGCGTGAATACTGCCCGTCATCTCGGCATAGATGCGGAACAGTCACTTAAATCCGCAACCGATAAGTTTATAAGGCGATTCGGCATTGCGGAAAATCTGATTGATACCGACGGTAAACATATGAATGAAATGTCAATAGAAGAAATTGATGTCTACTGGAATAAGGCTAAAGATATTATTAATTCGGAGGTTGATGACAATGAATAAAACTGAACTGGCACATTCTGTTGCAACTGCTATTAACTGCACAAAAAAAGACGCTCTTGCTGTTGTTGAGGCTACTTTTGCAACTATTCAAGAAACACTCGAAAACGGCGAAAAAGTCGCTGTCACGGGATTCGGAACTTTTGAAATCCATGAACGCAGTGAAAAAACCTGTATAAATCCGAGAACTAAGGAAAAAATGGTTTGCCCACCATGCAAAGCACCCGTCTTTAAAGTCGGCTCGTCTCTCAAAGAGGCTTTGAAAAAGTAATTGCGGACTTCTTTCGTCCGTTCTCTTAAGTTAAAGGAGATAACATAATGAGACTTGACAAATATCTGAAAGTAACACGTCTTATAAAAAGGCGTACCGTTGCAAACGAGGCTTGCGATGCTGGAAAAATCGTTGTAAACGGAAAAACAGCCCGTGCGTCATATGATGTGAAAGTCGGCGACGTTATAGAAATAAACATGGGAACTCGTCCGCTAAAGGTGAGAGTTGTTAATGTGACCGAACACGCAACAAAGGAAAACGCCTCGGACAATTACGAAATTACGGAATAAAAAAAGGGTACACATAAGACAAATACACATATAGAAGTAATGCCCGAAAGTAGTTTTTCAACTGCTTTCGGGCTTATTTTAATTATTTGTTTATTCGCATAAATCAGAATTTGCAGTTAATCGTTCATTAGTCCGGTGATACTATTAGTGTTCTACTTTTTCACACGTTTGTAAAAACTTACATGAGAATCAAGCTCGCTGAATCCGTTTTTCTGATAGAATTTATATGATGGCTTATCACTGTCTGTTTGTAAAAAAATACCCACCAGTCCACGATTTAATACATCTTTTTCAATCATTTTCATAAAGCGTGAACCCACACCTTGACATTGAATGTCAGGATAAACACAAAATTCTTCAATATTATAGTTTGTTCCTTCCCACCAATGACGAATCATTCCGATTGACATAGCAGATAACTTACCATTAATAAATAGTCCAAAATTAAGTGAATTAAAAGAACATGATATTTCTTTTATATATTTTTTCAGTTGCTCCTCATTACTCCAGTTATCATTCCAAGGTTCTTGTTCAAAGGCATTTCTGTACAATTCTGCCATATGAGATAAATATTTTTCATCAAGTACAATAAATTGTTCAGTGCTATCCATAAAACTCATCTCCTGTAAATTTCCATTTTCTTTACTAAAATTATACATCAGGAGAAGTTATATGTCAATAGAAACGCCATAGTATTTTTGACTTATCATCAGAAATACTATGGCTGAAAATTTCTATATGGGTATCGCCCTTATTTTGTGTTTTTTATATCCCAGCGGAATATTGCTATTTTCATAGCCTTTGTGTAGTCAAGCATATTGTTGTTTTCAAGCTTGTTCAGGTCAAGATAGCGGTAATTCTCTTTTTCATCTGAATTTTTTGAAAATATTCCTTTTATTTTGGAAATAGTTCCGCCCGTATTCCGTGAAACAACCGTGCCGAGATGATAATTTTCCCTCATAAAAGCGATTATGTCGGAAGCGGTTGTAAGGTGCTTGTCGCAGACGTTGTAAGTACCTGTATAGGAAGAATCATCGGCACTTTTTACATAGCACATTATGAAGTCAACAAGGTTATGCAGACAGCACAGCTGAAAACCATACTGCCCTGTACCTGCTACGAAAACACTGTTGTCTTTCGGGTCTTTTATCTTTGACATAAGATTGTCTATAAAGTCGTGAGTGTATACAGGAGCAAGCCTTATAATGCAACCGATAACTTCCTTATGTTTCTGCAACTCCGTTATAAAAGCCTTTTCAGACTCCAGTTTCAAACAGGCATAATTTGTCACGGGTTTCAGCTTATGGTCTTCTCTCACAGGTTCACGTGTCTTCTGAAAGTCATATACCTGATACGTACTCAGAAGTATAAACTCCCTTACGCCGTTGTTAAGGGCATAGTCGTATATAAACCTGTCACAAACCCCCGAAATAGCCATTTGTGTTTCCGTAACCGTAGGACCGAAATCATTGTCAACCGTACATGAAGCATGGATAACTATATCAATTTTATTTTCTCTGAATATTTTTTCATAGCTGTCCTTGTCATCACAAGCCGACTCAATAAAAGAATAATTTAATTTTCCCTCATTATAGCCGTTTTCGTTTTCGTCAACCGCAATAACAGTGTTACCTTTTTTCAGAAGTCCTGAGCAGATATAGCGTCCGATAAGTCCGCAACCGCCCGTTACAAGAACTGTATTCATAAACGCACTCTCCTTTCAAGTTTCATTTTCCAATTATATTATAGCACAATCCGAAAACTTTTGCAATAGCAATATGAAATTATTCCGCCTGTGCGTTGACTTCATCAATGTATTTGTCCACAACCGCATTTATAGAGTCATAAGTTTCCGCCCACGGCGTACCTCTTGCTGTAAGTCTCAGACTTATATCGAGCAGGTCTCCGCAGTCGACAGAAACGCCTTTTGACAAATCAACAACAGGATTTTCAAGAGCTGTTTTCTGCATTTCGTCTTTCATCTGCATCATTTCTTCCGTCCAGCCGTAATCATCAACCATCTGCTTGTCAGCTATGGCTTTTGTTTCGGGGTCTTTCAGCACAAAACGCTTGCAGTCAAGAAATTTTCCCACACCTTCGGGATTCTGTCCGCCCTTGACAAAAGTATATCCCTCCATGCCGACGGGTATATAATATTCGTCTGCTGAGGGGTCTTTCGGCATCGGCACAAAAAAAACATCATCGCCGAAAACAGACTTCCAGTCTGTCGACTTTTTATAGAACTGATAAAGTCCGCACGGATAGAAAAGAGTTTTTCCGCTTCCGATATATGACGGCTTGTCGCTCCAGCCGTAGTCCTCAGAGCCTATGGCTATCAGCTTTTCACTGTAAAGACTGTAGATGAAATTCTGCACACGCTCCATTGACGGCGAACCGATGTTGTTTATAAGCCGACCATCCGCAATGCCGACGGGTGCAATGCCTGTCGTGTTCATCAAGCCGAACTCAAACCAGTAGCCGTCTATTCCGTAACGCTGACTGTCATTGTCAACAAATTTTTCGAGCATTTCCTTAAAAACGTCCCACGTCCATTCTCCGTTTTTATACAGTTCCGCAGGGTCTTGAAGTCCGGCTTCCCTGACGGTTTTCCTGTTGTATATAACGGCACAATTGTCCCCTGATATCATCGGCACGGCTACATAGTGACTTCCTTTCCACATGAGATTGTTATTAAATTTGCTCACGTCCTCCCACAAGGGCGAATCAAAATCAATATAATCATCAGCAGGAACAAACATAGACCGCAACACGCCCCTCGGAAAAGCGTCGAGGTCTCCGGCATAGAAAAAGTCTATGCCCTCGCCTGCGTTTATGGACTTTGCCAGCTGTTCATAGCGTTCCTCATGTGTACACTGATGCCATTCGATTTTTCCGCCGTATCTCTCCTGAAAAGCCACTAAAAAAGCGGGTGTGCTTTTTCCGCCGTAAGCATTCATGTCCCATGTCGCAAGCCATTTTATCGTTTTGTTTTCAAGTTCTCCCGTAAGATAATCCGAATTTTGTGCATTTTCCGCTATTGCCTGTCTGACGGCAGGGTCGACGTCGTTTTCAACTGAATTTTCGCCTTTTTCACCGCACGAAAAAACCACAGCCGAAAGAGTTACCGCAACAAATGAATATATAATTTCTTTTAACTTTTTCACTCTGCATTACTCCCCTTTAATGCTCATAACAGGTTTTTCCCACCGCTGAAAATGCACAGTTGCCACGCATTCTGCAACCCTCACAGCCTTTTTTTCTGTGATTTACAGGCTTTTCCGATATTCCTATAACAGCAGTCACCGACTTTGACGGAATAAGCAGACTGTCCGCCGTTGCAGTCAGTCCGATTCTCCGCTGTGCATTGAGAAATTCAAGCAAATACCCCTGTATATCTATCGGAAAATCGCCATAGCCAGCACTGAATCTCCATGTGCGGTACTTCGCCTGTATGTTGCTGAAAATTTCCTCCTCCGCACGCTCGCAAACCTGTTCAACTGCCGAACTGCACAGACAGTCAACCGCCAGAGCATCCGCCATATTAGTGACAGCGGTACGTCTTATAAGCCTGTCAGCCTCCGCCGAGAGAGTTACAGCCATAACAACGGCTTCCGTACAGCCTGAAAGATGTTTTTTTATATCATTTCCGCCAAGCAGTTTCCGCACTCCACCCAGCAAAACGCCCTCCGCCGTAAATTCAACCGTTGTTTTTCTGTAAACATATTTAGGGCGGACAGTCTCACGCACAAGAATTTCACAGCGGTCTATAATCTCCGCCGTCACGCCGTCTGGCACGCCTTTTATGCCCATATACCGTGCCGTTTCGGATTTTGAAATCGGATTCAGTATCATCATACACCGATAATTCCCGAAACTGCCTCGCTGATTTTGCGTGCCACATAGGCGTTGTTCATGGTGTAAAGGTGTATTCCGTCAACACCGCTTGCGACCAAATCAACAATCTGATTCACGGCATAGGCTATTCCGGCATCTCTCAGGGCTTCAGGGTTATTCTCATATTTCTGCATAATCCTGACAAACTTTCTCGGCAGACTCGCTCCGCACATCGTCACCATTCTTTCAATCTGATTTTTATTGACAACCGGCATTATGCCCGCTTCAATCGGCACATCTATGCCTGCTATTGCGGTTTTTTCACGGAAATCATAAAAAGCCGAATTGTCGAAAAAAAGTTGTGTTATAAGGTGAGTTGCACCTGCCTCGACCTTTTTTTTCAGATTTTTAACGTCCTCAACCAGAGACTCTGCATCAGGGTGGCACTCGGGATAACAAGCCCCTGCAATGTCAAAATCACCCTGCGACTTTATGTATTTTATCAGGTCGCTTGCGTGCAGAAAGTCCGTTTTTGGCTCAATATCGGGACTTTTATCGCCTCTGAGTGCAAGAATGTTTTCAATTCCCCTGTTTTTTATTTCCGCAAGCGTTGCGGAAATTTCCTCCCTCGTGTAGTTTATGCAGGGCAGGTGAATCATCGGCGTAATGCCATTGTTCTTTATTTTTGATGCAACATCGCACGCAAAAGTGTTGTTACTGCTACCGCCAGCCCCAAAAGTCACGCTTATAAAGTCAGGCTTCAAATCGTGCAGTTCGTCAAGTGTCTTGTAAATAACATCTACCGAACTCGTTTTTTTCGGCGGAAATACTTCAAACGAAAAGACAGTTTTTTGTTTAAATATTTCTTTTATTTTCATTTTATTCTCCAATAGTTAAAAATTAGTCTATACTCCAGTCAATTTCGCCCATGCCGTTTGCACGTAGAAAAGCATTCGCCTGCGAAAAATGTTTACAGCCGAAAAAGCCGTTATACGCAGAAAGCGGACTCGGGTGTGCAGATTTAAGTACGAGGTGGACAGGATTTGTTATAAATTTCTGCTTGGCTTTTGCATCACCGCCCCACAGCATAAAAACCATCGGTTTTTCACGCTCATTGAGGATTTTTATAACGTCGGTTGTAAAATTCTCCCATCCGAGTCCGTGGTGACTTCTTGCCTGATTTGCTCTTACCGTAAGCACGGAATTAAGCAGTAAAACGCCGTTTTCCGCCCATTTTGTAAGCTCGCCGTGCTTGCCGAGATTGTCTGTTCCCGTATCATCTCTTATTTCCTTAAAAATATTTACAAGAGACGGCGGAGGTGTAACACCCTTTTTGACCGAAAAACTTAGCCCGTGTGCCTGACCCTCGCCATGATAGGGGTCTTGTCCGATAATAACGCACTTCACGTCGTCATACGATGTTAGCTTCATAGCATTGAAAATGTCGTACATATCGGGAAAAATCCGCCTTGTGCGGTACTCCTCAATAAGATTCTGGCGGAGTTTTAAATAATATTCCTTTTCAAACTCATCTTTTAAAAGTTCGTCCCAGTCATTATTAAATTTAACCATTTATCCTCCTTTATACGTCCTCAACAACGTCCTCATAGTATTTGAATTTAACAAGCTTGTTTTTTCTGTAAGTCAGCGAGCCTTGCTGGTCAAACGGCACTTTTTTGTACGCCTCTTCAGAGCATTCTATGCGAATATTCTGCCCTTTCCGTGTGACAAACCACAGCTCGTAATATTCGTCAACAATTTTAACCTGACCGTCACTTTCAATAACTCTCAGCCGGTCATCGCTTTTTCGCACGAGAGTAGCCATTTCCACAATCGGTGCTGAAACTCTCTTCTGCACCGGCTGTGAAAATCCATAATTAATCTGATTTTCCGTAAATTCCTCTTCCTCGACAAAAAGCGAAATAAACCGCTGAAAAGGCTTGTCTCCGCCGAAAGTCACGATTATAACAATCACAACCACGGCAACCGCACCGAACATGATAAGTAATCTTATCTCCGGTGACATTGTTATCATTCCTTTCTTTTCATCTGCGTATATCTTTTAATCAATTCCGTTCGGATTCATTTTCGTGAAATTCCAGCTGTCCGCACACATTTCGTCAATACCCGACTCAGCCACCCAGCCGAAAATATCCTTCGCCTTTGAAGCGTCCGCATAACAGGTTGCAATGTCACCAGCACGGCGTTCTGTAATCTTCTTGTTGATTGGCTTTCCGCAGGCTTTTTCATAGGCGGAAACAACTTCCAGCACGCTCGAGCCCTTGCCCGTTCCGAGATTTACAGGCTCAAAACCCTTGTGCTTCATGGCGTAGTCGATTGCACACACGTGACCGCCAGCCAAATCCATAACGTGAATATAGTCCCTTACGCCTGTGCCGTCGGGAGTATCGTAGTCGTCGCCGTAAACACTCAGTTGTTCAAGCCTGCCGACTGCCACCTGTGCGATGTAGGGAACGAGATTATTAGGGATTCCGTTCGGGTCTTCTCCGAGCAGACCGCTTTTGTGTGCTCCAATCGGATTGAAGTAGCGGAGAGCAACCGCACTGAAGTCCTCATCAGCAACACACACGTCACGGAGAATTTGTTCAATCATGACTTTTGTATAACCATAAGGATTGGTTGCAGAAGTCGGCATTTCCTCAGTATACGGTGCTTTGTTGTTCATTCCGTAAACAGTTGCCGACGACGAGAAAACAATTTTTTTACAGCCGTTTTCACGCATGACACGGAGCAGAACAAGCGTTCCGTAAATATTATTACTATAATATTCAAGCGGTTTTCTGACGGACTCGCCGACAGCTTTAAGTCCGGCAAAATGCACAACCGCATCAATTTCGTGCTGTCTGAAAACTTCCGTAAGTGCGTCATAATCGCAGATATCGACTTTGCAGAAATCAACATCTTTTCCGCTTATCTGCCTGATACGGTCGGTAACAGCCTCTTTGGAGTTGCTGAGATTGTCGGCAATAACTATATCATAGCCGTTTTCAAGCAGTTCAACGCAGGTATGACTGCCGATAAAGCCCGTACCGCCTGTAACAAGAATTTTACCCATAAAATTTACCTCCTGAAAAAAATTTATACATACTTATTATATTACATTTCTGCATATTTTTC
This sequence comes from uncultured Ruminococcus sp., assembly GCA_947176415.1. Lineage (GTDB taxonomy): Bacteria > Bacillota > Clostridia > Oscillospirales > Ruminococcaceae > Ruminococcus. The sequence continues at coordinate 90 of CAMWQJ010000053.1, read as the reverse complement.
AAGATATAATTGAAAATTTATTATAAATAAGTTAAAATCATATATTAAAGGAGGTTTATTAAGCAGAAAATTCTAGGAAATAAGAGGAAA
>CAMWQJ010000052.1 GCA_947176415.1 uncultured Ruminococcus sp. | reverse complement strand
TTCAAGATGCTGTACAAGCTGTCTTAATCAGTCAGCTTATTTATTATACCACAGATTTTTCATTTTGTCAAGCCTTTTTTTAACTTTTTCAAATTTTTTTCTGCGAGCCGTCACTCAAAAAACGACTTGATTATTATATCACACTTTTTTGGATTTGTCAAGTACTTTTTTCGATTTTTTAAAATTTCTGAAAACTTATTTTCCGAAGTCCAAAACCATTTTTAAAAACCGTTGTACTTTCGTGCGACAGCTTTATTATTATATCATGCTATTTCGATTTTGTCAAGTAGAAAAAGAGACGTATTTTAACTTAAATTTTAGTTATTATAACGAAAGCACTTAATAATATCCCCGAAACAAATAACTTGACATTCCGCCAAAACCCATGATATAATTAAGAAAAAACCCGTCAATTTTTCACTGTTATTTTTTAAGAAAGGATAATATAATGATAAAAAAGATATTAAAAAAAGAGATTATTTTTGTTTTTGTTATAATAATTGCGATTGTTCTTTTGTTTCTGAGATTTAATATGCAGACAAGCCGTCGCATAGAGAGTCAGAATAAAGAGTATGCCACAGATGCGGGACAGCTGAAAACAGAACATATTGACGAAGAGCTTAATAACGCCCTCCGACAGATTAATGCCTATGCATATTTTGTAAGTGAGAGCCTTACCGAACCGGTAGTTACACCTGAAATGTTGCAGAAAATAGAGGAATCTTCTGATTTTGACGCAGTTATATTTACAGATACCGACGGTATCGACTATACTTCCGATGGACGTACCGACGACGTTACGTCACGGCAGTTCTATGAAAACGGCATTCAGGGAAACAGCAATATTGAAGTCATATTCGACTCTCATTTTTTCAATGAAACAATGGCTTGTTTTTACGCACCTGTTAAATATGATAACCGAATTATAGGGGTATTAAGAGGAGCATTTTTGGCGAAAGAATATCTCAGGGATATACTTTCCACCAAATATTTCGGAGAAGATGCACAGGTATTTCTCTGTACTTCAGACGGCAGAATTATAGCAAGCTCCGACGACGAGATTTACGGCGGAGATATTATAAACGCACTGACATCAACAGAAATAATAGACGATGATACGTCTGTCGATTTAAAAAACATTTTCGCCAACGGAGGAACAGGCACATTTGTATGCAACGGCTCAGGCAAAACAGACAATATTTATATTACATACCTGCCGAATAATAATTTTGTTTTCATTCAGACATTTCCGCAGAATATAACCCGTGAAATGATTTCTCACGGAAATTCCGCAGGCATACAGCTCGAAATAATGCTTGTAGTGATATTCACGTTTTATATTGTTTTTATCATTCTCCGCACGAGGTACAGACGCAGGAAACTTGAGAATGAAAATAAGGAAATGGGATATATCATAAGCGGAGTAAATACGCTGTTTTCAAGATTTGTCATGGTTGACTTTGATAAAGACACATATCATTATCTTGCTGGCACAAGACCCTTGTCAGAAACCATGCCGGCGGACGGCGAATATCACGACTTAATCAGCTATTTTACCGAATCGGCGGAAGAAATCTCACGTAAAGAAATCATAGGAATTATGGAAAAAGAATCTATAATTTCAGCCTTGTCGGAACATAATGACATCAGATATGAAATGCACAATAATAAAGGTATTGCGGAATGGGAGCATATCAATGTTGTGTGTCTGGAACGCAGAGACGGCAGGGTGGTAAAAGTCTTGCTTACACGTCAGAATATAACGGAGCTGAAACAAAAGGACTTGCGTATTCAGGCAGAAAGAGCGATTGCAAACCGCAGGGAGCGACAGTATCAGGTTGCCATAATGTCAAGTTCTTTCTGTAAATATGAATTTAATCTTACACAGGATTTAATTGAATCCGATATAATCGCACGGATAGACGGAAAAGACATATCACTTCTTGAAAAAGTAAACCTGACAGCCCCTTGTAAAGTCTCGGAATACTTTGAGAGATGGAAAAGATTTGTACTTCCCGAATCTATGGAAAGTTACTCATCAGCCGTAAATATAAAAAATCTTCTGAAACGCTTTGAACAGGGAGACAGAGAAGTTATAGCGGAATATTGGAGCGAGGGTTTCGGCTCTGAACCATTGTGTATGCACCGGTCATTTGCGATGACGAAAGACGAGAATACAGACGATATTATGATTATGACTATTTCAAAGGACATTACCGAACAGGTTAAAAAGCAGAGGGAACAGACACAGGCACTTCATGAAGCACTGTTGCAGGCACAGCACGCAAACACGGCAAAAACAACGTTTCTGTCCAATATGTCACACGACATACGCACGCCCATGAATGCTATCATAGGATTTTCCACAATTGCCGTAAGTCATATTGACAACAAAAATCAGGTTTTGGACTGTCTCCATAAAGTATTGGCTTCCAGCAATCACTTGCTCAGCCTGATAAATGACATTCTTGACATGAGCAGAATAGAGAGCGGAAAAGTTCAGATTAAGGAACAGGAATGTAACATTTCCGAAATAATACATAATATTGTAAATATTATTCAGCCACAGGTAAAAGCGAAACAGCTTGAACTTTTCATAGATACTTTTGAAGTAACGAATGAAAACGTCATTGCCGACCCGCTTAAATTAAACCAGATATTTATAAATCTTCTGAGTAATTCCGTCAAGTACACGCCCGCCGAAGGCAGTCTTTCATTCCGCATTATACAGAAAAACACATTCCGCCACGGATATGGTATGTACCAGTTTATCATAAAGGACACAGGTATCGGAATGTCTCCTGAATTTGTAAAGCATATTTTTGAACCGTTTGAACGGGAGTTCACTGTTACGCAAAGCGGTATTCAGGGGACAGGACTTGGAATGGCAATCACAAAGAACATAATAGAAATGATGAATGGTAATATTAGCGTTGAAAGCGAACTGGGCAAAGGCAGTACGTTTATAGTCGACCTCGAGCTTAAACTTCAGGACACGGAGCAGATAGCCGAACAGATAAAGGAACTTGAAGGCTTTCGTGCAATGGTTGTTGACGACGATTTGAACGTCTGTGACAGCACTTGCCGTATGCTGAAACAGCTGGGTATGCGTTCTGAATGGACAACATCAGGCAGAGAAGCGGTATTCCGTGCAAAAAATGCCGTTGACGAGGGAAATTCCTATCATACATTTATAGTTGACTGGCAGATGCCGGGACTCAGCGGTATTGAGACAGTCAAAAAAATCCGCCGTGCAGTCGGAGACGAAACACCGATTATAATTCTGACAGCATATGAATGGACAGATATTGAAGAGGAAGCACTGAATGCCGGTGTGACTGCATTCTGTGCAAAACCGCTTTTCATGTCCGACTTGAAAATGGTCTTGCTTGCCACAAACAATCTCACGGAAGAGCATGAAACCGAACCCGAATGGACAAAGGCGAATTTCGAGGGAAAGCGTATACTGCTTGTTGAGGATAACGAGTTAAACCGTGAAATAGCGGAAGTAATTCTTGAGGAGGCTGGATTTATTGTTGACTCTGCCCCTGACGGAACTGATGCGGTAGCGATAATGAACAAGGCAGACGAATATTATTACGATGCAATACTTATGGACGTGCAGATGCCTGTCATGAACGGCTATGAAGCCACAAAAACTATACGCTCGCTTTCAAGAAAAGATGTAAAGAAACTTCCTATTATCGCCATGACTGCCAACGCACTTGAAGATGATAAGGAAACGGCGTTTAAAAGCGGAATGAACGCCCACGTAGCCAAACCATTGGATATGGAAAAATTCATGTCTGTTCTTCAGAAATTCATAAAATGATATAAAAAAGACTCCCTGAAAAAAGGGAGTCTTAATATTTAAGCCATTAATTTAACCATAACAGCCTTTTGTGCGTGTAAACGGTTTTCAGCCTCTTCAAAAATTTCCTTTGCGTGTTCTTCAAAAACTTTTTCTGTAATTTCTTCCTCACGGTGTGCGGGCAAACAGTGCAGAACCATAGCGTCAGCGTGTGCAACAGCCATAAGTTCGTCATTAATCTGATAGCCGTTGAAAGCATTTTTACGCAGTTCCGCTTCTCCCTCCTGACCCATGGAAGCCCATACGTCAGTAATCAGAACGTCAGCATTTTCGGCGGACTTAATAGGAGAATCAGTAATTTCAAAATTATCATACTGCTGTGCAAATTCAAGAATTTCACTCGGCGGACGGTATCCGTCGGGACAAGCAACAGAAACAGCCATACCGACCTTGAGACAGCCGACAATCAGCGAGTTAGCCATATTGTTTCCGTCACCTATAAAGCACATTTTAAGACCGTCAAAACTTCCCTTGAACTCACGGATAGTCATAAGGTCGGCAAGGACTTGACAGGGGTGACAAAAATCGGTAAGACCATTTATAATCGGTATGTTTCCGTATTTTGCGAGGTCTTCAACTTCTTTCTGCTCGAAAGTACGAATCATAATTCCGTCGAGGTATCTTGAAAGAACCCTTGCGGTATCCTGTACAGGCTCGCCACGACCTATCTGTAAATCATGTGACGACAGAAAAAGCGGATATCCGCCGAGCTGATACATACCCGTTTCAAAAGAAACTCTCGTTCTTGTTGACGCTTTCTGAAAAATCATTCCGAGAGTTTTTCCCTTGAGATGAGGGTGCGGAATATCATGTTTCAGCTCATATTTAAGCTGGTCGGCGAGATTAAGAATATCAATAATTTCCTCACTGCTCAAATCCAGCATTTTAAGTAAATGTTTCATAGCATACAAATCCTTTCATGTCCGTACTACTGTTTGTTCATTGCTCCGAAAGCCTTGTCTATTATAACAGCAAACAACGGAATATAGTCATCAAAAATCTTGTCTTCAATCACAATATCATACTGCAAATCGCCAGAAACGGACGTGCGTGTGTTTATACAGCCCTTCTTTTCCTTGTCCAGAAGAATATTAAATTCTCTCCTGTCCTTGCTTGCGAGGGTAAAAGTCGTTTTTTCGCCATTGCATACAATAGTGGGGTCAAGAAAAAGCGACTTGCATTCAATTGTCATAAAAGTAGCATCATTCAGCACAATAGCAAATGACGGCTTTCTGTCCTCACCTGTCTGAAGAAGAGTATAGAGATTATAATTGCTTGTATCGAGAAGTACATATTTTGTGGAATTGAAACCCTTTTTCTTGACAGTATAGAGAAGTCTGCCCTTTTGGTCCTCAATCACATATTTGTTTCCTTTTGTAAGTACAACCAGCTCCATAGTCAATCATTCCTCCAGTATTTCTATCAAAATTTTCAGACCCTCTTCAAGCTCGCCGTAAGAGATTGTAAGAGGGGGCAGAAGCCTTATTTTGTCCTTTGCCGTAAGAAGAAGCAGACCTTTTTCAAGTGCCTTTTTCACAACATCAGAAGCGTTTTTCGTCCTGAGTTTTATGCCAATCATAAGACCCAGACCGCTGACAGATACGACTTCACTGCGTTCTTTGAGTTTTTCGTTGATATACCGTGATTTTTCCTGTATTTCCTCCATAAATCCTGCTTCGGACAGCCTGTCAATAACAACATTACCGCCTGCACAGGCTATCGGATTTCCGCCGAAAGTCGAGCCATGCGTTCCTGCAACAAGTACGCCGCTGCATTTTTCATTTACGAGACAAGCACCCATAGGAATGCCCCCCGCAATGCCCTTTGCCATTGTGGTAATATCGGCTTTTTTTCCGAAATGTTCACCGGCGAGGAATTTTCCGGTACGCCCTGCACCCGTCTGAACCTCGTCAGCAATTACAAGAATATCCCTCTCCGCACAGATTTCATATATAGCATTGACAAAATCCTTTTCAAGAACATTCACACCGCCCTCGCCCTGTACATATTCGAGCATTACAGCACACACAGAGCCGTCAGCCTTTGCCTTAAAATCATCGGTATCATTAGCAGTAACATTTACAAAGCCGTCAAGGAACGGAAAAAAGTAGTTGTGAAAAACGTCCTGACCCGTAGCGGAAAGAGTAGCCATAGTCCGACCGTGAAAAGAGTTGACAAGAGTTATAATATTGTGGCGGTTTTTTCCGTACTTGTCAAAGCTGTATTTCCTTGCGGTTTTTATTGCACACTCGTTAGCCTCCGCACCGCTGTTGCAGAAGAAAACGGAATCATAACCCGATATTTTGCAGAGTTTTTCCGCAAATTCCGCCTGTACAGCCGTATAGTAGTAATTTGAAGTATGCTGAACGCTACGCACCTGACTGCAAACAGCATCCGCCCATTTTTCGTCACAGAAACCAAGAGAATTTACGCCTATTCCGCTTCCGAAATCTATGTACAACTTTCCGTTTTCGTCATTACAGCGTACGCCCTCGCCTTTTTCGATTACGAGAGGATAACGCCCGTAAGACTGCATAACGTTTTTATTGAATTTTTCCATTGTATTCATAATAAAATCATCTCCCTGACCGCTTGCCCATTCACTGCTGATATGCTATACATTTAATTATAACTCTTTTAGCAGTTGAAAATCAATACGTTAAAAAAACAAATAAGTAAATTTTCTGTTTATCTGTTATTTAATTAAACAAACTGCGTGCCTATACCCTCATTTGAAAGAATCTCAATAAGAATAGAGTGTGGCACTCTTCCGTCAATTATAACTGTCTTTTTAACGCCTCTTCTGACCGCCTCCACGCAACAATCTATTTTCGGAATCATACCGCCCGAAATAATCCCTCTGCTTTTCAGGAAAGGCACTTCACTTACATTAACTTTCGGAATAAGTGTAGAAGGGTCGTTCTTGTCCCTGAGGAGACCGGCAATATCCGTCATAAGAATAAGATTTTCCGCACCGAGTTCGGAAGCAATCCTTGACGCAGCGGTATCGGCATTGATGTTATAGGTATTGCCCATATCATCAGTTGCAACGGTTGCGATAACGGGAATATTTCCGTTGTCGAGAGCGTCAAGAATAGGTTTTTTGTTTACACTTGTAACACTTCCCACCCAGCCTAAATCCTGTCCGTCCTCCGTAGTTTGTTTTTCAGCCTTAATCATACCGCCGTCAATACCGCACAGCCCGACTGCCTGCCCCTTGTGCTGTGTAAGGAGCTGAACGAGTTCTTTGTTTACTTTTCCCGAGAGAACCATTTTAACGACATCAATCGTTGAGTCATCAGTATAACGCAGACCGTTTACAAAACGGCTTTCAATGCCGAGCCTTTTAAGCATATCGTTTATCTCAGGACCTCCGCCGTGTACAAGTACGACCTTAACGCCGACGAGTGAAAGAAGTACGATGTCAGTCATAACAGCGTCTTTGAGTTCCTTGTTAGTCATGGCATTACCGCCGTATTTTATGACAAGAATCTTGTTGTTGTACTTCTGAATATACGGAAGTGCATTTATAAGAATCTGAGACTTGTCAGTATTAGAAATTTTTACCATAATATCCCCCATTAAGAACGGTAATCGCCGTTTATTTTAACATAGTCATAAGTAAGGTCACAACCCCAAGCAACCGCCGAGCCTGCACCGTCGCCGACAGAAATATCAATAATAATTTCCTCTTCCTTGAGAATTTCCTTAGCCTTTTCCTCCGAGAAGTCCACGCCCGCACCGTTTTCACAGACATGAATGCTACCCTTTTCGGAACGAATGTAAACACAGACTTTATTTATATCAAAATCCGCCTCCGCATAGCCGACCGCACAGAGAATGCGACCCCAGTTAGCGTCCTCGCCGAACATAGCAGTTTTGAAAAGACTTGACGTAATTACAGACTTTGCAACGGTTTCGGCGGTTTTTTCGGTATCAGCACCGTGACAGATACACTCAATAAGTTTTGTCGCACCCTCGCCGTCCCTTGCCATTTTCCTTGCGAGATTAACCATAACGGCATAGAGTGCATTTTCAAAATTTTCAAAATCCTGATTTTCGCTTGCTATGGACTTGTTTTCCGCCGTACCGTTGGCGAGAATACAAACCATATCATTTGTTGATGTATCGCCGTCAACGCTGACACGGTTAAGAGTAATTTTTACAATGTCATTAAGTGCCAGCTGAAGAAGTTCCGCCGAAATATCGGCATCAGTAGTAATAAAAGTGAGAGTAGTAGCCATATTCGGGTGAATCATACCACTGCCCTTTAACATACCGCCGATTGTGCATATTTTTCCGCCAGCTTCAAACTGTACGGCAACTTCTTTAACCTGAGTATCAGTAGTCATAATAGCCTCAACAGCCCTTGCATTGCCGTCATACGTCAGCCCCTCTGCAAGTTCGCTGATACCGTTTTCAATAGGTTCAATCGGAAGAACCTGTCCGATAACTCCCGTAGAAGCCACAATAACATCATTTTCGTCTATGCCGAGTTCGTCCGCAACGAGCCTGCACATTTTTTCAGCCTTTTCAACGCCGTCGGCATTGCACGTATTAGCGTTCACAGAATTTACGATAACCGCCTTTGCCTTGCCGTTTTTGATGTGTTCTTTAGTTACAAGGATAGGCGCACCCTTTACCTTGTTAGTGGTGTAAACCGCCACAGCTGTACATTCCTTGTCTGCAACGATAAGTGCGAGGTCGTTTTTCTTTTTTGCAGACGGAAGTGCATTATTTGCAACAGCTGAATTTTCTTCCGTATCAGTCAACGGCTTGTGGGCAAGTCCGCAGTGTATGCCGTTAGCCCTGAAACCTTTTGAAGCACACACACCGCCGTCAATAAAAGTTACACCTTTAACTTCTTTAAGATTCATTTTTTACATCTCCTTATTAAACAAGTCCTGTAGTTTCGTCAATTCCCATCATGATATTAAGGCACTGCACACCAGCACCGCTTGCCCCTTTTCCGAGATTGTCGAGACGTGAACACAATAAAATCTGCTCGTCGTTTCCGAAAACAAACACTTGTAACTTGTTGTTTCCACTAAGGGTATTTGAGGCAAGGAAAAAAGCCTTTTGCTCGTCTGCTGACATAAGGGGCATAACCTCAACCATTTTGGCATTTTCATAATGTTTCAGATACATTTCATGTACTTTTTCGGCAGTGATATTTTTATCAAGCTGTCTTGTCTGAATCGGCACACTTACAACCATACCGCTGTAATAGTCGCAGATTATGGGATTAAACATAGGTTTATATTTAAGTCTTGAAACCGCCTGCATTTCCGGCAAATGCTTGTGTTCCTGAGAAAGTGCGTACTGCCGTGGACTGTTGTATTCAAAAGGCTTTTCGTCACTTTCATAAACGGCAATAGCCTTTTTTCCTGCACCGCTGTAACCTGAAGTTGCGTAGGCAAAAACAGGGAAATCATCGGGAATAATATTGTTATTTACAAGTGGATAGACTATTGAAGCAAAACCGCTTGCATAGCACCCCGGAACAGCAACCCTCTTTGAAGTGCGAATTTTTTCCCTGTGCTGTTCGGAGAGTTCAGGAAAACCATAAGCCCACGCCGGATTGGTACGATGTGCGGTTGAAGCGTCGATAATTTTGACATTATCATTTTCCACGAAAGACACCGCCTCACGTGAAGCATTGTCAGGCAGACATAAAAAAGTGTAGTCCGAGCTGTTTATAAGTCTTGCCCTTTCTGCCGAATCCTTGCGTTTTTCCTCACTTATGCGGAGAATTTCGACATCATTTCTCCCCTCGAAACGCTCCAGAATTTTCAGTCCGGTAGTACCCTCCTGACCGTCGATATAAATTTTCACAGACATAAATAAACTCCGTTCATAAAATTACTTTTTTTTTCGTTTGTTTGTTTTCCGTTCATACTTTGCTCTTTTAGGGTCTTCCAAATCCGACTCATCAGTAATCATCGAGTGCCACACGCTCACAATAAGAGTAACGGCTACAACCGCCACAAACCAGAATATATGCCCCTTTGAGTTCACGGCAAGCCATAGACCCATTACAATTTCGCCGAGAACCCACAGCACGCCCATAAGAATAGAGAGACCCATTATAAATATTACATCTTTTTTTTTCATAATTAAAGTCCAAGCATATTTTTTGCAATATCAATTTGTTTTTGTACAGCCTCAGGCGAAGGACCGCCTTCCGACTTTCTTTCCTTGACACAGGTATCAAGACTTATTGCACTGTAGACATCATCATCAAAAAGCCTCGTCATCTTCTTGTATTCTTCAATTGGCAGAGTTTCAAGTGTAAGCCCTTTTTCTATGCACTCTGCAACAAGCGTTCCCGTAATCTTGTAAGCATCACGGAACGGCATACCCTTTTTTACGAGATAGTCCGCACAGTCAGTAGCATTTATAAAGCCCCTTGCACCTGCATTTCTCATATTTTCCTTTAAAACTTTCATTGTAGAAATCATCGGAATAAAAGTCTTCACACAGAGTTTGACATTATCCACCGCATCAAAAATAGCCTCTTTGTCCTCCTGCATATCCTTGTTATAGGCAAGCGGAAGACCTTTCAGCATAGAGAGAAGAGTAATCAAATCTCCGTTAACACGTCCCGTCTTGCCCCTGATAAGTTCAGTAATATCAGGGTTTTTCTTTTGTGGCATAATGGAAGACCCTGTAGCAAAAGCGTCATCAAGTTCAATAAACTTGAACTCCCACGAACACCACATAATAATCTCTTCAGAAAAACGGGATAAATGAGTCATTATAAGGGACAATGCACAGTTTAACTCAACACAGAAATCACGGTCGGAAACACCGTCAAGACTGTTTGGCATGGGTGCGGTAAATCCGAGAAGTTCAGCGGTTTGTTTTCTGTTTGTACGATAAGTTGTACCCGCCAGAGCACCGCTTCCGAGCGGACAATAATTCATTCTCTTAGCGGTATCATCGAGCCTGTCTATATCACGCAGAAACATAAAAACATAAGCCATTAAATGATGTGCAAAAGTAACAGGCTGAGCCCTTTGTAAATGTGTGTATCCTGGCATAATAGTTTCTTTATGTTTTTCAGCGAGTTGCACAAGAGTAACCGCCAGTTTATATACAAGCTGACGTATTTCGCTTATCTCGTCACGGAGATAAAGCCTTATATCAACGGCTACCTGGTCGTTCCTTGAGCGTGAAGTATGAAGTCTTTTTCCGACATCGCCGAGACGTTTTGTCAGTTCCGCCTCAATAAACATATGAATATCTTCTGCGGAGGGGTCAAGTTCAAGACTGCCGTTGTCAATATCCGACAAAATACCCTTTAATCCGTCAATAATCTGTAAACTGTCCTCTTTTGTAATAATACCGCAGTCGCCGAGCATTGTGGCGTGTGCAATACTTCCCTGTATATCGTGGCGGTACATTCTCGCATCAAAGGCAATGGAAGAGTTGAAAGCATTTGTTGTATCATCAATTTTTTTGGAAAATCTTCCAGCCCACATCATATCAGCCATAATTTTTTCTCCTATCGTTTTAAAGTTATTAAAATAAATCAAAATTTATATAATCAGTTCAATTTCATCAACATTGCACCCATTGTATATTTTTTTATTCCAATTTTCTATAATCCATTTTTTGTTTATGCTTTTTGAATTTTCAGACTCTGCTTCTGCCGGGAAAACATACTCAATATGTCCGGCACAATATCCGGATATACAATAAAGAGCAAAAGGACAACTGCTTTCATCAACAGATGGATAATCACAAATCATAAAATCAACATATTCTTCACAAAACGGATATCTTCCTTTAAATCTGAAAA
>CAMWQJ010000051.1 GCA_947176415.1 uncultured Ruminococcus sp. | reverse complement strand
TGCCGAATCTGGTGGATTTGTGGACTGCTCAGCCCTTAATTTTCTTGCCGGAGAGACGGTTTCACGTTCACAGGCTATGGAAATACCGACCGTTTCGGCGTGTATCGGTAAAATTGCTGAGACAATTTCACGTCTGCCCGTGAAACTCTACAGAAAGGAGAACGGCAGAATTTCCGAAATTACGGACGATAACCGTCTTTTGCTCCTGAACGGCGAAACAGGCGATACTCTGAGTACCGTTGATATGTGGAAGGCAGTCACGGAAGATTATTTCTTGGGAAATGGTGCATGGATTTACATAAATTCCGACAGCATACGGATAAAAAGTCTGCATTACGTCGACAGTCGCAACATCAGCATAATGACCAATAATGACCCGATTTTCAGGGCTTTTGATGTCATGGTGAACGGCAGAAAATTTTATGACTTTCAGTTTATCAGGCTTTTCAGAAAGACGAAAAACGGCTACAGTAATATTCCGATTCAGGACGATAACCCTAAAATTCTCTCAGTTGCCTATAATTCGCTGAAACTCGAAAACAAAATGAACAAGACGGGCGGTAACAAGGGCGGATTCCTGAAAGCCAAAAACAAACTTTCCGCCGAAGCTCTTGAAACTGTAAAAACCGGTTGCCGTGCGTTGTACGATAATGACAACGAAAAAATCCCCGTTCTGAATGACGGTCTCGACTTCCAGCCCGTTTCCTCAACAGCCGTCGAATTACAGATAAACGAGAATAAAAAAGTCAACAGCGTTGAGATTTGTAAGATTTTCGGATTTCCGCACACTGTCATTGACGGCGGTGCGACCGATGACGACAACAAGAAGTTTATTTCAGCTATAACGGCTATCCTCAATCAGATTGAAACCGCTCTTGACGCTTTTCTGCTCCTCGAAAAAGAAAAGTCTCAGGGCTTTTATTTTGCATTCGATACAAAGGAACTCACAAGAGGCAGTCTCCGTGAACGCTATGAAGCGTACCAGATAGCCGTTAAAAATCACATTTTGCAGGTTGACGAAATCCGTCGGGAAGAGGATTATGAACCGCTGGGCTTTAATTTCGTGACTATGGGTCTCGGTGACGTTCTTCTTAATCCGAAAACTATGGAGGTCTTCACTCCAAACACCGGACAGACTTCTAAACTGGGTGAAAATCGTGCAGAACTTGAACTCCGCTACAACCACAATCACGACGACAGGGGGCGTTTCTGTTCAGGCGGAGGCGGTGGAAGAATGTCATCATCTTCCGGAAATTCGGCTGAAACTCTTGACAAATCTGAAAAAAGTGATATAATAAAGAAAAGAGATGGTAAGGACAGGGCAAATGATTTTTCTGCAAACTGGTCTAAAGCATCTTTAAATAAAACTGTAAAGAAATTTCAACTTGATAATAAATCAGAAGTAAATACAAAAGGAAAAATTATTTACAGTAGCAATTCTACAAATATCACAGTTGTATATGATGTTAACGGAAATTATTTCAGGATTCAAGATAAAACTATTCCTCATGATAAACGAAGTGCTTACCTTGATATAAACGGAAATAATGCGCAGAATATCATTGAAAACGGTAAAACAAGAGGAAGAAGTAAAAAAGAGTTCCAGCACGATACTCATTTTCTTAATACAGATAACATAGAAGAATGAAGGTGATTTATTGAAAGATAAAACTTTGGCTGTTCCGATTGACCAGCAAGGCGTTTCAGATTATGAAAACGATGTCACTAAAACTGACAGGCTAAAATATTTTATTCTTCCATATAAAGAATTTAATTCTATGGAGTCGGACGGATTTTTTGATTTGCTTAATGACAGGTTTGATTTATGGATTGACGAATATGAAGAGGAAATAATTCCTAATAAACATCTTGTCGCCGTAAAAGAAATAGTTAAATCATCAGGAAAAAAATATACATTATTTTTGCAGGCTTTGGACTATGCAATTGAATGTGATACGGAACTTTGTCTTGAATTTTAAACTAAAGAAATTTTCTGACTATTTAAATTTGTTTCAAAGAAGTGGTTTTCATATGAAAAAACATAAAGAAAATCTAAAAAAACAAGAAACTAATGAACAAATAAAAGAACGTTTAAAATATCCTCGTCTTGACGGTGACCCAAGAGATGCAATATATATGGCGAAAATAATGTTAGGACTTGAACCACTTGCCAGCGATGAAGAAGTAGAAGCAAAATTTAAAGAACTTGAAAAAAGGAAAATAACAGACTAACCGCTTGAATAGTTCGGGCGGTTTTCTCATGCCCGAATATCAGAAACAAGCACTTTTTCATGGTGCTTTTTTTATACCCTGATACAGAAAGAGGTGATAGAATGCAAATGGAGAAAAGAGCCGATGGACTGCACATAACAGGCTACGTCAACGTTACGGGAAAACTTTCCCGACCCGTCATCACTCCGCACGGAAAAGTGCTGGAGACTATCGAGGAAAGGGCTTTTGACAGTGCTATCAGGAAGTCAGGAGACATAACAGTAACTGTTGACCACGACAGTACCGCTTATGCAAGCACCCGTGACGGCACACTCGAACTCAGGGAAGACGCTATCGGACTTCATGCAAATGTCCTTGTAACAGACCCGACCGTCATTGAAATGGCACGCAAAGGACAAATAAAAGGCTGGAGCTTCGGAATGTACAACGTTGTTGACGAACTGGAACAGCGTGCGGACGGTCTGCCGATTCGCCACGTCAAAGACTTAATGCTTGACCACATAACGCTTGTAAAGGACAAAACACCGTGCTATTCAGCTACTTCCGTTGAATACCGTGCGGACAGTCTGACCGACATTGAAAGCCGTGCTATTGATGTTATGTCGGAATATTTAGAAAAACCCGACTACACAGAATTTACCGAAAGACTAAGGAGGATTTCAGAATGAGTATCAAGAAACTTACAGAAAAAAGAGCCACCCTCAAGGCAGAAATGCAGTCTATCATTGACACTGCCACAAGCGAGGAAAGAGCCGTCAGCGATGAGGAAACAGCGAGATTTGACGAACTGGAAAAGGAAATCAGGGCTATTGAAAATACAATCACAATGGCTGACAAAGCAAGGAATATCACTGATATTCCGTCGGACGTTGAGGACAGAGCAACCGCAGAAGAGAGAGCTTTTGTGGACTTTATCAACGGCAGAATCAGTGAAATGCGTGCAGGCGAACAGAATTTCACGACTGCAAACAACGGAGCGATAATTCCGCAGACTATCGCAAACAGAATCATCAAAGAAGTTAAAGACATCTGTCCGATTCTGTCGGGTGCGGAGATGTACCACGTAAAAGGAACGCTGAAAATCCCGAAATATACAAAGGCGAGCGGTCACGACATTACAGTCGGATATGCCGAAGAATTTACTGAACTTACAGCAGACGCGGGAAAGTTTGTTACTGTTGACCTGTCTGGACACCTCATGGGTGCATTGACTCTCGTCGGCAAAAGCGTAATAAACAACTCCGCCGTAAATGTTCTTGGATTTATCACCCGTCACATGGCTGAACAGATTGCTATATGCCTTGAAAAGGAACTTCTGCACGGCACTGACGGCAAGGCGGAGGGAGCTTTGAGTACATCAAATACTGTCACCGCAAAGGGCAAAACCGCCATTACTCTTGACGACCTTGTCAAGCTTCAGTCCGCTATAAAGCAGAGTTTTCAGGCAAATTCATGCTGGACTATGAATCCCGATACATTCACAGCTGTCAAGCTCCTTACCGACACCAACGGACGACCGCTTCTTGAGCCTGACATTACGCAGAGTTTTCCCTACAGACTGCTCGGAAAACCCGTATATCTGTCTGACAATATGCCGAAAGTCTCAGCTGGTGCAAAATCCGTACTCTATGGCGACTACAAAGGACTTTCGGTAAACTTCCGTGAAAATATCGCTATTGACGTTCTCAGGGAAAAATATGCTACTCAGCACGCTGTCGGCGTAAACGCATGGTTTGAGTTTGACAGCAAGATAACCGACGAGCAGAAACTTGCCGTACTCGTTCACCCGTCAGCAACATGAAAATCAGCGAAATAACCCTGAAAACAATCAAAGACTACTGCGGTATCAGTGACAACGACAGCGACGAAATTATAGAAAAAGTCTTTATGCCTGCGGCGAAAACGTTCATCACAGGTTACACGGGACTTTCTGAAACCGAAATAAATCAGCATGAAGACCTCGCCACCGCTTTCATGGTGCTTGTAAATGATATGTACACGCAGAGGGACTACACTTTGAATTACAATAAACAGGTAAATCCGTGCGTCCAGACTATTTTAAGCCTGTATTCCGTCAATTATCTGTGAGGTGCTTATGACATACAACAAGAAAATTATTTTTCAGATTCTTACCGAAAAATCGGATAAAATCGGCAATCAGACTGCTGAATGGACGGACTTTTTCACGGCTTGGGCAAACGTCAACGGCGTTGGCGGTCGGGAGTACTACTCTGCATCACAGGTAAACTCACAGAATGATGTTGTTTTTAAGACAAGATATTCCCGAAAAATAGCGGACTTTCACACTTCGGAAGTCCGCATAGTCTATAATGGTAAAACTTTTGACATCAAGCATATAGACGACTATCAGGAGAAGCACATGGAACTGGTTTTCAGAACGGAGGCTCACAATGAGTGACAGCATTTCAATTGATGAATTTTCAGCAGTTCTTGCCGAAAAATGCAGGAAATATACGGACGAAATCACAGAAAAAGTTTCAGACGGTCTTGAAAAAATCGGCATGGAAACCGTTTCGGAAGTGAAAAGTCTGTCACCAGTCTATACAGGCAAGTCAAAAAAGCTGACTAAAGGGACGTACAAAAGGGGCTGGACTTGTACCATTGACAAATCAAGAGGAAAAATTCAGGTTACTGTCCATAACAAAAAATATCAGCTTGTGCATCTTCTTGAACTCGGTCATCTCCTGAAAGACGGCACGGGACGTGTTTATGGCGAAGTACAGCCGAAAGTCCACGTTGAAACCGCTGAAACCCATGCTGAAGAAAAGGTTAATGCACTTCTGGAGGGCTTATAATGGAATTGTCAGAAATTTATACTAAACTCCGTACCCTCTGCATTCCCGTGGCTTACCTGAAATTTGACAAACCGCAGAAACTGCCGTTTATAGCTTATTTTGAGGCAGGAACGGAGATTCAGGGTGCGGACAACTACAACCTTTTCCGCCGTACCGAAATCAAAATAGAACTATACTCGGAAAAGAAAAACCCCGATTTAGAGCGGAAAATTGAAAATCTTTTCCGCATGGTCGAGATTGAAAAGGACGGCGACACATATCTAAATGAAGAAAATATGTTTTTGACGGTATTTTCTTTTGAAACTATTCAGAAAATGGAGGATTAAAATATGTCACATACTCAGACAAAAGAATTAAATAAAATCCCGCTCGGCTCTATGGACTTCTACATAACCGAGTGGACGGGAACAGTTCCGCCTGATTACGAGCTTGAAACCGAAGAAAACATGACGGGACGCACGAAAAACGGTGCTACCGTAAACTATTCGGCTAACTGGTACACGGCGGAGTCAGACGACGGCAAAGCTAAAAAACGCCGACTTACAGGCGAATCCGCAACTATCAGCTATGGCAATATCACATGGAACGCCACTACTCTCGAAAAGTTTGTTGCAACTGCACGTGTAACCGAAAAGAACGGCAGACGTACTGCAAAAATCGGCGGTGTTACCAACGACAACGGCAGGCGTTATCTGATACGTGGCGTTCACCACGACAAAAGGGACGGCGATATCCGAATTACTGGCGTAGGCGTGAATACGGGCGGTTGGGAAGCAGCTTTCAAGACTGACGGAGAGACAATTATTACTCCGACTTTCGAGCTTGACCCCGTTATCGACAGTGAGGGAACGCTTCTCATCTACGAGGAGGAAATTATTGAAACCAAATCAACGGAGGACGAATAATGCGAAAATTTAAATTTTCCCTTGACAACGGCACAATCCTGACTATAAATCCACCGTCGGCACGTCTCTACTATAGAAAATACGCCTCCGCAAAGACCGACAACGCACTTTTTGAGGCAATCGCCGAAATCTGCAACAACAACAATGAAAAAATCCCCGTTACTGCGGACTATCTGCTTGATAACTTCACTGTAGTTGATTTACAGCGATTTACGGCGGAATTTCCGAAGTGGATTAACGAAACACGTGACAGCGACCCAAACTGAAAATACCTTACTGCCCGACACAAAGCAGTAAGGTATATTTTTTAAACAATTCACGTGATTCAAAAATCGTTGCCGATTACATAAACATGACAGTTCCGGAGGCTGAAAATTTTGATATTTTCAGCTTCTGGGAGTATCTCCACGACGCATGGGTGTATAACTGCAATCAGACAGAATCAGGCAGAGAATATCTCGAAAACGCATATTACTACAATCAGACAAAGCCCGATAAATCGGCTTTAAAGAAACTTTTCGGAGGTGGTTCGCATGGCAAGCAGTAAAATTAAAGGCATTAACATAAAAATCGGTGCGGACACCACGGGGCTTGATACCGCACTGTCTGGTATTGAATCTGCCGGAAAAAAAGCATCGTCGGAACTACGTGAAGTCAATGGCTCACTGAAAAATAACAATGATTCTGTTATACTCTGGAAGCAGAAACAGGAACTTTTAACAACGGCTATCGAAGAAAGTCGCAAAAAACTTGAATTTCTTGAATCCGCACAAGAACAAGTAAAAAGACAGTTTGAAAACGGCGAAATTGATGGCGGTCAATATCGTGCTTTTCAGCGTGAAATCGAAACCACACGCACGGAAACAAGTCGTCTTGAAGGTCAGCTGGAACAGGCAAATCAAAGAGTTGAGGAACTTGGTGACGGTCTGGAACACTCAGGACAGCAAGCCAGAGACTCTGCAAACGGTGGTTACACTGTTTTAGGAAACGTCTTTGCAAACATCATCACAGAGGGAATAAAATTAGCCGGAACTGCTCTTAAAAACTTCACTCAGGACGTTGTTTCAACGGGTATGGAATACGAATCGGCAATTTCAAACGTTGCGGCTATTTCCGGAGCAATGTCTGAAGAAGTGGAGATGTTGCAGGCGAAAGCAGAGGAAATGGGAGCAACCACCAAATTTACTGCTGCCGAATCTGCTGAAGCTATGTCGTATATGGCTATGGCTGGCTGGAAAGTCAACGACATGGTGTCGGGACTTGACGGAATTATGGACTTGTCGGCGGCATCAGGCGAAAGTCTGGCGAGCGTTTCCGATATTGTTACCGACGCTTTAACGGCTTTCGGACTTACTGCCGGAGATTCCGCACACTTTGCGGACGTTCTGGCGGCGGCATCGTCCAACGCAAACACAAACGTTGCAATGATGGGCGAAACTTTCAAGTACGCCGCTCCCGTTGCAGGTGCTTTTGGATTTTCCGTTGAAGATACCGCCGAAGCTATCGGACTTATGGCGAACTCAGGCATTAAAGCAAGTATGGCTGGAACGTCTCTGAGGCGGATTTTAACCGAAATGTCGCATGATATACAGCTGGACGGTGAAAAAATACATCAGTTTACTGTCAAAACTACAAACGCTGACGGCTCAATGCGTAATTTATCCAATATACTGGCAGATTTACGTATAGGCTGGGAAAAGCTTAGTGAATCAGAACAGGCGGCAAATGCTACAGCTATTGTTGGCACTACTGCAATGTCGGGATTCCTTGCACTCATGAACTCCGCACCGTCCGACATTGAAAAACTTTCCGAGGCTATCAGAAACGCTGACGGCACTGCACAAGGCATGGCTTCAACCATGCTTGACAATCTACAGGGCGATAAAACGCTTCTTGAAAGTGCCATTGACGGCATGAAAATTGCCATTTCCAAAGAACTCAATCCGGCATTGCGGGACTTAACCCAGTACGCAACAAGTCAGATTCCAAAGGTGCAAGCAGTTATCGAGCCTCTTTTCAAAGGTGCTTTGAACGGCGTAAAATTGCTGATAAACGGCTTTGAAAAAATAAAGCCTGTACTTTCTGCAACAGCTATAGCCGCAACAGGAGTTGCCACAGCTTTGATGATGACAAAAGTTGTGACTTTCTTTGATACGCAATTTATACCCATATTGAAATTAGCAGGTACAGCGGTGAAAAGCCTTTGGGGCGTAGTATCAGCAAATCCGATAATAGCAGGTATAGTTGCTGTAGGAGCATTGACAGCTGGTATTATAGCCTACAAAAACGCACAGCTTGATGTGAAGTCCGAAGCAGAATTGCTTATCGAAAAACACAATGAAGAAATTCGGGCAATGTCCTACAAAAGACAGGCTATTGAAGACCTAAATAATGCTTTTTATGAGAACGTCGACGGAATCGAAACGCAGACAGACCGCACAAAAGACCTCTGGAAAGAGCTTGACAAGCTCGCCGACCAGTACGGAAACGTCCAGCAGAAAGACAAAGTACGTGCCGAGTATATCCTTAACGAACTTAATTCCGCACTCGGCACTGAATACTCCATGACTGGCAATCAAATCAACAATTACCGCACTCTTTCCGACGAAATAGACAACGTTATCGCCAAAAAACAGGCTGAAATGATGCTTGATTCCTATCTTGCGAACTCAACTGAAATGACTAAACAGCGCATCGAGGCACGGGAAGACTATGAAAAATTTGACAAAGAATATCAGGAAAAACATAAAAATCTTGAAAACGCTATAAAAGAATATGAAGAAGTTTCTGGTGAAAGCTGGGAAAATCTCACTAAAGAGGTTGACAAGAACAAAGCTTTCAATATCATTGACGCCGATTCTTTCATGTATAGCGACCCCCAAAAATACGCAGAAGTCGCAAAAAAACTTTGGGACGCTCGAAATGAAGAAGAACAAGCACTCAGTTTAAGAAATAAAGCTGAAAATAATTATCAGGCGACAAGTGAATACTTTGAAAAGCTCGACGACTTGCAGGAGGCTTACTCGCTCGGACAGTACGACCGCATGGCTGAAATCATATACGCTGAAAAAGACCTCACAAGCACAACGCTTGACGAGACAGCTACTGATGCGGAAGAACGTTTAAAAATTTTCAATGACAGCTGTGAAAAAATCCTGACTCTTTTTCAGCTAAATTCTAAAAAAATTTCACAATCTTCCGTTGACGAGATAAGCAAAGAGCTTGAAACGGTTATGAAAAATGCCGCACTTACAGAAAACGACCCGAAAGAAGTCTGGAAAAAGAATTTTAAGGGATATTTCGATGAATATTTGGAAAAGGGTCTTGACGTTTCGCCGATGATTGCTTTTGCCGATGATTTGGAGATGTCCCCTGCCGACCTTTTAGGCGATAAGTGGCGTGAAAGTATTCAAAAGCAAAGGGAAAACGGTCATGATATCACTGACTTTTTACAGCTTGCGATTAACAGCGGATACCAGCCCGAAATAACTTTCGGCAGTACTGAAAATTTCAATGATTATCTGTGGGAACGCCTTACAGCAGGACAGGACATTGAATATCTGCTTGACTGGGGATTCAGCAAGGGTAGTGACGACCTGATTAAATCTAATGAGTTTCAGACCGCTTACAGAGAAACGATTCAGGAACATCTTGAAAAAGGTCTTGACGTTGACGGCTTGCTGAAATGGAGCAACAAAGCCAGCCTTGCGAGTTCGGAAGAATTTGTTGACGTTTTTAAGAAAACAGTCGAAAACAAACTTGAAAACGACGAAGAAGTCGGAAGTCTTCTTGAATGGGGTAACCAGCTTGGAATTGATATGGGCGACGTTTTCGGGGAACGTTTCAGCGAACAGATGGAAACTCTTAACGCCAACAAGGCGGACATGACAACATTTATCAAGTGGGCAGAATCAAACGGAAAAAGAGTAGGCGAAATTTTCGGGGAAAACTTTCAGGAACTTCTCGAAGAATTTTTGAAACTTCCAATTGAAGAGATTGAAACAGCAAGTCGTCTTCCCGATGACAAGCTTACAAAGAATCTCATTGACTACTACAAAAACGGACAGGACCTTTCAACCCTTGCAAAACAGGCAATGAAACAAGGTAAGCAAATAGGAGATGTTTTCGGCGAGGACTTCATGAAAGTCATTCAAAAACAGCTTAACAAGGGCTATGATGTTACTAATCTTGTACAATGGGCGGACAGCTCCGGTGAGGAAGTTGCAGAAGATTTTTTAGATATCTACACTGAAACCATACAAACTGGCATTGATAATGGCTATGAAATAATTGAACTGCTGAAATGGGGCGAAAAATCGGGCATTGATACTGGAGATATGCTCGGAAAACATTACACATCAGAAGTGCAGAAATTTGTTGATGACGGCTTTACTGTTTCTGAACTGTTTGAATGGGCTAAAAATTCTGGAATTGAAGTAGGTAATATTTTCGGAGAAAATTTCCAGAGTGTTGCTGATGATTATATAAATGAAATTTCAAACAATACCAATAATCGAATTTTTGGTCCACTAAATAAGGAAGATACACTGGCACAAAGAAAAAGAATTGGACCTCTTCCATTCATGGCAGACGGCGGATTTCTTTCGCACGGTCAGGCGGTTGTGGCTGAGGCTGGACCTGAACTTCTTGAAGTAATGAACGGCGGTGTAAAAGTCACTCCGCTGACACGTTCCGCACAGAATACGACTCTTTCGAACGGCGGACAGAAAATTTTTTACAGCAACTACACGATAAATGCGACAATTTCGGGCGGTTACGATGTCCGTCGGCTCGCCGAAGACCTCGAAAGTGAAAGCCGAAAACTTGAAATGGGGGCTGGAATATGAGTTATTTTATTTTTAATGGCGTTTCGAGCGACGAGCTTGGACTCATGGTCACAAAGCCCGTTATCCGTCCGACATGGGCGGTAATTGAAAAAGATTTTACAATCGGCGGTAAATCACAGAAATTCCACCGCAAGACCGATACCTATGACGACCAAACAATGACAATCGAAACTTTTCTTTACAATACGGACATAAAAAATTTACATAAAATTTACAAATCTATTCAGGGAGACGGCACTTTGTGGCTGTCTTCCGCACCTGATGAGTATCTTAATGTCACGGCGTACCCTCCCGACCCGCAGGCAGTAGCGTATATGTCTGGTGTATTTTTACTGAAATTCAGAGTAAAACCATTTGCATATTCTACAAATCCCACAGAAATTGACATCACAGGGCGGTCGGATTATGTCAAGATAGATAATAACGGCACTGTTTTCAGCGAGCCGGAAATCTCGTTTATATCACAGGCAAATCAGAAAATTATTATAACTGTAAACGATAAAAATTTTATCGTAAACCACCCCGAAGCCTGCACATTTGATTCAACCATTTACATTGACTGTGCGGAACAGGTCTGTTATTTCCACCGCCCCGAAGACAACACGACCTATCCGTGTATGCATTTCACGGAAAACGACCTGCCGTTATTTCACATCGGTGAAAATTATATCATGTACACAGGCGACGTCAGGAACTTCAAAATCAACGTAAAGGAGCGTTTTTTATGACAGGTACAGGAGTTAAGGACGACCCCTATATTGTCGACAACTGGGCGGACTATCAGGCAGTCTACAAATCGGAAGTCTACATAGAATTTGACGATAAATCACCGAAAAAAGAAATTGACTTCAACGAAATCCAGCCTGAAGGATTCACTTCAACTGTGAAATTTTCGCCATTCACGACCTTTAATGGCTGGACTTTTAAAAACTTTTTTTCTACTGCTAAGAGCAATGCCATTAGCTTTGGAAGCAGGTCCACAA
>CAMWQJ010000050.1 GCA_947176415.1 uncultured Ruminococcus sp. | reverse complement strand
ATTATACACATATGTAGTCTGTTTGTCAAGTCGCATAGTAAATTGTAATCATTTTTTTAGTAAAAAATCATTTTTTCAACATATTTTTATCACAAATGCACAAATATTTTTTGAAAACACTTTTTAAAAAATCCGACAGCAGAAAAACTCCCCCGTCGGATATAATTTTATTTGTACCTTGAGATAAGCTCGCTAAGTCCTGCGTCTGCCGTACCCTGTCCGATTGCGTTGAACTTCCATTCTCCGCCGTGCCTGTAGATTTCGCCGAAAATCATCGCCGTACAGCCAGAATAGTCGTCAGTAAGACTATATCTGCACATTTCAGTGCTGTTTTTGCTGTCAACAACCCTGATAAAAGCGTTTTTTATCATGCCAAAGTCCTGATTTCTCTGAACAGCCTGATAGATATTCACGGCAAAAATTATCCTGTCAACGTTCTGCGGAACTTTTGTCAAATCAACAACAATCTGCTCATCGTCGCCGTCACCTGCCCCCGTGAGATTATCGCCCTTGTGAACTACTCCCCCCGAACTATGACGGAGATGTGCATAGTAAACAACATCTTCCTTTGCGGAAAGTCTGCCGTCCGTCAGCAGAATTGCCGAGGCATCGCAGTCAATATTGGCTTCTCGTTTTGCAAAAAGTCCCTTTTTCTTCTTTGCCTCGTCCCAGCCGAGTCCGACAATAACACTCGAAAGCCCTGTATTTCCCTTTGAGAGACTTATTTTCTGTCCTTTCTGTAAACTCACAGACATTTATTTACTACCTCACTTATTCAACGTCAACGCCGTAACTTCCGCAGAGTGCAGCGAGTCCGCCCTGATAACCACTGCCAATAGCGTTGAACTTCCATTCACTGCCGTGTTTATAGAGTTCGGCGAAAACAACTGCCGTCTCGATAGAGAAGTCCTCGCCTAAGTCATAGCGGAGAATCTCTTCGCCCGTCTCCTCATTGCAGAGCCTGATAAATGAATTATTCACCTGTCCGAAATTCTGCCGTCTCTGCTCCGCCTCGTGAATCGTAACCGTAAATGCAATGCGTGTTATTTCGGCTGGAATCTGCGATAAGTCAATTGTTATCTGCTCGTCGTCGCCGTCGCCTGCTCCCGTAAGATTGTCGCCAAGATGAGTTACAGCTCCCGAAGGGTGATTTAAATTTCCGTAGAAAACGAAGTCCTCAGGCTTTGAAACTTTTCCGCTGTCCGTAAGAAGAAAAGCACACGAATCAAGGTCGAAAGCTGCCCCTGTATCGAATAAATTTACGTCCCAGCCGAGACCTACAATGACTTTTTTCAGCCCCGGATTATTTTTTGTGAGACTTATTTTCTGTCCCTTGCTTAAACTAACCGGCATATTAAAAACTCCTTTGCAATAAATTTTTTTAAAAAATCAGCCTGCATCTATTCCATAGTATGCACAGAGCGAAGCAAGTCCGCCCTGAAAACCGCTTCCGATTGCATTAAACTTCCATTCGCCGTTGTGCCTGTAAAGCTCCGCAACGACAACTGCCGTCTCAATGGAAAAATCTTCTCCGAGGTCGTACCTTACAAGCTCCTCGTCAGTATCGCCGTTCACTATTCTGATAAAGGCGTTGGAAACCTGTCCGAAATTCTGCCGTCTGTTTTCGGCGTCATAGATAGTTACGGTAAAAGCTATTTTGTCGATATTCGATGGCACGTCCGAAAGTTTAACTTTTATCTGCTCGTCGTCGCCGTCGCCTTCACCCGTGAGATTATCGCCCATGTGTTCGACCGCCCCCGAAGAGTGTTTCAGGTTGCTGTAAAAGATAAAGTCATTGTCCGCCGTGCATTTGCCGTTAATGCCGAGAAGAAAAGCAGAAGCGTCAAGGTCAAAAGCCGACCCCGAGTCAAAGACATTTACGTCCCAGCCGAGACCTACCATAATATTTTTCAGTGCGGGATTGCCTTTGGTAAGGTCGATTTTCTGTCCTTTGGTAAGATTTATAGGCATAAGAAATTTCCTCCTTAAAAATTATTTTTTCGAGTCAGGCATATGATATTTGCGGTTAAACTCCTGCTTAATGACTGCGAGTCTTGCCTTGTCCTCGTCTCTCTGCCTGCGTGCATCCTGCTGAATCTGATTCGTTTCTTCAATGCCGTTCATGATGGTCTGCCACGACTTTTCAAGCGTTTCAATCTTTATTGAACTTCCAGACGCCATTCTTGCTATCATCTTCGACTGTTCAACAGAGTTCTGTGCGTTCTTCACAAGCATTTCATTAGTTTTTTCGTCAAGTGCCGAAATTGCTTCCGCCTGAATACGCTGGCGTTTCAGCATGATAGCCTGTGCAAGTGCCTGTTTGAATATCGGAAGAGTTACGATAAATGCGGAGTTGATTTTTCTGACAAGATTCATGTTGCTGAAAGCCATTGTCTTAATCATAGGGACTGACTGCATAGCTATGCTTTCGGCTGTACGCAAATCCTGCGTCCTCTGTTCAAGCATCATCAAAGCCTGCTCGAGAGTTGTTATTTCAAACTGTATCGTCATATCGCCTGTTGCTTCCATGTCCTTGCGACGCTGTTCAATATAAGCCTCTATCTCTCGGCAACCCTGTTCGCCTGCGAGGATATATTTCACGAGCTTGTGATAATACTCGACGTTTGCGTTAAACATCTGGTCGAGCTTTTTGTTGGACTGCTTTATCTCCTCTTCGTACTTTTTAAGCTGTATGTAAATCTTGTCTATCTCATCGCCCATTGTATGATACTTTGCAAGAATCTTGTCAAGCTGTTTTTTTGCATTTCCGAAAAGTTTCTTGAAAAGACTTGGATTTTCCTTTATTTCCTCAATGTCGAACTTGTCCATAATTTTTGCGAGGGTTGCAAGCATCTGTCCCGAATCATCAATCTGTGTCATGTTCATGCTGTTAAGTACAACGTCTGAAGCCTTTGAAATTTCGTCGGCAGCATCCGCACCGAATGTCACTATTGTATTCAGGTCGTCAATTACAATCTGGCTTGCGAGTTCGTCAACTTCTTCCGAACCGACAAGCTGATTCATCTGCTGTCTGTCCGCCACAATGTCATACTGCTGTACTACCTCGATTTCCTGTTGCTGAACAGGCTGTGTCTGCTGTGTTTCCGTGTTCTGCGGTTTTGCTCTTGAAAGGTCTATACCCATTTTTTTAAACTCCTCTTCTGAATAATTTTTTATGCCACGGCTGTTTTGAACCGCCTGAAATATGCGAAAAATCAGGGATTTTCAAATCATAGATATATCCGCCCATCTGATGTTCGCTTATAATCGGCATATTGTAGTAATTTTCAACGTTACAATAGCCCGTGGGAATCACAAAAAGCACGTCAAACCCCGATATGCTGAGAAATTCAAGCACTATCGCATCATGCTGTGTGATTGCACTGTCTCCTGTGTTTATATAAAGAATCTTCGGATTTTTCTTTGTAAAATCAAAGTTCTGTATACGCCTTACAATTTCCTTGTCCATATTCAGCACGGAGGAAATTATGGCGTACTCCATGCCGTTTTCAAAAGTTCCCTTGATTATTCTGCTATCAATTAGAATCTGAAGTTTTTCAAGTATATAGTCCTGAATTTCGCCCCTAAGTATTCCATACTGATAGCATGAATGGCTTTTTATTGCAGACTTCTGTAGTATGCCGTTTTTAATAAACTGCTGTGCATATGGAGCTATCGGATTAGGCTTTTCGTGTACGGGTGAACGTGGATTTACAGGCTTTTTCTTGAAACCGTTTATTATAACAGTGTCCTCCGTAATAAGTCTTTTTACATACTGCCAGTAGGCTTTGACATTGCCGTCCTTAACGCCTGAGATTTTCGAGAAAAAAACAGGTATTATAACTTCTCCGTTTTCCGTCGAGAAATTCGGACGGTATTTCAGTTCCTGATTCCACATCAACTCTATTTCCTCAAACATGGTATCAAGAACTATCGAAGTCGCTTTTGAATACTGGTGATTTCTGTAAAGCCCCGTGTCCTGATACATTATTTCGTCAAGTTCACGCTCCGCATGGTAAGCAACCGTTCCCGCCCTAAGAGTTGCCCCCTCTTTTGGAAAAGCCTTTATTTCAAGTGACGAGTCGTAATTAAATTCACGCAGATTTTTGTCGCTGAGTATACAGGGTTTTCGGGGATTTGAGTTAATCAGAATCACGTCGGACGGAAGCCTTGAAAGAAGCGAGACAAAAGCCGAATCGCTTTCATTTCTGCAACAGCCGAAAAGCACAAAACAAGCTATATTTCCCTTTTTCCACCCTGCAAACAACGGCATCTGCCACCTTTTGAGCCACGCCAGAACGTAAACGCACATATTGACGAATTTATTTATATTCATGTCCGTTTCCTTGGCTTTTTCAAGCATGAATTCGGCGAATTCATAACGCATGAGGGTTTGCAGACCGTTGTCATATACAAAGCTGATATTTTTAACAAGCTCCGCCACCGCTGAGTGCGGACTATTATAATTCCCACGCCTTATTTCAGACAACTCATCATATGTCGGCGGTGAGATTTCGCCGTCCACGATAACCAGCTTGCGTTGCTGAGACTTAATATCCGACCTGAAAGAAATAAGTTCATTTATATAACTTGCCTTGTCGTCAACGCCTGTCATTCGGTAAAAAATATTACAGATAGCGTCTGTTCTGCCACCTCTCTGCGAGGGCGGAATTTTTGCGTCGGCGAGACCATCGCTCCTCGCCCACGTATTAGTCAGGATATTCAATGACGGTTTCTGTCCGAGAAGTCTTTCCGACTGCATTCTGTCAGCTATTTCATTCTGAATATATTTCAGCGAAAAATCGGGCGGAAATGCTTTTCCTGCTTCCGTGTAGGCAAATGATTGTGCGGAAACGGGGTCAACCCTGATATAACCGCTGTCGCCGTTTGTCTGCAACAGAACGACGTCACAGCCAGATTTTGAAAGTATCGAAAAAAGCATAAGCTCATACATATTCACACTGCCGTTGTAGAGGATTTTAGGAACGTTGTCCGCCCCGAGCCTGTCGGCAATGCTCCTGAATCTGTAGTAAAGCCAGCACATGAATTTTATATAGGCGTTTTTTAAAATATTTTCGTTTTTTCCCTGCGACGCAAGCCCTGAAAGAGTATCATAAACCGCACGACTCATATTACCGCACTGGCTGTCGTTCATTGTGGGCAGCCATTTTTTAAGGCTTATCGCAAAAAACTGCCTGTTCATGCTGAAAGTCTCGCCCATAATCTCGCTGTAATACGAAAGATTATTCATATCGGGATTAGGGATATTTCCATCAATTATAACGCCGTTTTTTCTTGCCTCATTATAATATCTGCATATAAAATCCTTTATCGTATCATTGTAAATATTTATCCTGTAAAAAAATACATTGTTTCCGTTTCTGTGACTAAGACTGATAAAGTAGTCATCAAGAGAACTGATTTTCACTTTCTGAAACAATTTTAGTATCACCTCTTGATTTTATTTTCGGCAAAACCGAATACAGAGCCGACAATTCCGCCGATTATGTGGGTAAGTTCAGAAACGTTGTTGTGCAGGACAATACCGTCATACACCTGCTGACCTATGTAAAGAAGTGCCACGAGAATGAAAGTGACAGGGATTTTTCCGTCCTGAAAGCCTGTGAATGACGAGAGAAGAATAAATGCAAAAACAACACCGCTTGCACCAAGTAACATGACATGAGGAAAGAATATAAAATTAATCAGTCCCGTGACAAGTGCCGTTACCGCTATAATAAAAATCATGTCGGCTTTTCCGTATTTTTCCTCCAGCAGAGGACCGAGAAGCAGAATGTACATGATATTTCCGATAAAGTGCGACCATGAGGCGTGACCGAAGACGTGTCCGAAAAACCGCACATAAGTAAACGGATTCACAAGCGACGAACGGTAAACACTGAACAACAACTTATTGCTGTTTCCTCCTGTAATCATACTTAAAAGCAGTGCGACAAGACATATAGCTGTAAAGCCTATTATAACAGGCGAATTTAATGCAATTTTTTTACCTGAAGATGATTTTGTTTTATCTGACATTTCTGAACTCCCCCGACGAATGAAATTAAATCAACAAAATTATAACACACTTTTAATATTTCTGTCAAGCATATAAGGAAAATTTTATAGATTTTCACATTAATTCAACATCTGTCTGATTATGTCACGTATAACGCCATTATCCGAAATATAAGTTCCCGAAAGATTTACCGCATAGGCAAACGGCGTTACATTTTTTTTCATGTTTTCGGATATATCGTGGAGATTTGAAAGCCTGTTAAGCCCTGCATCTTTTCCGCAGAAAACTACTAAACCGCTTATTTCGTCTGTATCTTCAAGCGGACTGAGCGAAAAAAGATATTTGTATATCAGTTCCGTAAGGCGTTCACTCTCGACTTTTTTCTGACTGCTGAATTTAGCGTCCATGACCACATATCTTGAAAAACCGTCTTTTTTCACTCTCAGAAGATAATCGGGCGTGTAGGTATGACCTATGCAGTTTCCGAAACTTGCATACCTGTTTCTGTAGAGGGTTATGTTATTCGGACGCCCTCCCGTAACTCTTCCGTATATCACAGGCTGAAAATAAAGCGTTATTTCATGTCCGCCACTGCTTATGAACGAAAAAGTATTGTTGTAGCGTGTGTTTGAATAGTGCTTCGTCTCGGTATAGACAAAACGCATGGTTTTTTCCTCAACGGGTATACAGCAGATATCTTCCTTAATCGTGACGAGTAGCTTTATAAGGCAGAAATATTCGTATATTATGCTTGTTGATATGAAACTCTGAAAAAGCTGATTCCCTGTAAAGTCGTTACCGCCGTAATGAAACCATTCGCAGATTTTTATGTATACGGCATTGTAAGGCACTGAAAGTCTGAAAGTATCTGTATATTCGGGGATTACGTCCATTCTGATTCCGCTGATGTCAAATATTTTTCTGTAGTCGACATAGAGAATCTGAAAACGCATTATATAGCCGTCAAGTTTTTTGATATAATCATCTACGGACTTTCTGTTCATGCGGTATATATAAACTTTTGACTCAATATAGCCCTCTTTTTTTATGACATTGCTGTCATTCGGTATCTCCCTCAAATCCTCCTTCGCCTTTTCGAGACCCGATATTATAGCGGAAATAAATCCAAGCACAACCCTGTTTTCATAGGTGTTCTTTGTTTGTAGCATTCCCGATATAAGAGTGTTCCTCGGCTGAAAATGCCTTTTGTTATAATATATTCCTGTATTGCAGTCAACGGCATAGAGTTCTTCGGGGTGGGAGGCTATATACTGCATGGTGCGTGGCGAAATTCTGTCAAGCCTGTGAAACTCCCCTACATATTCCGAACAGACTATATCCGTCTGCGGAGATTCGGCGAAACAGTCATAAAAGTTCTCATATACTTCTATTATCCTGTCGAGTAGCTGAAATTTAGCCTCCATTGTTATATTTTTACTCTTCCGTGAATCGTCCTGTGTCGTGTAGGTTTCATAAAGGTACTCCTCGCCCTTTTCGTAAATATAGTCTATCATATGGAGAATGTTTCTGTTAAGGCTGTTGTCCGTCACCATTATGGAAATACTGTCCGAAATATACGCCCTGCCTGAAATTATAATCTTTATCTGCACAACTCCGAAACACTGCATAAACGGTCTTTCATACTCTTCGCCGAAAGTATACGAATTTTTAAAGCCGTCGTTTCTTGTTACGGGGACTGTTTCGTCATTGATATGAAATTCCGTCACGTACGCCTTGCTGTCAATAAGCGAAAATGTATATATATCATCGTTATATATATAAACCGTGCTTGAAAAAGGGTTTTCCGTCTCTCTGAACTCCTCTTCGCCGTAAAGCCTGACATCAATATTTCCGTGGCGTTTTGATTCAAGTTGCAATTTCATAGCTGTTCACCGTCCGTTATGAAAGATACCTGCAATATCCCATGTTTCTTGCCGATTCTTTCTGCATCTCCATAACTGCTCCCTTTGTCATGTCAAGTCCGTTTGCCGTGCAGATTCTAATAAGTTCGTCGAAAAAGTCCCTGTAGATTTTTACATGACCGCTTATCTTCGGAAGAAGTTTCTGCATGACAGCATAGTCAAGTGCCACGCTGTCGGAGGATATATTTCCCGTACCCTCCATAACTTCACGTGCGGAGGAAATATATTTTCTCATGCTTAACAGAGTTCTCGGACTGACTGCCATTCCGTAAGTCCTGAAAAGCTCGGTTATCTGCTTTAAAATATTCTCCGCTGACGTGCCTGTCATGCTGTGTGAATCAAATGCGGAAACAATATCGCTCCACAATACAAGCCTTGAATCAATAGCCGTCTGTTCCTTTATATCAGTTTCGGGGAGCTTTATAATCCACGCACGGTCAATAAGTCTCGGTGAAAGTGTCTCTGTCGTCTGGTCGTTATTTATCGTCGCAATAAACCGCAGTGTATCGGGTATATATATTTCGCTCTCCGTACCGATATTTATAAAAGATTTTCCCTTTTCTGACCTGTCCGCTATCTGCATGAAATCAGCCCAGTAGTATTCCATAGGACTTAAATTAGCTTCGTCAAGCAGAACGACGAATGGAAGTGCAGAATTTTCCTTTTCCTCATTCAGAATCATAAGCGAATCGTAAAGCCTTCTGTTGCTTTTGTCGTATCTCTGCGTAAGCGGATTATAATAGCCTATCAGGTCTCTCTTCGACGACCAGCCTTTTTCAACCGATACCGACACAAATCTGTTGCAACTTATATTTTCGGTGATTCTGCCGAGACTGTCAAGTCCAAGACTCTCTCCTATTATATTGCAAATCGATGTTTTGCCTGTGCCTGGGAGTCCTGAAAACACCGTCAGAAAACCCTGTGCTATACAGATATACATATTTAATATATCGTTTCTGCTGTAGTCCCTGTAGTGCCTTACATAGTCAACAAGATAGTCGCAGAGTTCTTTTCTGTCCATATGTCTGCATTCGCTGGCTTTTTCCGATGTATAAATGGCTGTCCTTAAATATTCTTCCGTCTCCTGTTTTCTGTTCCACTCGCCGACCGCATCGAGCATTGCACTTGAAATATAAGGGTCGAATGCCGTCCATATATCGCTTGTCTTTTCCTGAATCGTCGCTTTTATTTTCTCTTTCAGTTCTTCATTAGCCTGCTCGAGCTTTGAATTTTCCCTTGCAAGATATTTCATGATATTCTGCTGATTCTTTATCTCCTGTGTTATGCTGTCACACGCCGAAACGCTACGGCATTTTTCCTCAAGCTCCGTAATCTTCTTTTCAAGCCTTTCTATTTCCCTGTTTTTCTCGTCAAGCTCCTTGTCGTCCTTTATGTAAATCTTTTCAGGCGTTTCAGACTTTTTACTGTCTGCCCTCACCTCGTCAAGTTCTTTTTTCAGCTTTTTAAAATCATCGCTTTCGGCTATGAGTTCAGAGAACATCTCTTTTGTACTGCCGTCCACCCTGCCGTAATAATTTATAAGTGTCTTTGCAATGTCTATATGGACCTTACGGTAGTTTTCTATATCTGAAAAAATTCTGCGGATTCTCTCAATTCTCCTGTTTCTTATGTCAGACGGAAGAGTTTCCGCAAGAAACGGAGACGTCTTGTATACGTTCATAAATTCCCCGATATTTTCAGCATCTGCCATAACATCGCCGAACATTCCCTTTATAAGAACCTCGTCCGTTATGATGTCTTTTTTGTAGTTTGAATTGTCCGACAGCACCGCAAATCCTGTGCTTGTCGGATTTTCGCCCTGTTCCTGCTCCTCTATCTCGCCAAACGAAAGTTTTTCCACCCTGTAGCAGTTGAGTAAATAACGCTCGTCTGCAACTTTCGGCTGTATAAAAGTCCTGCCGTTTTTCTTGTCAACTTTATACGGTCCTGAAATATCGTCGTTCGCCGTCGGTCTTGCGGTATCTTTCATGCGGTGTAATAAAACAAGTTCGCCCTTTGCAAAATCATCGCTTATTATTATTTCTCCGCTGAGTAACTCCGTATCGGATATATATTCTTCATTTCTCACTATCCTGAATGTGCGTAAATCGCTTATCCTGCGGAAAAAAGTTGTTGAATTTCTTTTCGTATCAAATTCCCTCTGCAAATCTACTTTCAACTCTATTTCGTTAAGTGTTCCGTCAAGGGGATTTATATTCGGCTCGAGTATGTCCTCACAGTTTATCGCATAGACCATTTTTAAATCGAGGCTGTCGAGGACTTCACGGGAACGCTTGTTTGTCATATAGGCGAGATTTATACAGCCAAACAGCGGAAATTTTTCCGGTATCTGATACAGTTCTTCAAGTTTCTTTCCTGACTTTCCAACTTTTAAAGTATACTGCGGTCTGAAATTATAAAAAGTGCTTCTCTTCTCGATATTGCCAATATAATAGTTTACACTCCACTTTGAAGTATTTTTTCTGCTCTCCTCTTTAACAACAACCTGCTGTTGCGGAGTTGCTGACTCCTGTGGTTCTTCTTTCTTATCTTCCGACGACTCGGAAATTTTTTCTTCGATTTCCTCTTCATCTTCGGTGTAGTCTCCGTAACCGCCCGAGAGAGTTTTTTTAAATTCCTCCGAGTTCAAAAAATTCTCCAGAATCTTGTTGTCAAAAGTTCCGTCACAGCATTTTTTTAAAATAAACACCGTGTTCATAAGGCAGTTTTCGGAATTATAAGAGGCGATTATATCGTCATAATCCGTGTCCTCCGCAAGCATTATACTGCTCTTTTGGTATTCATACACGGCACTCGCAAAAGCAGGTGCGGACATTGTAAGTGCCGTAAGAATGTTTTTTTCTTTGTCCGCATTTTTGCCCGCCTTTCGCCGAACTTCCCTGCTGAGTTGCGACAAGGCGTAATTTATCGCTTCGTCGGGAAGCTTAATATAGAATTTTTTCATTGCGAATATCTGTTCTGCATTTCCTCTTGCATTCTTACGGGCTGATTTTTTCTTTTTTGGCATAATAACACGTCCTTGATAAATTTTTTAATCTGATTCCGAAAATGAGAATCGCAATTATATTATATCACAGACATTATAATTAGTCAAGAATGACAATTTTTTTTTATAATCATTATTTAAATTGATATTTTTTTACAAATAAACATCCCCCAGCAAAGCCGGGGGTTTTTCCGTAAACGTCCCATAGGGGCTCAGAATACAAGCCACGCCTTGAAAGGCGTACCAACACAAATGCATGTGGCTACGTTCTTCTGCGTAATTGTTACAACGTGAGTTTGACAGAAAAAAATTAGTCAAGCAGGCCTAAAAAGCCATCCTGTATTACAGTTGTAAAAAGCGGGTGTTCCAATGACAGACAGAAGCAGTAAGCTGATGTTTTAATTTCCATTTAATATAACGTGAGTTCGACAAAAAAAATTAGTCAAGCAGGCATAAAAAGCCCTCCTGCATATTAGAATCAGAAAAGACAGAGGGCTTTTTAGGCAAAAAAGAGTAAGCAGCCAGAGCAGAAACCAAATTGACAAGGAAATTTGTTACACTGCGATGTCTGGAATGCTCTATATCACAGATGTTTTTCAGAAAATCATTAACAGATTCAATTACAGCACGTTTGCGGAGCATAAGTCTGTCGTATAAATCCATCAGCTTGTTTTTCATATTTTTCTTTGCTCTGGTGACAAGCGTAATATCTTTTTTCAGAAGTTTTTCAAACAGTTTCTGAGAAATATAGCCTCTGTCAGCAAACAGTTTCCCGAATATTTCTTTCGTCAGCGAATCCATTACAGCTTCGTTTCTGTCATCCACATTTCCCGAAGTAAGGCAGAAAGACAGAATTTCACCTTCATCGTTGATAATCAGATGCAGTTTGAAACAATAGAACCAGCCCATTGAACTTTTTCCTGTTTTTGCGTATTCGCTGAAAACACGATGATTATGTATTCTGT
>CAMWQJ010000049.1 GCA_947176415.1 uncultured Ruminococcus sp. | reverse complement strand
ATTTTCACGTATTTTTTGTATAATTTGTGTTGCCTTTTCGTCTGTCATTGACATTGGGCGTTCAAAAATCATTACAATCTGGTCAATAGTTGAATTAGTTCCTGCGGTATGGTTGCCTATTGTTATCGAAGTAGCATTAACGCCAAGTTCATTAGTGAAGGTATTAATTAGTTTCCAACCCATTCTGCTACGTTTTTCAAGAACATGAGACAATTTTTTGCAGTCTGTTCCGCCTCTCCAATTATCACTTACAATTTCGACGGCATAATCCATGAAAGTGGAGGAAGAAACAGTTTGTTTCAGTTGTGCCAGTTGTTCAAGAATTTTTGAATATAAAAATACTTCAATATCTTCATTACTAATATTTTTAAATTCATCATTTTCTATGGTTTTATAATTATTTCTTGTATATGTACCGCCGTTTGCCTGAAACATTCTTGCGGCAAGATTTATATTTTCTGGAGTAAGCAGATAGTTTTTTTCATTCAGATATTGCATTACAAGCGATTTATAATATTGCGTGCCGTCCGTAGCAGTAGCAATGTCGTCATCTGAATTAGTAGTATTATTACATACAACTTCTTCTGTTTCGTACACGGTTTCAGTCCATGTTTTAAGCAGATTGTTTTCTTTCAGACTGTCATATATACGTTTTCTGAGTTCGTCATTCATTAAAAAAGCTCCTTATTTGAAATAAAAGCGGAGCGTTGCTCCGCCTTTAGAAAATCAGTCAAAAATTTTAGTAAAATCCTCTGCGAGCCTTGATTCAAGGGCTTCCGCCTCTTCATGAGTGGGCATTTTTGCCGTGAGATAGGTTTTTATCTTCGGTTCTGTACCCGACGGACGCACGATGACTTTAGAACCGCCCTCGAGGAAGAACGCAAGAACGTTGGATTTCGGGAGGGTTATTTCCGATTCAGTGCCTGAAATATTGTCTCTTGAAATACTTTTCTGATAGTCGTCAAATCGTACAATCTTTATGTCTGCAATTTTAGCGGGCGGATTCTGCCTGAGGGTTTCCATAATTTCAGCCATTTTATTCATACCGCTTTCGCCCTCAAAAGTAAAGCTATGCATTGTCTGATAGAAAACGCCGTATTTTTTGTACATATTTTCACGGGCCTGCATAAGCGTTATGCCCTGTGAACGATAGTACGAAGCCATTTCGCATATAAGCATGGAGGCATTAACAGCGTCCTTATCACGAACATAAGTTCCTGAGAGGTAGCCGTAACTCTCCTCAAAGCCGAAAATATAGCGGTTTTCCTCTCCCTTGTCCTCAAGATATTTAATCTGTTCGCCTATGAATTTAAATCCCGTGAGAACGTCGATAACCTCAACGCCGTATTCCTGAGCGATTGAATAAATCATATCGGTGGTGACAACAGTCTTGACAGTTATCGGATTTTCTGGCATTGTGCCGTTTTTCGTTCTCTGCTCGCAGATATATTCAAGAAGCATTGCACCGACTTCATTTCCTGAGAAAAGTGCGTAACCGCCCTCGCCATCGGGAACGGCAATTCCCACACGGTCGCAGTCGGGGTCTGTGGCAAGAAGAAGGTCAGGTTTCACTTCATTGCAGTACCTGAGACCGACAGCGAGTGCCTCACGGATTTCAGGGTTGGGATAAGGACAGGTTGTAAAGTTTCCGTCGGGATTTTCCTGCTCCTTTACAATTGTAACGTCCGTGATTCCGATACGCCTGAGAATTTCACGCACGGGTTTGTTGCCTGTGCCGTTGAGGGGGGTGTAGACAAGTTTAAGACCGCTTGTCGCACAAAGGTCTTTGTTTATGCCCTCTGCCAGAACGTGTTTATAGAAAGCCTCGATAACCTCGTCTCCGATAAACGAGATATTACCCTTTGCGACTTCCTCATCAAAACAGGAAGTTTTCACATCGCTGAATATATCGAGTGAATTTATCTTGCTGAGAATAATTTCAGCTCCTCTGAGTGTAATCTGACAGCCGTCCTCACCGTATACTTTATAGCCGTTGTATTTTGCTGGGTTGTGGCTTGCCGTAACCATTACACCGCCCTGACAGTTGAGTTCACGGACAGCAAAAGAAAGGCACGGCGTCGGCATAAGCTCCTTATATATATGTACCTTTATGCCGTTTGCCGAAAGAACTTCGGCAGTCGTTCTTGCGAATACATCTGATTTTATTCGGCTGTCAAAGGAAACGGCAACGCTCGGATTAGTGTATTCTTGGTTGAGGTAATCGGCAAATCCCTGCGTTGCACGGCGTATGGTGTATATATTCATTCGGTTAGTGCCTGCACCTATAACACCTCTCAGACCGCCTGTACCAAATTCAAGGTCACGGTAAAATCTGTCCCGTATTGCTGTCCTGTCATTTTCAATGCTTTTCAGTTCGTCATGCAAATCGGGGTCGTCCTTGGCATTCTCAAGCCAGAGACCAAAAAGTTCTGTTTCTGTCATAAGATACCTCCTAAAAGAAATAATAAACATTATACCACATTTTTTGGGATTTGAAAAGAGTTTTTCGGCAAAAACAATAAATTTCATATTTTCACCATATATTTCCCGAAAAAGTGTGGTATATTATCTGAAATTACAAATCAAATATCAAATTCAGTCGCCGAAAGAAATTCCGATGTCACGTGATGCGATGACAAGATGATTGTCCGTATCGACGAATTTTGTCTTTCCTGCGATGTCCTCAAGTTTGTTTGAAGTAATCTTGTTGCCGATTTTCGCAACTGTACGTCCATATTTTTCCTTTGCTATGAGATATGCGGCGTGTACGCCGAACTGCGTTGACAGCACACGGTCGTATGCACTCGGAGCACCGCCACGGAGCATATGACCCGGAACGCAGACACGTGCTTCAATGCCTGTATTTGCCTGAATCTGTGCGGCGATACGTGAAGTAGCCGTTGTAATTCCTGCCTCGGCACGCTTTCTGGCACGTTCTTTTTTCTTCATTTTTGCTTCGTTCACATCAAAAGCACCCTCGGCAACGGCAAGTATCGAGAAATTTTTTCCTGACGCACTCCGTGCCATTACGGAATCGCAGATTTTGTCTATATCATAGGGAATCTCAGGGATTATGATAACGTCCGCACCGCCTGCGATACCTGCATTGAGGGTAAGCCAGCCTGCTTTATTTCCCATGATTTCGCAGAGTAAAATTCTCGAGTGGCTCGCCGCAGTCGTGTGGAGACGGTCGATAGCGTCGGTTGCAATGTCAACTGCCGTGTGGAATCCGAAAGTAACATCAGTGCCATAGATATCATTGTCGATTGTTTTCGGCAGACCGATTACATTAAGACCCTCGTCGGCAAGGAGCTTTGAAGTTTTGTGAGTACCATTTCCGCCGAGCGTAAGAAGACAGTCGAGCTTTTGTTTTTTGTAGGTTTCCTTCATGTTCTTAACCTTGTCGATGTTGTCTTCTCCGATAACAGTCATCATCTTGAACGGCTGACGTTTCGTGCCGAATATAGTACCGCCCTGTGTGAGAATGCCCGAGAACGACGACGGGGACATATCTTTGCAAAGGTTGTTGATGAGACCGTAATATCCGTTGGATATGCCGACGATTTCAACGTTATCCTCGCCGAATCTCTCATAGCAAGCCTTTGCAACACCTCTTATTGTTGCGTTGAGTCCGGGGCAGTCGCCACCGCTTGTGAGAATGCCTATTCTTCTTTTCATGATTTATATACCTCCGTTGGAAAATTTATTTTGATTGTGTTCTTTGATGTTCTTGTCGAAAAATTTCTCTAACTGCTGTGCTGGCATAGGCTTGCCGTAGAGATACCCTTGTCCGAAGTCGCAACCAGCCTTGCGGAGAATGTCTTCCTGATTTGGATTTTCTATTCCCTCGGCTATAGTCTCGATTTTCTTGGACTTTGCTATGCGTATAACCGACGATACAATTTCATATGCGATATTGTCGTGTTCGATATCGATTATAAAAGAGCGGTCGAGTTTCAGCAGAGTAATCGGCAGAATCTGTAGATAGCTGAGCGAAGAATAACCCGTCCCGAAGTCGTCCATAGCGAGTTTAACGCCGAGTTCACGCAGTTTATTCATCTGTGCAACCGCATAGTCTATATCACTGAGAGCGAGAGTTTCGGTAAGTTCAACTTCAAGCCACTTTGAGTCAAGACCCGTCTTTGCGAGTGCCTCGAAAACTTTTTCCTTAAGGTCTTTCTGATAGAAGTCAGTTGAAGTAAAATTAATTGACATGACTATTTCAGGATATCCCATTTTCTGCCATAGTTTATTCTGTCGGCAACCCTCGTTGAGTACAAATTCGCTTATACGTCCGATAAGGTGCGAACTCTCCGCAACAGGCACAAAGGCGTCAGGGCGTACAACCGTTCCGTCAGACTTAATCCACCTTATAAGAGCCTCAACGCCCATAACCTTTCCTGTCGAAAGGTCAATTTTAGGCTGATAGAAAAGCTGTAGTTCGTTGTTGTCTATGGCGAGTGCAAGCTCTTTTTCGAGTTCGTTTCTGCCGATTATGGAGTCATGCATTCTTGCTTCATATCCGCATACTGTGCTGTGGTTTCCTCCGCCCGACTTCAGTGCAAACTCTGCGTGTTCGAGTACCTCTATAAAAGAACTTCCGTCTTCCGGCATTTTTGCATAGCCTACTGAACAGCTGAGATTTACGGAAGAAAAATCGCCTTTTGCGAGCTTTGCGAACTCCTCCTGTATAGCTTTTGCAGTTCTCAGCGGTAAATCGTCGTCGCCGTAGTCACGTATAATAAGTGCGAAATTATCACCGCTCATGCGTGAGGCAAGACCGCTCGGCGTTATGAATTTATACATGATTCCCGCAAAATTCTTGAGGATATAATTGCCGTTCTTGTAACCGCAACTGTCATTGATTATGTGGAAACGGTCTATATCAAGCACCATAATCCAGTATGAGCATTTGAGAAGCTGGCACTGTTCATAGGTTTCCTGTCCTATGTCCATAAGTTTGTTGCGGTTGGCTATTTCGGTAACTTCGTCGATGTAGGCGAGACGTTCGATAATCAAGTCTTTTTCGTGTTCCTTTGTATTGTCAATCAATGCACTGCCAAACATGGGAATAGTATTTCCCGAACTGTTGATAGGCTTGTACCTGTAGGAATACCAGTGGTAAAAGCCGTCCGACGACTTTATACGCAGTTCAATGCTCTGTATTTCATTTCCTGTGCTGTCAGTGGAAAATTTCAGCGCACTGTCAAACTGAAGCCTGTCGTTAGGGTGGACGAGCGAACGGAACTGTTTTAAATTTATACAGCCCGTACTTAGTCCAAGCATTCGGACGGTCTCGGAAGAGACAATGAAATTATTCATATCTCCCGACATGATTATACCGATTTCCGCAAGTTTCATCGAATAGTTGAATAATTCGTTGTTTCCTGCGAGGTCTCTTTTGACTTTTTTCAGTTCGGTAAGATTAAATCCCACACTTAAATAAAGCGAGACGTGTTTTTTTCTCTTGACAAGTGAGGTACTCCACGCAATAATCGCCGTTGAGTTGTTGGCGTCCGTAAAATAAGCCTCATGTGAAGCACTGTCGATTATTTTCTGTATATCATCATTTTCAGTACCGCTTATGCCGAAAGCACGCATTACTTCAAGTTTGTGGTCGAAGTCGGTCGTTTCTATATTCAGGAGGTTACGCATTTTTCTGTTCATGTAGACGGAAGAAAAATCGTCAGTCCACATAATCATCTCGTTATTTATATTCTCCCATATTCCTGCCATGTCGCTGACATCAAGCGAGGAACGGAACTTCCTGAAAAGCCATGCGGAGATAGAAAGGCAGATAGTAAGGAAAACCATAGTTGAAATATAGGTGATAATAACAGCCGATGCCATATGCGGAACTGCGTGGGCATAGGCAATTACGAGAGTCGTTGCAATGATAATGGCAAACACTGCCGAGAGTGCTTTATTCAGATTCATTATAGTATCCTCCAGTTCATAA
Source organism: uncultured Ruminococcus sp. (assembly GCA_947176415.1). Lineage (GTDB taxonomy): Bacteria > Bacillota > Clostridia > Oscillospirales > Ruminococcaceae > Ruminococcus. The sequence continues at coordinate 5,981 of CAMWQJ010000049.1, read as the reverse complement.
AACCATTAAAATTATTATAGCAAAATTTACCGAAAATGTCAATAATAAATTTGTCAATAAATACAAAATAAATAAATTTGCTTTAAACTTACGGAAAATCATCACAAGATATACACTTTTGTGTGATATAATGTTATAATATACAGGCGGAATATATCTGCAAAATAATTCAAACAGAACAAAGAGGTGTTTTTTTATGTCACGTATTCTGATAGTTGACGACGAAATGAACATAAGAAAGGTGGTGCGGGAGTATGCGGAGTTTGAAGGCTACGAGGTCGAGGAGGCGGAAAACGGCATGGAGGCGGTAAGGCTCTGCAGCGAAAGAAACTACGACCTTATTATAATGGACGTTATGATGCCGAGACTTGACGGCTATTCGGCTTGCAAGGAAATTCACAAGAATAAAAGTATTCCCGTTATAATGCTGTCGGCGAGGGGAGAAGAATATGACAAGCTGTTTGGCTTTGAAATCGGCGTGGACGACTATGTTGTAAAGCCTTTTTCGCCGAAAGAACTTATGGCGAGGATTAAAGTTGTACTTAAAAGAACCGCCGAGCGTGTGGAGGTGCAACAGCATGACAAGTATGTTTTTGAGGGACTGGAAGTCGATGTTTCGGGGCGTGAGGTCTATGTGAACGGCGAAAAAGCGTCCATGACTCCGAAAGAATATGACCTGCTTTTTTACCTTGTCAAAAACAGAAACATTGCACTGACGAGAAACAGACTTCTCGAGGAAGTGTGGGGATATGACTTTTTCGGCGACGACAGAACAGTTGACACGCACATCAAAATGCTGAGAAATAGTCTCGGGGAATACAGGAAATTTATTGTCACTCTGAGAGGAATGGGATATAAATTTGAATCCGTTTAATCGCATAAAGAAAATAAATGACAGCATTCCGCTGAGGCTGAAAGTCTGGTGGTATTTTATCGCTTTTATTCTGCTGATTTTCGTGCTTATGTGGATATTTCAGATTTTTTTTCTTGAGACTTTCTATGAAAAAACAAAAACAAAATCCATAGCGGAGAATGCGGAATACATAGTTTCGGCATACGAAGAGGAGTATACTAACGGCAGAAAAACGGAGTTTATCGAAAAGTATTCCGAAACCGCCGTTAAAAATGACGTGTGTGTTGAAATTCTCGATAGGTACGGACGTTCTATCTATTCAAAGGACGTACTCGGCGACTGTCTTGTCCACGGTCGTGGCAACAGCACATACTTGTTTCTTGACAAGATAAGGGCATCGGGAAAATCACAGCTTTTGTATAAAGTTCAGAATCCGAGCAGTCACAACAATATGCTCATATGTATATGCACCCTTGGGAAAAACGGCAGAACGGACGGCTATTTGCTGATAAACTCGGAGCTTGCACCTGTCGGCTCGACTGTCTCTATAATCAAGCGTCAGCTCGTTATGATAACTGTTATACTTATACTGATGGGGGCGGTTATTTCGGTTTTCCTCGCAAATAAAATTTCCGAGCCGATAGACAGAATAACGAAGTCGGCAGAGAATATGGCGAGAGGCGACCTTAATACAGAGTTTGACGGAAGAGGCTATCTTGAGGCACAACAGCTTGCTGACACGCTTATGTATGCGGAAAAGGAGATTTCGAGAGTCGACACTATGCAAAGAGACCTTATAGCGAATGTTTCTCACGATTTGCGGACTCCCCTTACCATGCTTAAAGCCTATGCCGAAATGATACGTGATTTATCGGGAGATAATCCGAAAAAACGCAATGAACATCTTGAAATCATAATCAACGAGACGGACAGGCTTTCAGCAATGGTGAATGATATTCTTGATTTGTCGAAACTCGAAAGCGGTCGGCAGAAACTCAATCCGTCGGAATTTGAGATAAGCTCCAAACTCCATGAGATTATCGGACGTTTTGACGGTATATCGGAAAAAATGGGCTATAATATACATTTTACCCCCGACATCGAAAAAAACGTTTGCTGTGATGTCGTCAAGATTGAGCAGGTGATTTACAATCTCATAAACAATGCAATCAACTACACAGGCGACGACAAACAGGTTTTTGTCAGGCAGATTAATCAGGAAGACGGCGTTCTGATTGAGGTTGAGGACACAGGCGACGGCATAGAGGAAAGCAAAATAAAGCTGATTTTTGACAAGTATTACCGTTCCGAAAATCACAAGAGAGAAGTTGTCGGAACAGGTCTCGGACTTTCGATTGTCAAGGCGGTTCTCAAACTCCATGGCTATGATTACGGCGTGAGAAGTACGCTCGGCAAAGGCTCGGTATTCTGGTTCAGGATAAGCAATTGATTTTCACATGATTTTCACCTTGCTATCATATATTTATCACGTCACAAAACTATAATAAAAACGCTGAGAGGAATAGGATACAAGATGTTTCTCGAAGTTGTTTTTTTCATGGTGTACAGTGTTTACCCCACACTGTACGTAAAAATCCCCAATAATCCCTATATCATGGCAAACGGACTTCCGAAAGGAAGTCTGTTTGTTTTTCTTCGGTAAAAAATTTCCGCAAACCTATTGACATTTCCCGACGTGTGTGTTATAATAAAAGTACCTTATCAAGAAGGACGGAGAAAACAGGTTCGATGATGTCCGGCAACCTTTCGTGAATCATGCGGAAAAGGTGCTAAATCCTGCGGTATTACCGAAAGATGAGGAGTAGTTCAGAGTTTCAGAACGTTCCGAATGTGCGGGCGTTCTTTTTATTTTCAGGAGGATTTTTAAAATGGATAAGTTTTTCTTTACTTCCGAGTCCGTTACGGAGGGACACCCCGACAAGATATGCGACCAGATTTCAGACGCTGTGCTTGATGCGATTCTTGAACAGGACGAGAACGGGCGTGTTGCGTGTGAGACTATGGTTACAACGGGAATGATTATGTGTATAGGCGAAATTTCGACAACCGCAAAGGTTGACATTCCGAAGATTGCGAGACAGGTGGTTGCGGAAATCGGCTATGACAGGGCAAAATACGGATTTGATGCACACACGTGTTCCGTGCTGACGAGCATTGACGAGCAGTCGGCGGATATTGCAATGGGCGTTAATGAGGCTTTTGAATACCGTGAGGAAAACGGCGAAAACGACGGACTTTCAAACGGTGCAGGCGACCAAGGAATTATGTTCGGATATGCGTGCAACGAGACCCCTGAACTTATGCCTATGCCTGTTTCACTCGCACATAAACTTGCAATAAAAATGACGGAAGTCCGCAAGGACGGTACGCTCCGCTATCTCAGACCCGACGGAAAAACTCAGGTTACCGTTGAATATGACAACGGCAAGCCCTCACGTGTGGACGCTGTTGTGGTTTCTTCTCAGCACTCGGCGGACGTTAGTCTTGGACAGCTCCGCAAGGATATTGAGGAATTTGTTATAAGGGCGGTTATTCCTGAAGAACTCATTGATAATAATACAAAGATTTACATAAATCCTACAGGTCGCTTTGTAATCGGCGGTCCTCAGGGTGACAGCGGTCTGACGGGCAGAAAGATTATCGTTGACACTTACGGCGGATATTCACGTCACGGCGGTGGTGCATTCAGCGGAAAAGACCCGACGAAAGTTGACAGAAGCGGAGCTTATGCTTCCCGATATATCGCAAAAAATATCGTTGCATCGGGTCTTGCCGACAAGTGCGAGGTGCAACTTTCGTATGCTATCGGCGTTGCAAAGCCTGTATCAATATTCGTTGATACTTTCGGCACTGGCAGAGTTTCGGACGAAAAACTGGCAGAAACCGTCGACAGAATATTCGACCTCAGACCGTCCGCAATAATTAAAATGCTCGACCTTAAAAAACCTCAGTACCGCAGACTTGCTTCATACGGACACATGGGTCGTGAGGAACTCGGAGTTGCGTGGGAAAAAACCGACAAGGCAGATATTATCAGGAACGCACTTTCATGACGTAAAGCACGAGGGGAACAGTGACTTGACTGCTCCCCTTTATAATAGGTAGGATTTATGAAAAAATTTTTATGTACACTCGTTCTTGCGGTCGCACTCGTATCGTGCGGAAAAAAAGATGACGGAATACACCCTCTCGGCAGTCGTGAAAAGCAGTTGGAGTCCGCAACGGTGCAGACGGTTAAGGAAACTGTCACTGAAGAAGAAACGTCCGAGGAGGAGACTCCGCCTAAAGCAGTCCGTAAAAATATAAGCGAGGATTCAGACCCCGTAATTGTGGACGTGCCTTATTATTCTCAGGAAAAATATCCCACGGGTTGCGAACTCGTCAGCACTTCAATGGTGCTTGCTTTTTACGGATTTGACATAAAGGCAGGCGATATTGTGAAAAAAGGCTATCTCAAATCAGCTGAACTGCATAACAAAGACAAGAAACTTTACGGAGCAGACCCCGAAAAAGTCTTTATCGGCAATCCCGACAAGCACAGCGGTTATGGCTGTATGAGCGGTGCTGTTATTCTTGCACTCCAGCGTTTTCTCACTCCGCAGGAATATATCAGCGGTGACAGATACGAAATAAAAGACCTCGGCGGTATGTGGCTCGATGAGATATGCGAAGAGTATATAGACAACGGCGTGCCTGTTATTGTGTGGTGTAGTATCAATATGAATCCGACTTTTATCAATCTCCGCAACAGCTGGATTATTGAGGGGACGGGCGAGCGGTATATATGGAAATCAAATGAACACTGTCTTGTGCTGACGGGGTATGACAGCGAAAATTATTATTTCAATGACCCGCTTGTCAGGAAGAACACTTCATATAAAAAGTGCATAGCCGAGAGGAGATATATGGAAATGGGAATGCAGGCGGTGGCGGTGGAGAAAGTCAGTCCGTGATTATACAGTGGCGGAGTTCGAAATACTCGCCGTCGTGTACGGTTATTTCGTTTGATATGTTTTCGTCGTATGCTCCCCATGTTTCAAGTATTCCGCATTCTTTCGTCAGCGGTCCTACTGCGTTTATGTCGGAATATATAAACCATTCGGCGTAATCAGACATATCACCGAATATCTTTTCGGGACTTTCAAGGTGATACGTTCCTGCCTCAATATCACGTCCGACTATAAACATTCCGTCCGTTTCGTGAGGGTCGTTTACTATTTCGGGGTGCATATCGAGATTATAGGCTGTACACCATGAGAACTCAAGATAGCCGTTGCCCTTCAGTTCAACAATTCTCGTGCCGTCAAAATGGACATAAGCCGACGAAATTTGATTGTTGCATGAAGGGTCGGAATATACACCCTGAACGCCGTGACCCATCGAAAGAGTAGGTATAAAGATATAAAGACCTTCGGGAATATCAACACCAATCTGATAGACTTTAGTGTCAGGGAAAGCCCCCGTCTCTCTCAGAATCTCATCTGCATCATATTCGGGGCGGTTTTCTGTGTGATGTTCTTTTCCGTCATGCTGGCTTTCTGTATGCACTGCTGTATTCCTGACGGGTTTCAGCTCTGCTGATTTCTGCTTTTCACTTTTTCTGAAAGCAGTCACGGACGGTATTAAAATTATTGCGAGGACGGTAAGCAGTACGGGGAGTCTGCTTTTCTTTTTTGTCGGAAAACTTATGGTGCTTTCCGATTTGTCGCTTTTGTAGATTATTTTTACGGGCGGATTTTCTTTCAGCCTTATACCGCAGTATTCGCAGACATCGCCGTTGACGATTGCCCCGCAGTGTTCGCAAGTATCAGCCATATTAACACCTCCATGAATATATTATAACATTTACATTCTGATTTTTCAATATGACATTTGTCACTTTTTTCTGATTATAGCATATATTTCATGAAAAAGCAAGTTACAGAATATTTACAGACATAAAAAAGCAGGGCATTCCCGAAAGAATACCCTGAAACTTTTGTTAATGTAATTAAGCTCTTTCAACCTTGCCTGAGCGCAGACATCTTGAGCAAGCGTATATATGACAAGGAGTACCCTTGACGATAGCCTTTACACGCTTTACATTAGGCTTCCATGTTCTGTTTGT
>CAMWQJ010000048.1 GCA_947176415.1 uncultured Ruminococcus sp. | reverse complement strand
GCGTCGGATTGTGGTCCCGAAGAGCGTGGGTTCGAATCCCATCTCCCACCCTGATTTTATAGTCCTCCTTGATTTGCGTCAAGGGGGATTTTTTGTCGGTACGTGAAAAACATTTTCAATAATTACATTCAGCACTTGAAAATGATTTCAGACTATGTTATAATGTATTAAAATCAATCAAAAAGAATTGAACCTTTAAAAACGGCAATATTTTTATTGAGAGATTTATATATTAACCAAAGGAGAAAAACTATGAAAAATACTGTTGCTACCATGCTGAAACAGAAGCAATCGGGAGAGAAGATAACGATGCTTACTGCCTATGACTACACAACAGCACGTATTATGGACGAATGCGGAGTAAACTCTATACTCGTGGGCGATTCGCTCGGAATGACTATGCTCGGCTATGAAACCACACTGCCCGTAACCATGGAAGATATGATACATCATACAAAAGCTGTTACGAGAGGAGCGGTAAATGCTTTTGTCGTTGCGGATATGCCTTTTATGTCCTATCAGACGGGCATATATGATGCGGTCATGAATGCAGGCAGACTGATAAAGGAGGGCGGTGCTTCTGCTGTAAAGCTCGAGGGCGGTGCGGAAGTATGTGGACAAATAAAGGCTATTGTTGATTCTTCAATACCTGTTGTTGCACATCTTGGTCTTACTCCGCAGTCTGTAAACGCTTTCGGCGGATTCAAAGTACAGGGAAAGACTTATGAAAGGGCAAGGCAGATTATTGACGATGCGTTGAAGATTCAGGAGGCAGGGGCGTGTGCGGTTGTGCTTGAATGCGTACCAGCAAGGCTTGCGGAGATAATAACTGAAAAGCTGTTTATTCCCACCATTGGCATAGGTGCGGGAAAAGGCTGTGACGGACAGGTACTTGTATATCAGGATATGCTCGGACTTACAACAGGTTATACCCCTAAATTCGCAAAAGTCTTTGCCGAAGTCGGAGAGATTTTCCGAACGGGAATAAAGTCTTATATAGATGAGACAAAAAGCGGTGAATTTCCGTCTGCGGAACACACTTTTAAGATAGATGACGATATAATAGAAAAGCTGAGAGAGGAAGAGGAAAAATGAAAACCGTAAAGACGATTACAGAGGTAAGGGAACAGGTTCGCCAATGGAGAAAAGAGGGGCTGACAGTCGGATTTGTGCCTACTATGGGTTATCTGCATGAGGGTCATGCAAGCCTTATTGACAATTCAAAACGTGACAACGACAGGACGGTTATATCAGTTTTTGTTAATCCTATGCAGTTTGCACCTACAGAGGATTTGGAAAGTTATCCAAGAGATATTGAACATGATAAGGCACTTGCGGAGAGTCATGGCTGTGATATGATTTTTAATCCCGAACCAGAAGAAATGTACAGTGAAAATTTTTCGTCTTTTGTCGATATGACTGTGCTTACGGAAAATCTCTGCGGTATAAGCAGACCGATTCATTTCAGGGGAGTATGTACTGTAGTAAACAAGCTCTTTAATATAGTAAAGCCCGACAAGGCTTATTTCGGAAAAAAAGATGCACAGCAGTTGGCAGTTATAAGGCATATGGTTAATGACTTGAATATGGATATTGAAGTTATCGGCTGTCCGATTGTAAGGGAAAATGACGGTCTCGCCAAGAGTTCACGCAATACCTATCTCAACGGCGAGGAAAGACAGTCCGCACTTATACTTTCACAGGCTCTTGAATTCGGAAAAGCTCTTATAAAGTCAGGTGAAAAGAATACGGCTGAAATTATCTCGGCTATAGAAAACAAGATAAAAACACAGCCTCTTGCAAGGATTGACTATGTAAAGATAGTTGATTCCGAAACAATGCAGGACATCGCAACACTTGACAGAAACGCATTGTGTGCGATAGCCGTATATATCGGCAGGACAAGGCTTATTGATAACTTTTTTACAGAGGATATTTTATAATGAAGATTTCAGTATTGAAAAGCAAAATTCACCGTGCTGTAATAACTCAGGCGGAACTTGACTATATAGGAAGTATTACCATTGACGAAGATTTAATGGACGAAGCAGGAATTTTTGAATACGAACACGTCCATATAGTGAACGTAAACAGCGGTAGCCGTATAGAAACCTATGTTATAGCAGGTGAAAGAGGCAGTGGAGTTATCTGTCTTAACGGTGCAGCTGCACGGAGCGGACAGAAAGGCGATTGCATAATAATCATGGCTTATGCAGAGATGTCACCTGAAGAACTCGGAGAAAATCCGCCGAAGGTTGTTTTTGTGGACGAAAAAAACAGGGCTTTACGCACGGCACGCTATGAGAAACACGGAAAACTCGAAGATTTGAAGTAAAACTTTTTATTATTGCCGTCGGTAGCTGATACTGACGGTATTTTTATATATTGACATGATTGTTTGAAAATGATATAATATGAGTATATTTTAATATAAAGGAGTTTACAGAAATGAGAAATACAAACAGCTATGAAAGCCCTTTCTGCACCCGTTATGCAAGCGAGGAAATGCAGTATATTTTTTCCGCCGACAAGAAATTTACCACGTGGAGAAAACTCTGGGTTGCTCTTGCAAGGGCTGAAATGAAACTCGGTCTGCCCGTAACCGAAGAACAGGTTAAACAGCTTGAAGAACACATCAGTGATATAGACTATGAAATGGCTGAAAAGCGTGAAAAGGAATGCCGTCACGATGTAATGTCGCACGTCTATACATACGGACAGGCTTGTCCCGATGCCATGCCGATTATACACCTTGGTGCTACTTCATGCTATGTAGGCGACAATACAGACGTTATAATCATGCGTGACGCTCTCGGAGTTATAAAGAGAAAACTTGTCAACGTCATGAATAATCTTGCAAAGTTTGCGGACGAATATAAGGCTATGCCCTGTCTCGCATATACGCATTTACAGCCTGCTCAGCTTACAACGGTCGGCAAGCGTTCTACTCTCTGGCTTAATGAGTTGCTTATGGATTTTGAAGACTTGGAATACAGAATCTCAACTTTAAAGCTCCTCGGCTCTAAAGGCACAACTGGCACTCAGGCTTCATTTATGGAACTCTTTGAAGGCGATACTTCAAAAATAAGACAGCTTGAAAAGATGATAGCCGAAGAAATGGGCTTTGATTCCGTTGTACCCGTTTCAGGACAGACATATTCGAGAAAAATGGATTCACAGGTGCTTGCCGTTCTCAGTGGTATTGCACAGTCATGCAGTAAATTTTCAAACGATATGAGAATTTTACAGAGTTTCAAGGAAATGGAAGAACCCCGTGAGAAAAAACAGATTGGCTCTTCTGCTATGGCTTACAAGCGTAATCCCATGAGATGTGAGAGAATAACTTCTCTTGCAAGATATGTCATGATAGACAGCCTTAATCCTGCATTTACAGCCGGTACACAGTGGTTTGAAAGAACGCTTGACGACTCCGCAAACAAGAGAATTTCCGTAGCGGAGGCTTTCCTCGGAGTTGACGCTATATTAAATATCATGATGAATGTCACAGACGGACTTGTCGTATATCCTGAAATTATACGCCGTCGTGTAATGGCTGAACTGCCGTTTATGGCAAGCGAAAATATCATGATGGACGCTGTAAAGAAAGGCGGTAACCGTCAGGAACTCCATGACAGGATTATGGATTATTCCATGATTGCAGGCGAACAGGTTAAAGTTTATGGCAAGGACAATAATCTCTGCGAACTTATTCTCGCAGACCCACTTTTCATGATTACAAAGGAAGAACTTGATGCAGTTCTTAAACCCGAAAGCTATACAGGAAGAAGTACGCAACAGGTAGAGGAGTTTTTAGCTGAGTATATTAATCCGATTCTTGTGGCTAATAAGGATGTTCTTGGTGAAAACTTTGATATGAAAAACTGAATAAAATAATAAAAAAACCCTCCATTCTTAAAGGTGGAGGGTTATATTAGACCTGTTCTGAAACTATTGAAAAATGAAATGAAAAGTGATATAATAATATCTGTTATTGGAGGGAATTTGTCAGTATGCCGAAAATCGCAAAATATCTTCTTTTCACTTTTATAACCTCATGGGCATTTCAAATAATAGGTTCTCATGATTTTAATTTAGAAAATACTGCCGGAATGATAAGTTTCAGCCAGTCAGTGTCTTTGTGTATGTTTATGCCTATGCTGGGAGCTTTCTTTGCAAAGGCAGATATTCGCAATATGGGTTGGAAACCGAATTTTGAAAAAAATATAAAGCCGATACTCTTTGCGTGGCTGATGCCTACTGTTTTTCAGATTGCAGGGGCAGTGTGTTATTATATTGTGTTTCCTGAAGATTTCAATACTTCAGGAGCAATCCTGAGAGATATGGATTCCTACGCCTTTGCGGAGTTTGAAAAAAGCGGAAGCTCCTACGGAGTTTACATTGCAAAAGAAATCTTTTATTCGCTGACTTCATTCTATACATTTCTTGCTGTATTTATGGGACTCGGCGAGGAAATCGGCTGGAGGGGATTTCTTTTTCCTGAACTTAAAAAAATCTTCGGCAGAACAAAAGGTGTTCTGCTCGGCGGATTGATACATGGAGCGTGGCACTTTCCTCTGATGCTTCTTGTTGGCTACGAATACGGAAAAAATTACATCGGCGCACCACTGCTCGGACTGTTTGCTTTCTGCATTTTTACCGTGACGACAGGAATTATTTCAGATTATCTTTACGAAAAATCACATAGCATATGGTTGCCGGCACTTTTTCACGGTTCAGTCAACTCTACAATAAATCCATATCTGCTCAGAGGAAATGAACACCTTGAGCGTTCGATATTCGGACCTGTAAGTATAGGACTGATATCAGTCATACCAATGGCACTTTTCGCAACAGGCATACTTTATACTAATTTTCAATCAACCAGAACTATAAAAATATAACGGGGGAAATAAAATGAAAGTGTTTTTTATAGCAGATACACATTTCGGCGACGGAAATATAATTGTCTATGAAAACAGACCTTTTGGAAATACTGAGGAAATGGACAGGGTTATCATGGAAAATTGGAATAACACGGTATCAGAAAATGATAAAGTTTTTTTAGTCGGGGATTTTTCTTTTCATGATACGGAAAGGACTTCTGAAATATGCCACAGTCTGAACGGCGAAAAGTTTCTTGTAATGGGAAATCACGATACTGAAAGTGAAGATTATTACTATAAATGCGGATTTTCGGGAGTAAGCCGTTATCCGATAATATACGACAATTTCTGGTTTGTCTCGCATGAACCGCTTTATATAAACAGAAGTATGCCTTATGCGGATATTTTCGGACACGTTCACGGCAATCCTATATATAGTGACGTTTCGGAACGGAGTTTCTGTGTGAGTGTTGAAAGAATCAACTACACACCCGTTGAACTCTCCGAAATAAAAAGGCGTATTCTCCAAAAAGGAGTTTAATTATGAAAATAATGAATATTCACGGATATAAAGGCAGTGCGGAAAATTCCGCCTTTAACGCACTTAAAAATCTCGGTCACGAGGTAGTTTCGCCCTGTATTGACTATGACAGCGGAAACGCATATAAAATATACGAAAAGATAAGGAAAATATTTGTTGATAGCAATTTTGACTGCGTTGTCGGAACGAGTTTAGGCGGATTTTTTGCCCTTTATCTTGCAACGAATTTTTACGGCGTGAAATATTTTCTTGTTAATCCCTGTGTAATGCCTTTTCTTACTCTGCCACGCCTTGAATTTGAGGAGAATATTACTGAATATATTGATTTGTTCCATAAATTCTGCAATCTCGAAAAATCTTTTTACGGCACGGTCAGTGCAGTAATCGGCGGAGATGACGAAATAATCGATTACCACGACTTTACGCAGAAAATTATCGGCAAAGACAACTGTATTATCGTTCCTGACGGAAAACATTCGGGTGCAACGCTTAATTTGGAATATTATTTTGAAAGGTTGATTAAATGAAAAAAGAATATTTAGAGGCAGGGAAAATCGTCAACACACACGGAATAAAAGGCGAAGTTAAAATAATGCCTTATACTGATGTTCCTGAAATTCTCGCCGAATTTGACAGACTTTTCATCGGCAGGGAAAAAAGCGAAATTATTATAGAGCATGCGAGGGTTGCGAAAAATATGGTTATTGCAAAACTGGAGGGCGTTGATACTCCTGAACAGGCGGAAAAACTGAGAAACAGCGTTCTTTATATGCACCGTGACGACCTTGAACTTGACGAAGATACTTATTTTATTCAGGATTTGATAGGCGTTGAGGTTAAAGACTGCGAGACGGGCGAGGTTTACGGAAAAATAGCCGATATAATGCAGACGGGTGCTAATGATGTCTATGTGATTAAGGGAAATAACAGGGAATATCTTGTCCCTGCCATTGCGGACGTGGTTATGTCGACTGATATTGACAGGAATGAAATGATTATAAAAGTTCTTGACGGACTTTTTGACTGAATTATTACGGAGAAAAACAATGAAAATAGAAATAGCAACATTATTTCCCGAAATGTGCGAGGCTGTACTGGGAGAAAGCATAGTCGGACGTGCGAGACGTGCAGGAAAACTTGAACTTAACTGCCGTCATATAAGGGAGTATACTACGGACAAACACAGACGTGTGGACGATACGCCATACGGCGGTGGAATGGGCATGCTTATGCAGTGCGAGCCGATTTATAACTGCTGGCTTGCGTTCTGTAACGAAACAGGCACAAGACCGCATACTATATATATGTCGCCTAAAGGTAAAATTTTCAATCAGAATAAGGCGGTTGAATTATCGCAAAAGGAAAATATTTTTATAATCTGCGGTCACTATGAGGGCGTAGACCAGAGGGTTATTGATAAAATTGTTGACGAGGAAATTTCCATAGGCGATTATGTTCTTACGGGCGGAGAGATTCCGGCAATGGTTGTTGCGGACGCTGTGGCGAGAATGTGCGACGGCGTGCTTTCGGACGAGGTATGTTTCAAAGATGAGAGCATTTACAGCGGACTTCTTGAATACCCGCAGTATACACGCCCTGAAATCTGGCAGGGGGAGAGCGTACCGTCTGTGCTTCTCTCGGGGCATCACAAAAACATAGAAAAGTGGAGGCTTGAAAAGAGTCTTGAAATAACAGCTGAACGCAGACCCGATTTATTTGATATATACAAAGACCTAAACAGTTAGTATAGTATAAGACTTAATTTCCGTTTAGCAATATTTCACATATTAGATTGTGGAATATTGTTGTACTTCAACAAAAACAGTTAAAATTTTTTATTGTGAATATCCACAACCAAACCGAAAAAATGACTCCGATATTTAAACTAAATGTAGAATTTATGCAAAAGTGCTTGTAAAAAAAAAAAAATCCGTTGACTATGCTGTTTTTTGAATGTATAATAAATATCAGCAATTGAAATTTGCAAAGGTATTCTATTTTGAGAGTACACTACAGAGAATAGGAGAGTTGTATATGTTTGTCAGAGAAGTAATGGTTAAGAATCAGGTCGGACTTCATGCAAGACCGGCAACGTTTTTCATTCAGAAAGCTAATGAATTCAAGTCGTCTATCTGGATTGAAAAGGAAGAACGCAGAGTAAACGCAAAGAGCCTTCTTGGTATTCTTTCACTCGGTATCGTAGGCGGTACTAATGTAAAGGTTATCGCAGACGGTGCAGACGAAAAGTCAGCTGTTGACGCTCTTATTGACCTCGTTGACAGCGGTTTCAGCGAAGAAAACAGATAATTTTTGTCCTATTGCATTTCGGGCGTTACTTTGACGTAACGCCCGCTTTTATTTTCAGTCGCCTATAAATTCCGCCATGTTTTCCGCAAAAATCGCATATCCTTTTGTTGCGTCGGAAACAAAGACGTGTGTTACAGCTCCTATTATTTTTCCGTTCTGAATAATTGGGCTTCCGCTCATGCCCTGAACGATTCCGCCCGTGCGTTCAAGAAGTTCGTCGTCGGTTATCCGTATTATCATATTTTTTGTGTTTTCGGTACTGTTGTAGTCAATTTTTTCAATATCGATTTTGTAGTGGCGTGGAACATCTCCCGAAACGGTAGTTAAAATTTCCGCCTCACCGGTCTTTATGTCCTGACGGTAGCCGATTTTGTATTCCTCGCAGTTTGCCGAAAGAGCATTTACAGCGGACTCGGACAGCAGTCCGTATACTCCGCAGTCGTTATTGTCGTTGAGTATGCCGAAACTTCCGCCATACATAAACTGCCCATGGAGTTCGCCAGGGATTCCCTTTACACCTTTTTTGGTGTCCGTTATCTCAACAGGCACAGCTTCACCGCTGTAAATCGGCACTAGTTCGCCCGTATCTGAATCGCATACAGGGTGTCCGAGTCCTGCAAATTCGCCTGTTGACTTGTCAAAAAAAGTCATAGTGCCTATGCCTGCTATGCTGTCACGCACCCACATACCGCCACGCCATGTCTCTGCCTGCTGTGAATATTCGGGCTTGAGAAATACAGGAAAATCCCTGTTGTTTCTGCTTATTATAAGTTTTAACTTGTTTCCGTCACTCTCCGATATAATTTTCTGTAGTTCGCTGTTTGAGGTTATGTTTATTCCGTCCGCTGATTTTATAACGTCGCCTACTTCTATTCCTGCCTCTTTTGCGGGACAGATTTTTGTGCCGTCGGTGTTCTCAATATCGCCCAGTTCGGTAACCATAACGCCGTCCATGAGGAGCTTTATTCCGAAAGGGTTTCCGCCTGCCACAAGTGTAGGGGCTTCTGCCTCGTGAATTTCTATGTTTTTGACGGGTATTGCTCCGAAAAGAGTCAAAGTAGCCTGACAGCCGTTTGATTTAGCACCTGCCGAGACGGGTATTGCATTTATCGGAGAACTATAGCACGATATTTCGGGGTATTCTGCTATTTTTATTTCCTCGCCCGTTTCCGCCGTGAGAATTGATGGAAGATGCGAGGAATAATATTCAGCCGTGCCGAAAAGTCCGACCACTCCGACGGACAGGATTACGGCTGTGCTTTTAATGATTTTTCTTTTTATCCGCATTGTTTTTTCCTTTCTTGTTCTCTGAAAATCAGAACACATTTATTATATGACTGCCGTGCGGATTTATAATTGAGAATATCCGCAGATTATATATACAGGGAGTTTCCGAAAATGTCAGAAAAATCAAAAAAAACATTTATTTTTTTAAAAACTCTGCTTGCCGTGCTTACGCTGATTTATCCGCTTTTCAATGTCATTATGACAGGTACGGGGCTTGTTTATAATCATGAAAATTACGGTCGGAAAATTACTCTTATCGGAATTTTTCTTATTGTATCGGGTCTGCTCATGACGGTCGGAACGCTTTTATGTATATCAGGAAAAAAATTTTCCAATATGCTTTCGGCGGTTTTTTCTGCCAGCGGATTCATGCTTTGCATGGCTTTGCTTAACAGGCTAATCGCCCATGCAGACCGCAACGGCTGGACGGATAAATTTAAACTTACGCCCGTAAGTGATATGTACCGTATTAGGATTATTCCTGTCGCCGTTCCGTTTGCACTGACGCTTTTTATATCTCTTGTGCAGTATTTTTCGGCAGACAAAACGGCATGATTATATTATAACCGAAAAAGGACGGGAAAACCGTCCTTTTTTGCGAATTTTAAAAATTTTATTATTCTGTCACACGGCATAGGTTAGCTTCGCCTGAACTGAGATGTTTTACCGTGCCGTCCGCAAATCTTGCAATAAGATTTGCGTTGCCGTCGATTCCCTCCGCAAATGCGGTTATCGTACTGCCGTTTACGTTTGCCGTTATCATGTTGCCTGTGAGAATCTCTCGACGGCGATACTCGTTTATAAAATTCCGTGTCTCTATTTCGGAAAGATATTTTTCAAGGCTGTTTATAATTTCCGCACAAAGTCGGTTTCTGTCAGGTTTTACAGAAGTCTCGTCCTCAATTGAAGTTGCGGAAATTCTCAAATCATGGCTGAAACTTTCCTCCGCACTCCGCACGTTTATGCCGATTCCGATAACGGCATAGTCAAGCGACTTCATTTCCATTCCCAGTGAAGCCTCCGTGAGTATACCGCATATTTTTCTGCCGTTCATATAAAGGTCGTTCACCCACTTTATTTTTACCTCATGACCGCAAATTTTTTCGACCGCAACGGCAACTCCGCAAGCCACAGCCGATGTAATCAGTGAGGCGGTTTCTATGCTGAAATCAGGGCGGATAATGATACTCATGTAGAGACCTTTTCCCTTTGGAGATACGAAAGTGCGTCCGAGCCGACCACGCCCCTCTGTCTGCATATCGGCAACTATAACCGTTCCGTGTTCAGCACCTGCCGATGCAAGCTCTTTTGCGAGCGTATTTGTTGAATTTATTTCGTCACGAACTATTATTTTTTTTCCGAGACTTTCCGTGTCCAGAAATGCAGAAATAAGTCTGCACGAAATGCGATTGTTTTCAGCTGAAATTTTATAGCCACGTGATTTTACAGCATCTATAATAAATCCCTCGTTTTCAAGGGACTTCACGGCTTTCCAGACTGCACTTCTGCTGACTCCCAGTTTTTCGGCAAGTACAGCCCCTGAAATATATCTGCCGTCCGCTTTTGCGAGCGTTTCAAGAAGTGAATCTTTCACATTCATAAAAATAAATTCTCCTTATTTTTATTGATTATTTCCCTGAAAAATTTAATATATTTTTCGGTTACCGTTTCTTTGTCAAACCTCGATTTTACGTAATTTTTTCCGTTTTTTCCCATTATTTCGGCTGAATTTCTGTTATTAAGAAAATATTCCGTGCAGAGTTCAAATTCCCTGTAATTTTCAAAATAAAGTCCGCCGTTTGATTCGGATACGAAATTTCTTGTAACGTCGCATTTTCCATGCACCAGAACAGGACGACCACAAAGCCAATTTTCCATAATTACAAGCGAAAAACTTTCATTAAAAGACGGCTGACATAGAAATTCCGAGGCACACATTGCATTATATTTATCACGTGACGAAATAAATCCGAGGTCTGTTATGCGTTGATTTTCGATTGATTCATGCGGAATTTTCACACTACCACCGCCGACAAGCACAAGCCTTAAATCTGTTCTGTGATTTTCAATAAATTTCAGAAAATAATTTATCAGCGTGTAAATATTTTTCCCTTCGTCCTTGCGACCCGCATATAATATAAAAGGCTGATTTATGCCGAATTTCCGGCGGAAATCGTCGGCGTTGCATTTTATATCGGTGTCAATGCCAATACCGGCAGTCAAAGTTTTTGTGCCTTTTTTTTGCAGACCGTAAATTTTTTCCGCAAGAGTTTTTTCAGGTTCGGAATTAAAAATAATTCCGGCACATTCAGGAAAAATTTTTTTAAAGTGTTTCATATACGCATAAGGCTCGTCATGCAGACAAGGAATAAGCACCGATTTTTCGGGAAAAAGCCTGAGTCCGTAATAAGTCGTACCGAACATATATGGAATAAAAACAAAAAGCGAATATTCATATGAATATTTATTCATATATCTGTAGAGGTCGGTGCTGTTTATCATTTCACGCAGAAAAATACGCTCCTCTGCGATGGGTACGGGAATATTTTCCATAAATTTTTTATTTATTCTGTCAAATTCTGCGGTATTTCTTTTTTTTATTTTAAAACGCCTTATAATAATATTATTTTTATTTTTCGTAACGCCCGAACGATGAAAATTTTTATTCCAGTCAGAATTAAAATCCCTCGCACACGTCGTTAGAATTTCAACGGGAATATTTTTTCTGTGGAGATTTTTGGCTGTTTCTCGGAGCATTTTTTCTGCACCGCCTGAAATATTATCGCCATACCAAGGAGTAACAAAACCTATTTTTTTCATATTTTTTACCGTCCGTAAATAAATTTTTCAAGCTGATTTTTAAAAATTCCGCTTGTTTTTTCGTGCGAAAAGTCGGCGAGTCTTTTTTTCTGTCGGGATATTATTTTTTTTCTGAAAATTTCATTTTTCAGCGTAAAATCAATAATTTCCGCAATTAAAACAGGATTATTT
>CAMWQJ010000047.1 GCA_947176415.1 uncultured Ruminococcus sp. | reverse complement strand
CCCCCCATTTTTTTTTCAAGAAGAAGACGGCATACGAGCTGTAGAGAGGTCTCGTGTGCTCGGATATGTGTATAAGAGACATCATCCTCACCGTGTACAAGCTTTGTAAGTTCATAGGCGAGAAGTTCTTTTGCCTTGTTAAACTCCGAGCCTTCCATTGATTTTTCCATTTCCTCGATTTCTTCAACAGGTACAAAAGTCAGCATTTTCAGGCATTTTATAACGTCCGCATCTGCAACGTTCCGCCAGTACTGATAAAATTCATAGGGGCTTGTTTTTTCAGGGTCGAGCCACACAGCACCCTTTTCTGTCTTGCCCATTTTCTTTCCCTCGCTGTTGAGAAGAAGAGTTATTGTCATGGCATAAGCGTCTTTGCCGAGCTTACGGCGGATAAGCTCCGTACCGCCGAGCATATTACTCCACTGGTCGTCGCCTCCGAACTGCATATTACAGCCGTATTCCTGAAATAATTTATAGAAATCATAGCTCTGCATAATCATATAGTTGAATTCAAGGAAAGAAAGTCCCCTTTCCATTCTCTGCTTGTAACATTCAGCGGTAAGCATTCTGTTTACGCTGAAACAAGCACCAACTTCCCTGAGAAGTTCGATATAATTCAGATTCATAAGCCAGTCGGCATTGTTTACTGCAACAGCTTTTCCGTCCGAAAAATCGATAAATCTGCTCATCTGCTTTTTGAAACAGTCAATATTGTGCTGAATTGTTTCAGGGGTAAGCATTTTACGCATATCGGTTTTGCCTGAGGGGTCGCCAATCATGCCAGTACCTCCGCCGAGAAGTACAATAGGCTTGTTGCCTGCCATCTGAAGTCTTTTCATGAGGCAGAGAGCCATGAAGTGTCCGACGTGCAGACTGTCGGCTGTAGGGTCGAAACCTATATAGAAAGTGGCTTCACCCTTGTTGATGAGTTCTTCAATTTCCTTTTCGTCGGTCGTCTGAGCAATAAGCCCACGGCGTTTGAGTTCTTCAAAGGTCGTCATAAATTTTTTCTCCTTTATATTAAATTATTTTTTATATACTGTAAATAATCCTTGCAAACTATCAGTTCACGGTTATTTCTGTACCAGTCATATGACTGTGCAAGACCTGTTTCAAGAGGTTTGACATTGGATATAATTTCCGTCTGCTTTGTAACATCAAGGATATATTCATAATTTCTGAAAGGGAAGTACATACGCTGATTTATTTCAGATTTTACACATCTTATATCAGGAACTTTGCCAAGTACACCATAACAGAGTTTAATCCATTCTTCTATAGTTACGGTTTCGGAATTGCCAGCGTTAAAAATATGATTTTTTGGTTTACTTTCAATGATTTTTTCAATAAATATACATAAATCCTCAATATCAAAAAACTGCAATTTCATTTTCCTTTTTTCAGGTACAAAAAACGGAAGATTTTTTTCGGCACATTCAAATACAAATGCCTCTCTGTAAAGATTATTCATTTTGCCGTAAAGATAAGGCGGACGTATAATATAAGCATTCGGAACTTTATCAATCAGATATTTTTCGGCTTTTATTTTATTTGTGCCGTAATCTTCCCAGTGAATATTGAATCCGCATTCCTGCTCCTCTGTAAAGGGCTGTGGGAGCGTTTCGGGATATACAGCACTTGAACTTATCATTATGTAGTTGCCGAAATCGCTAAGAGAATTTAAAATATCTTTTATATCGGTTTCGTTGTAGGCGGTTACATCAATAACTGAATCGAAATAAATATTTTTTAGTTTGTCGCCGAGATTATGCCTGTCGCAGTTTATAAGAGTCACATTTTCTGACTGTGGTCTTGTATTTCTGTTGAGTACATAAACATCATGTCCCTTTTTCACGAAATACTCCGCAGTATAACGGCTTACAAAAACAGTACCGCCTGTTACAAGTATTTTCATAAGTTTTCCCCTTTCCTATGTGCAGATTTTATCAGTCGTGGTCGGTTATATCGCTGTAATACGACAAACTGCAAATCGTATATACTTGCGAGAACTGACGTTATAATAAATACGTGCAGTGAGTCAAACCATATACTGAATAATATGGGTATATAGCTTGCAAAAATATTTGCGATATGTACAATTTCCGCATTACAGCAGTTTATTATAAGTTGCCTGACGGAATTTTTTTTAATATCAAATTCGTCCGGATTAAAAGTAGGAACGTTTGTTTTCCATTTTTTTATATTTAATTTTTTGTAAATATTTTTTTCGGTTTCCGATACTTTAAAATATCGGCTGTTGACGTTTATTTTTCCTTTAAAAAGCGTGACAACGTGTCCTATAATAAGCCTTATAATAAAATGGTAAGCAAAAGTCATTGCCGTTACCGCCGATGACAATACTATTCCTGAACGGACAAATTTATTTACAGTGAACAGAATTACAGTAAGCAGTGCAGATATAAAAGATATGCCGTACATCACTTTTTTAAAGCTGATATTATTTTTCATGGATTCACTTCCTGAAATAAAAAATCCCCAGACAGCATCAGAACTGCCTGAGGGCGAATTTTACTCGCTGTACCACCTCAGTTTATCAGAATAAATATTCCGACCTCGTTAGCTTTAACGGGCAGACCCGTCCGCACCTACTTGATTTCAATGCAGAAACTCCCGAATGTAGCTCCCTGAAAAATCCTCGCTTTCTCGCACCGTCCGAAAGCTCTCTGAATCGGAATTATTTTTCAGGTTTAATCCGTTCACCGTTTTTAACATGATAACATAAATAACAGAAATTGTCAAGCGTGTTTTTTAGTTAATTCAAAAAAATATTTTCAGGCTATTGACATTTAAGTGATTTTAGTGTATAATGTTAGATGTAAATTGCTGATGTGGCACAGTCGGTAGCGCAACGCCTTGGTAAGGCGTAGGTCGTCGGTTCAAGTCCGATCATCAGCTCCAACAGACAGGTATTTTCTCAGGGAAGTACCTGTTTTTTATAATTATGGGGTGAATTTTATGGGATATTACGATAGTGAAGATTTTATACTTTCCGACGAAACCGCCGATAAGATAGATGAACTTTCTGAAATCGGCAATAATTTTTTTGATAATGACTATTTCGACAAGGCTATTGATACTTGGCAGAAAGCACTTTCATTAATACCGTCACCACATAACTGTTATGCCGAAAGTGTCTGGCTTATGACAGCTATAGGCGATACATATTTTTTAATGGACGATTTTGACACGGCTTACAAGTATTTTGAAAATGCCTACACTAATATTTCCGGCGAGGGACTTTATAACCCGTTTGTCCTGATGAGGTTCGGGCAATGTTGTTTTGAACTTGGTCAGAAAGACAAGGCTCTTGAATACCTGCTCCGTGCATATACAATTGACAGCAAAGTCTTTGAATATGACGACACGAAATATATATTATTCCTTAAAGAAAACGGTATTTCATAATAATACCGTTATTTTTATTGACTTTAATATAATTATATGTTATAATTATCCAAAAGTAAAAAGAGGAGTGTGAAAAAATGCCTGTAAAAATTTTAAAGGAGATAGACGTTTCAGAATATGTGTGGTGTAACTCTGCTGTAATGTTCAGGGTACAGAACGGCAAGGGAGTTATTACTCACCAACACGGCAAAGGGGACGAAGATTATTATCATTACAGTAAATTATTACTGAACGGCAAGCCGATATTACAGGGACATTTACCTGCTTGTCCTACCTGTAATGGATTGCTTGCTACTGGTTACGGCATAGAAAATACAGACTGTCCCGAACTTAAAGCCGTCCGTGAATGTCTTAACAGTAACTACACTGACATAAGAACTTCTGCCGAAATGCTTAAACCTCTTTTGAATCTTCTTGACGACGGTTATTATTTGCTGGCGGACGTTCCGCACGACCCCACGGACGGAAATAATAATTTCTTCTGGTCTGTCCCGAATAATTTAACTGAAAATCCTGCTTCCTGTGACGAATATTATAATTCTGAATTTTATAGTTATATAGAAGGATTTCCGAAATATCTGTATCCTACACAGTCTGCAAATTGTTGCAGTCAGAAACGCATTGACGAATATGTGGAAATACTGAAAAATAATCCCAGTCCGCCGAGAGCGTTGGCATATCATGAATACGGCTTTATAAGTGCATTGCTTGACGGTCACCACAAGGCGACAGCTTCTGCACTTCTCGGACAAGCCGTTAATTGCCTTACTATAATAAGCGTTAGTAGTTTTACTTTGGAAAAACCTGTAAAATCTGTAACAAGCGATACACGGTTAAAGAGTGTCGGATTCAGTAATATTCAGGTTTCCGTACCTGTCGGAAGTTTTTGTAGTGACTATTTCCAAACTCCACGAAAAACTTCTGATGACGATTTGACGATTACTGAATACAATCTCACGGGCAGAAAATTCCCGCAGGCTGAAATCAATGCTAAAATATACTATTGCAACATAAAAGAATTTACAGATTTTTATTCTGTCGATATTCAGGATACAGATTTCACTGATGATATCATTGATAAATGGATAAATAATAATTCCAGTTACGAAAACCGTCTCAGATTAAAATATGCCTTTAAATATCTTACACATCATAATATAGATATGGCTTACAGAACAGCAGTGAAAAGCATTAAAAATAATATTCTGTGCGATATGTATGAAATATGGGAATTTCTTAAAAATTTCAAAGACGAACAGACAGAACAGCTTTTCATTGACCACATCGTAGAATACGGCAACAAAAGTACATATTATGATATAGTCACTTCTTACTGGGATTAGTACGCTTTGCCCATAGCTTTTTAATCTGTCCGAGAACGATTCCGACCATTAAAGCTGCTATAACAGTACCCACGCCGACACTGCCGAGAGTGTGCAGAACAATAAGACACGTAATAAGCGATACTATAACCATAGTAACATCAAATGCCACCTTGACTTTTGCAAATTCAATTTTCAGCGTATCGGAAACTGCTTGCATAACGCCTTCCCCAGCGAGTGGCATAATATCGGCAGGAAGATACATGAAAATTCCTATTGCCACAAGTACGACGCTTATTAAAATCATACATATTCTTATGAAATAATTGTCCGTTGACGGCAGACGGTCGGCAAGAGAATTGCAGAACGTAGTGAAATAGCCGAAAACTATTCCCACAGGTAACTGTAAAAGCGATTTTAATTTAAAATTTTTTCTTAAAATAAGTACCTGTATTGCGATAAGAACACAGTGAAAAAGTATAGTTGCCTTGCCCATCTCAATACCCCAGCAGACTGTCAGCGTATACGGAATTGAACTTACAGGCGACACCCCTAAATCTGATTTTACTGAAAGTGCTATACCAATAGTCATTATGAACAGTCCGACAAAGTAGCATATAAGACGATTTGCAATAGTTCTTTTGTTTTCCATGATAATCATTCCTTTCCGTCAAGATTCTCACATATTTTTGTGAGAGTTTTTTTTAGATTTTCAATTTCCACAGCCGTCAAGCCCTCTATTGCCTGTTCGTCTTTCTGACTGAAAATGTCGTGTATTTTTTCACAGACTTCTTTTCCGTTTTCCGTAAGGTATACGAAAAGCGACCGTCTGTTGCCGTTTTCCTGACGGCGTTCGATAAGTCCTTTATGCTCCATTCGTAGAAGAATGCTACCGAGGGTTGCGGGTTCTATTTCGCAGTAGGTGGCAATGGTTTTTTGGTCGCTTCCCTCGTGCTTGTGAAGATAGTCAAGGATTTTCGGCTGTCCTGAAGTGAGACCGATTTTCTGTGCTTCGGTGAAAATATGTCTCTGCATGACGGAATGCGACTTCATAAGAAGATAGTGAAGTGTTTCCATAAAAATACCTCCATATAATAAGTATTATAATAGTAATAATACTTATTATAATACTTATTACTGTTTTTGTCAAGAGGATATATATTTTTTTTAATCTGGTATGGAAAGTTTCCAGTAGTAACGGCGGTTTGATTCGGGAAAGTCACTTAATATATTGTGTTCAGGGTCATAGAAAGTACCATTGCAGAAAAGCGACCAGTGCCAGCACCTCGGCGTTTCAAGGCTGAGTAGGCATAAATCAGACAAATCTTTTTTGTCGTGTACCTGTATTCTTGTATCGGATATTTTTACACCGAAATGTCTGAGAGTAGTTTTCATTTCCTTCAGAGTAGTTTCTTTGTCGTTGCCGAGAAATTCAATAATTTCGTCAACGCTTTTGTTAAGCACCATTGCAAGCACAGCCTGTCCGCACTGTAAGTCTGTAGGTTCGTGTATATATTTTATATTCATGGTTTAACCTCCTGAAATTTATTCTTTTTCGAGAAAACGTACTTTTGTCATGTCTATTCCTATAGCTCCGAGGGGGGCGGTTATAATTATCGCAAGTACCGCAACTGAAAGCACTATTTTTCCGCACGGAAGTCCGAGGGAAAGCGGTACAGCCCCTATAGATGCCTGAACGGTTGCTTTAGGGAGATAGGCAATAACGCAGAATAAACGTTCTTTCCTGTTGAACTCCGTTCCCACGGTACATATCAGAACACCGACCGCACGGAAAGTCAGTGCGATAAAAATCATGGCAACAGCCTCTGCACCAGCCTGCGTTGTATAGCGTATGTCGACAGCTGAACCAACAAGTACAAAAAGCAGAACTTCGGCAGGAATCCAGATTTTTCCGAAAACACGGCTGAGAGGTTCGGAATTGTTTTTTATTTTTACTATGCACGCCATGCTTACAACAGCAGGCAGTCCTGAGACAGCTATGTATTTTTTCAGCGAATCTTCGGCGGTTATCAACAGAAACGATAACGACAGCATAAGAACGGCTTTTATCACCGTATCGCCTGTTGTCCTGAAAATCAAAGTAATTGCAAATCCTGAAATTATTCCCAGAATAACGCCGAGGACTATGGAAACGGGTATATCTGCAAAGTCTGATATGCTTACTTTATCGCCCTGTGCCATAGCTGTGAATGCTGAAAAAAGTACAATAACGAAAATATCGTCACACGAAGCTCCAGCCATAATCATCTGCGGAATGCCTTTTTTTGTGCCTGTTTTTTCTTCAATAAGGTTTACCATTCTCGGCACTACCACGGCAGGAGATACTGCACTCAGTACTGCACCCATTACGGCGGATTCAGTTCTTGTAAGTCCGAGGAGCAACGGGGCAAATATCATATATCCGGCTATTTCAAGACAGGCAGGCACGAATGACATCATCAATGCGGGTATGCCTACTTTTTTAAGGTCGGAGAGATTAAGCGAAAGTCCCGCTTTTATAAGTATTACAATAAGTGCAATACGGCGTAGTTCTGCCGAAATTTCGAGCAGAGACGGGTCAAGCCAGTCAAGGACATAACTACCCGTAAGGATACCGGCGACAAGCATTCCGATAATTTTCGGAAGTTTAAGTCTACCGAAAATATCAGCCATGAAAAATCCGGCAATAAATACGACTGCGAGTGAAAGAAGCATATAAATTTCCTCCTTAAAATATTTTATAATATAAAAAGCCGACAACTACTGCGTAATTGCAGAAGTCATCAGCTTTTTTCAGCGGTTTAGTCTTTCGACAGGGGAGAACATCATTCCCGTAAATATATTAAATTAATAATTCCATGTATGACCCTGTGAACAGTGGTAGCATTCATTTGCGGAATCCCAGTAAGAATCATAACCGCAGATTATGCACCATGCGTCAGGATTAAATCCGTCGTCCCAGCCGTCGCCGTCTGCATCAATGCCGAGGAGTTCACCGCTGGAGTTGCCGTTATTGCTGTTATTTGAGTTCTGACTGTGTGTTGTTGTAGGTCTTGTAATATCCTGTCTGTTGTTGGTTGTCATCTGAGTAGAGTTTGTGCCGTCCTGAGTATCGGTAGCGACAAAATCACTCTCGTCAGGCTGAGTGTTTCTCGCATCGGTAAGATTAATCCAGCCAAAACCGTTTTCAAGGAGACCCCATTTATGCCCCTCGCTGTCAATAACTTCGTCAGTTATTACATAACTGCCCTTGTCCGTGATAACACCGACTATTTTTCCGCTGTATGCCGGTTCAGCATGGATATTGAGCTTAGGGTTTGCAAGTTTCATTACGTACTGCCTGAACTCGCCGTTTGCGGTTGCGACGGGAACGGTTTCGCCGACGGCTGTTGCGGTAGTTGTTTCCGAGAAAATAATTTCCTGCGGTACGGTTGTTATTTCGGGGGGGATAAGCTCCGTTGTGGTAGTTTCGACAAATTCGGCAATCGATATTGTTGTTGCCGTTGTTGTTTCAATATTATCCTGCTGTGTCATGTCGTTCGGGACTTTTCTTGTGCCTTTCAGGAGATGTCCGCACCACAGAGCGACAAGTATCATTATTATCAACGCCCCGACCAGTACGACGATTTTTCCCGTATTCAGTGATTTTTTCTTATTATCCATTTTTTCTTAACTCCTTTTCCGAAACTGTCAGGTATTCGGGTTGTCTTTTTAGCTATAATAGTATTATACATAATAAAAACACGTATGTCAATGTATTTTTAAGGAGGTCGGAAATTATTTGTGCATATTGCACTATAATAAATTATATTTTTAAATCAAATCTCCGCTACTCTTGACAAAAACGCATTAATATGTTAAAATATAACGTTGAAAGATTGTTTTCCGAGGGGGGAGCGTATGAAACAGGATACAGGATATAAGACGAGGCAGAAAGAAAAGTTGCTCGATTATTTAATCAACAACAGCGGACGGCATACGAATGTGCAGGAGATAAGTGCTTTTCTGATGTCCGAGGGTACGCCCGTAGGCACGGCGACTATATATCGTCAGCTTGACAGGCTCGTGGACAGCGGTGTTGTAAGGCGTTATAATTTTGACGGAAAAACGGGTGCTTGTTATCAGTATATCGGAAACAGCGGAAGATGTCACGAACATTTCCACCTCAAATGCACATCATGCGGACAGCTTATCCATCTCGACTGCGGACGACTCAGCGACATAAGCCGTCATATTGCCGAACACCACGGATTTTTCATAGACCCCTCAAAAACTGTTTTTTATGGTATATGCCCCGAATGCAGAAACAGCGAAAATAAACAGCCATAATCCGAGCGACTATGGCTGTTTGTTTATTATGCTGAGAAGTTCATAGTCTTTTTCTGTGATTTCCTCTTTTCTGAATATCCACCATCTCATAAATGAGTATACGCTGTTTGCTTCGGTTTCCTCATTCTTTACTGCCCATTTTGTTTTTGCACCGTGCTTTACAGCAAAGTCAACCGTTCTTATAATATCATCGGTTACAGTATATTCCGGAATATCGGGGTTGCTGTCAACCTTTCGGAATAACCAGTACAGCGAGGAATAATATTCATATTCTCCTCTTCGGAAATTCTTATCAAATTCAGCACCGTAGTCCAGTGCAAGACTCATCATGTCAATATCCATGGCAAAGAGGGCATATTCCAGAAGTTCATAACTATGTATCGGAAAATTTATAAGTTCAGGATTATTTTTCAGGCATTTTTCAAGATTTTCCGTGTCATGTTGCATGACATATTCAATATATTCATTAAGGAACTTTTCCTTTACTTTTACAGTGCCTTTTGTGGTCTCTGTGGTTGAATATCTTGGCATGCACGCCTTAATTGCAGTTATTGCAAAAACAAGTACTCCCAGTCCGCCGAGAATCATAAGAATTATTGAAACAACTATTTTTCCCTTGTTATAGAGAATAATTCCAGCCACAAGCATTACCGCACCGCCTATGCCGAGACATACCACAACAAAAAAATATATAAGTGCAAAGAAAAAAATTCCCATGAATGCCATAAAATCACCTCATATCAGAATAAAAGCAGTTTCCGCAGAGACGGAAACCGCTTTTTTGATTCACGAATCAGAAGAAATCTACCATATTGGTAATGCCTGTATCGTCGTCGTCGGGATAAACTTTCCAGCCGTCACCTTTTATCTTTACGACATAGAGCCAGCCCTTGTTTTTGTCTTCGTCGTCCTTGCCCTTTATTCTGATTTCAACCTTGACTTTGTAAGCCTTTGTTACTTCACAGTCAAATTCGTCCTCATATTCTTCCTGAATGTCTTTAAGGGCTGATTTTGTGGCTTTTTTCTTGTCGAGGAACTTAACGGAGAATTTAACTTTTTTTCCGTATCTGTCCTCCATTTCGTCCATAACGTCTTCGAGACTGTCGTCGATTTCCTCGGTAAAGTCTTTCCAGTCCATATCGATGTCATCAAGTTCTTCCTTGATGTCATCAAGATAATCATCAGGGATAACGGCAGAGATGATTTTTTTAGAACTGCACTTATTTATACCGCTGACAAGGTCGTTTACGGGAGCTTTATAGCCACCGCCGAACATTGCACGCACGAGCGAGACCACAATAAGCACGATAATCAGGACAACCACAAGAATGAGGACAAGACCTGTTTTTTTCTTTTTCGGCTTTTGTATCTCCAATGAATTGGCGGAACTATTCGACTGACAGTCGCAGGTTGTGCCGTCGGGAATGATTTTTCCGCAGTTACTGCAAAATGCCATGATTTTTTTACCTCCTTGAATTTGTATTATCATTAAGATTCTATCACAAAATTTCTGCATTGTCAAGCAAAACCGAGAGAATTTTTCATTTAATGACAAATTTATACTGGAATCTTTCCGTCATGCTGATATGAATGTTAAAAAATCCACAGGCACTTGACATTATAAAGAATATATGATATAATATTTATGGCAGATTTTATAAAAATTCACAACAGAAAGGAAATTTATTATGAAGATTTTCAGTAAAACACTTGCCGTTATGCTAACTCTTGCGAATCTCACGGCTGTCAGCGGAGTGTGTGCGGAAAATTATAAAGCTGGAGAACTTACCACAGAAACGCTTGATTTTTATGAAAACTGGAAAAGCCGTTACATCGTAAGCGATAAATATGCGAAAGACAGTCAGTATTATGTATGGTACAGCGATGAGCCGTATTCCGAAAACAACAAAGGCGTGGACGTTACAGTTTCCGAGGCACACGGATATGGTATGCTTATCTTGGCGGAAATGGCACAGCATGACGACAGTGCAAAGGAAATTTTTGACGGAATGTACCGTTATTATAAGTCACACCTCAGCACAATAGCACCGAATCTTATGGCGTGGCAACAGACGGACAACGGGTCGGCAATCGTCAACGTCTCGGGTGCAGACTCCGCAACGGACGGCGACATGGATATAGCTTATGCTCTTCTTATGGCGGACAGCATATGGGGAAGTGACGGAGAAATAAATTATCTTCAGACGGCAAAAGACATGATAAACGACATAATGGAGTATGAAGTAAATCAGAAATACTGGATTCTCCAGTTAGGCGACTGGGTACACGGGTCTGACGAAAGCGATGTATTTTTTTCAACAACAAGAGCGTCGGACTTTATAATGCAGTATATGCCAGTATTTGCAGAAGTTACGGACGATGACAGGTGGCTGAACGTCTATGAAAGTACATACAGCATAATAAACAGCCTTACTGAAGAATACGGAACGGCTCTGCTTCCCGACTTTATTGTCAGGGACAGCTCAGGAAAATTCGTTCCCGCTTCTCCCGAACTTCTCGAAAGCGAAAACGACGGCAATTATTATTACAACAGTTGCCGTACTCCGTGGCGTATCGGAATGGACTATCTCATCACGGGAAATGAAAATGCAAAGAAATTTGCCGACACCCTGACGGAATTTATTTTCAGAAAGACCGGCGGAGACCCTTATAATATAGTTGCAGGCTATACCCCCGACGGCTCTCCTGTTGAGGATTATGACGACCTGTGCTTTACCGCACCTTTTCTTGTTGCCTCTGCCTGTGGCGAAAATACGCAGTGGCACGACAAACTGCGTGACGTTATAGTAAATTACGTCGATGACGTATATTTCGGCGATACTATAAAAATGCTCTGCCTTATTGTTGATGACGGCGGTTGGATTGTCCCTGAATATGACAAATCAGATGTTAAAGTAGTCGGCGATGTAAATGCGGACGGAATTTTTTCCATTGCTGACGTTGTGGCGGTGCAGAATTATCTTCTTTGTAAGGAAACTCCTGAAAATATAAAAAACGGCGATTTAGTTCCCGATGGCGTTATTGATATTTTCGACCTATGTTGTATGAAAAAACTTATCGTATCTCAGAACGGATAAAATCTTTTTGCAATTACAGAACAGAAAAACGGAAACAAGCATTGTTTTCTATTGAATTGCATGAGTTATATTATGGGTGATTGTATAATCTGACAAATTTTTTTAAATACTATTGACAAATATGTAAAACAGTGATATAATATAAAAC
>CAMWQJ010000046.1 GCA_947176415.1 uncultured Ruminococcus sp. | reverse complement strand
ATATCAAGGTTGAAATCTGTTCAAAGTGCCACCCGTTCTATACCGGCAAGCAGAAGCTCGTTGATACAGGCGGACGTGTTGACAGATTCAAAAGACGTTTCAATATGGACAAGTAAGTCACTATACAGCCGGTCAGGAAAGACCGGCTTTTTGCGTTAAAAAAGGATAAACCCATGAATAATTATTTTACCGTTTCCGAGCCTGTGAAAGCGTCTTTTACAGAAAAACGCTCGGAATTTATCTGCTATCTTTCCCCCGTTTCGACGGCTGACGAGGCGGTGAATTTTATAAATTCCGTACGTGCTGAACACCGCAAGGCACGGCACAACGTTTATGCCTATATTCTGCGGAATGACAATATTTCCCGATATTCCGACGACGGCGAACCGCAAGGCACTGCCGGTATACCTGTTATGGACGTTCTCCAGAAAAGAAATCTGACAGATGTCTGTGCTGTCGTCACCAGATATTTCGGCGGAATCCTCCTCGGCGGAGGCGGTCTCGTTCGTGCCTACTCGCACGCCGTTTCGCTTGCCTGTGAATCCGCAAAGGTCATGAATATGTGTATGTGCCACAGCCTGAAAATTACGGCGGACTATGCCATATACGGAAAAATCGCCTATACACTGCCTGATTTCGATACTGTTACTGTCTCTTCCGATTTCGGAAGCGATGTTGTCCTTGAAATCCTCGTGCTTAACGAAAAGCTCGAATCCCTAAAAAAAGAGTTGACTGAATTAACAAATGGAAATATAAAATTTGAGGACTGCGGAGAAATGTACAGGGACTTCTCTTCGGTTTGCCGTTGATATTTCCGACAACGGAGGTTTGCCATGCCACGAGACGATGAATTTCTAAACCGCCTGCGGACTGCCAGTCCCCTTGAAAGCGTAATCGGCTCTTATGTTCCGCTGAAAAAAAAGGGGCGTAACTATATGTGTGCGTGTCCGTTTCATTCCGAAAAAACGCCGTCGTGCGTGGTTTTTCCCGATACACAGACGTTTCACTGCTTCGGTTGCGGTGCTGGCGGTGACGTGATAACTTTCACAATGAAAATTGAAAACCTTGAATTTCCCGACGCTCTCCGCCTACTCGCACAGCGTTCAGGCATAGAAATGCCACAGGAAAATTACTTCAAAAACAGCTACAACACACAGCGGAAAACTCGGATTTACGAGATGAACAGGCTTTCCGCCAACTTTTTTTACAATAATCTGATTCACGGAAAAGACAAATCGGGGCTTAAATATTTTTCCGATAGGAAACTTTTACCGCAGACAATAAAAAAATACGGTCTCGGCTATGCCCCTGACTCGTGGGAAAGTCTCGTGAATATGCTGAAAAGCAAGGGCTATTCCGAGGACGAAATTATAACGGCGTGGCTCGGCGGACGTTCCGCAAAAACGGGAAATATTTTCGATATATTCAGAAAAAGGGTAATTTTTCCTATTGTGGATTTGCGTGGAAATATCGTTGGATTCGGCGGACGTGTTCTTGACGGCTCACAGCCCAAGTATCTAAATACCGCAAAAACGCCTGTATTCGACAAGGGGAGCAATCTTTTTTCCCTGAATTTCGCACGGAAATCGGATTCAAAAAGCCTGATTCTCTGCGAGGGTTATATGGACGTGATAGCCGTAAATCAGGCTGGTTTTGAAAATGCCGTTGCAACGCTCGGCACGGCTATAACGCCCGAACAGGCACGCCTTATAAGCCACTATGCAGACCATGTTATTATAGCTTACGACAGCGATGGAGCAGGACAGCGTGCTTCCCAGAAAGCCATAAATCACTTCTCGGAAGTCGGCGTGCGGACGACCGTAATTCACATGGAGGGAGCAAAAGACCCTGACGAATTTATTAAAAAATTCGGAAGAGAACGTTTTAAAATTTTACTTGACAATGCAAATGATGCAACTAATTTTATACTCGACAAGTGCGAAAACGGTCTTAATCTCAGTACGGAACAGGGACGTGTTGAGCTGATAAGGCGGACTTCCGCCGTGCTTGCCAATATAGAGGACGAAAGAGAACGTGACATATATATTTCCCGAACCGCCGAAAAGTGCGGTATCAAGAGGGAAATTCTCTATTCGCATATACAGAACACACTGAAAAAATCGGCAAAATCCGCTGAACAGAAAGCGTGGCGTAAAATAAAGGCGGTTACGATAAATGCACCGCATGGCGAAAAGGAAAAGTCAACAAAAGAACAGAATGCGGAAAAAAATATTATTTATTTTCTTATGAAACGTTCCGACGACTATCAGGAAATAGCCGAAAAAATTCCGCCCGAACTCTTTGTTACTGATTTTCACCGGAAAGTCTACACGGCTATTCTCGGAATAATGAAAAGCGGTTGCAGTAATTTTTCGCTGTCTCTGCTTGCGGAGAATTTTTCTGCCGACGAAATGGGAAAAATCAGCGGTATAATGGCACATTGTCGTGACAAGGATATAAATAATGCCGTGATTTCGCAGTGTGCGGATGTTCTGAAAAATTCGCACAGACAAGATGACAGGCTGACGGACGACAGCTTGCGGAGGCTTTTTGATTCAAAAAGGAAAAAATAATTTCGGACACACAAAAAACAGGAGGTATTTTTATGGAAAACAAAAAAACTACCATCGACGCTCTTATGGAAAAGGGCAAGACAACGGGAAAACTTACGACAAAAGAAATTACAGATGCTCTCGAAGAGCTTGACTTTGACGTTGACCAGCTTAATACTTTCTATGATAACTGTGAAAACCTCAATATCGAAATCGTGGAGGACATGAATTTTGACAAGGACATGAAAATCGGTATGGATTCCAATATAACCGACGATTTGGAAATGGCACTCTCGACCGAGGGAATAGCTATTGACGACCCTGTGAAAATCTATCTCAAGGAAATAGGACGTGTTCCGCTTCTCACGACGGAGGAGGAAATAGAGCTTGCACAGCGTATGCAGAAAGGCGACCCCTATGCAAAGAAAAGACTTTCAGAGGCTAACCTTCGTCTTGTCGTTTCGATTGCTAAGAAGTATGTCGGCAGGGGAATGCAGTTTCTTGATTTGATTCAGGAGGGCAATCTCGGTCTTATAAAGGCTGTTGAAAAATTTGACTATACAAAGGGATTTAAATTTTCCACCTATGCGACGTGGTGGATTCGTCAGGCTATAACACGTGCTATTGCCGACCAGGCGAGGACAATAAGAATCCCCGTTCACATGGTTGAGACGATAACAAAAGTTAAAAAAGTTTCGAGCCAGCTACTCCACGAAAACGGTCACGACCCAAGTCCCGAAGAAATCGCCGTAAGGCTGAATATGCCGACCGACAAGGTGCGTGAAATCATGCGTGTTGCACAAGACCCCGTTTCGCTCGAAACCCCTATTGGCGAGGAAGAGGACAGCCACCTCGGCGACTTCATTCCCGATGACGATGCACCTGCTCCTGCCGAGGCAGCCTCGCATACTCTTCTCAAAGAACAGCTTAACGAGGTACTCGCAACCCTCACCGACCGTGAAGCCAAAGTCCTTAAACTCCGTTTTGGTCTCGACGACGGAAAGTCCCGCACTCTTGAGGAAGTCGGTCAGCGTTTCGACGTTACACGGGAGCGTATCAGGCAGATTGAGGCCAAGGCTCTCCGCAAGCTCCGCCACCCGAGCCGCAGCAAGAAAATAAAGGACTATATCGACTGATATGCCTTACATATTACAATGCCGTTCACAAAAGGACGGCTTTTTTTATGTTTTGCAGATTTCCATTGACTTTTTCACGATTATGATGTATAATAAAACCAACATGACATGAAAAAAATGGAGGCGAAAGAATTTCTATGAGTATTTTTAACCTTGAAAAAAATCCTCCGTCGCTTAGCCGTGACTGGCGGATTTTTCAACAGTTTATGGGCAATATCGGGGCTTTCACATACATATCAAAGGACAAGACGGCTTATCTCGATTCCACGGCACGCATTATGCTTGCGTGCAGGAGCGAAAAACTTACGGAATTTGAGTTCTTTACACTGCTCGAAAAAATTTCCAAAAATCCCGTTGAAGACCAGAAGCACATCTACAGATTTACGGCAAACAATACTACAAAGTACATTAAAATGAACATCTACGAAAACAGCACCGAATGGCTCGGATTCGTTCAGGACTTCACAAGGCAGTTTGAGGACAAAAAAAATGGCGAGCCGACAGAGTGCGACCCCGTTACACGTCTTCCCTCCTACCCGTTTTTTTCAAAGAAAATTAAAAACCTCATGGGCGAATCAAAAAACTGCTGTCTCGCCACCATATTTATAAACGGAATTGACAAGCTCGGCTCTTTTCTCACCGTCGACAGCACAAATCACTGTATAACGTCCGTTGCGGAGGTGCTGAAAGGCTATGCGGACGAAAATATAATAATCGGTTCAAAGTCAAATTATGAGATATGTGCGTTTTTCCGTGACTGCGAAAAAATGAAAATTTACAAGCTACTGAACGCTATGGACGAGGCTGTTCGCAACTGCACAGTAACGGACGATTTCGGCGAAATCATCGATATATCGGACAAAAGCACGCTGAGCCTCTCTATCGGCTGTGCGTCATATCCCGATGAGGCATCGGACTTCAATATGATTGTCAATTACTCGGAGTTTGCACTTTACGAGGCAAGAGCAGACAAACGCCACATTATAAACTGGTTCTCGGAGGAAAATTATATCCGTGAAAAAGACTCCTACAGAAACGCACGGATTTTTTCGCAACTCATAAGGAATAATCTTTTTACTTATCATTTTCAGCCGATTGTTGAAACACACACCGGCGAGATTGTCGGATATGAGGCACTCATGCGTACACGTGGCGAAATAAGAATGTCACCAAATACTATTCTCGCCACGGCGGAAAAACAAAATAATCTTTACGCCGTCGAAAAACTGACTATGTTCAATACGCTGAAAATTATAAGCAAAAATCAAAAAGTCTTCCGTGAACGTCGTCTTTTTATAAACTGCATTCCGTCGGATATTCTGACGGACGAGGATTTTAATGAACTTTATCTGACATACGGCGAACTTCTCGAAAAAGTCGTTATAGAACTGGTTGAAAGAAGCTATCCGACGGCGGAGGAAATAGAAATCATAAAAAAACGCTGTGGTTTTTCAAATTCAAAGCTCGCTATCGGCGACTATTCAAACAGTTCAAATCTGCTTAAATATTCCCCCGACTACATCAAGATTGACAGGATTCTTATAAAAGATATTCACAATGACATGAAAAAACAGCTCATTGTTACACAGATTATTGAATTTTGCCACGACAACAAGCTGAAATCCATAGCCGAATGCGTTGAAACCGAACAGGAACTGAAAACTATTATCAGGCTGGGCGTTGACATGGTTCAGGGATATTACATCTCAAAGCCGAAACCGATTTTTTTAAACACGATTTCGGAGGAAGTCAAGGACATAATTATCAGGACAAATCTTGAGTCACGCCCCGAGGGTTCAAAAAAAATCTATACCGCACACAATGACACGGAGCTTGACATTCTCCGTCTCGCCCTCGAAAAATATACTGATATACACATTGCACAGAGTAATCTCACTATCTCAGGCGACCCCGATAAACAGGTGAAAATGAATATTTCCCTCATGGACAACCACAGCTGTGACCTCACACTTAAAAATGTCAACATAACAAGCGGTAACGGCAGACCGTCTATTTCCGTAGGCGAGTATGCACGGCTCTCCGTAAACGTCACCGAAAACAACAGACTCGGCTATTCGGGAGTTTATGTCCCTATGGGTTCACAGTTTGAACTGACAGGACAAGGCAATCTGTTTATCGACTGCAACGCTCCCGAAAGTATCGGAATCGGCAACGATTATGACCACGGTTACGGCGATATAAAAATAAATATGTCGGGCTGTCTTGGGATAACTTCAAACAGTATTGAAACCGTCTGTATCGGCGGAGGCTGTAATGAAGACGATTCCGAAATAAATCTTTCTTCTGGAAAAATAGACCTCCGTATGTATACGCACAACGGGGTTGCTGTGGGAAGTTTTAACGGAAATTCCTATGTGAATATAGACGAAAAATGCCGTCTCGACATAACCTGCTCCGGAATAAAAATCGTCGGCGTGGGAAGTTTCAGCGGTATGACTTCCGTAACATCGTCCGCTGATATTTCAGTATCATGCACGGGGGCGGAGGCTGTCGGAATGGGTGTTCTCAGGAACGGCGACGGAAATGTGACGATAAACGGCGGAAAAGTTGCAATGAAAATGCGTTCTGCCAATCACTCCTGTATCGGAGCAGTACAGGGCAGTATTGACACAAATATAAAAAATGCCGTCGTTTCGGTTGATTCCGAGGGTAATGAGGTTACAGGAATAGGAACAGCGGACGGCTCGGGAAATATAACAATCAGCGATTCTGAGGTGAATATTAAGATTCTCGCAGGAAATCCGCAGGATATAAGCCACGGCGGAAACGTTGAAATTATAAATTCGTCTGTTGATTCGCTTGTCAACAACAAGCGTATTGAACATAAAAATTAACTTGAAAGGAAATTTTATTTAATTATGAAACTTGGTATGGTTGGACTGCCGAATGTCGGCAAAAGCACTTTATTTAACGCACTCACAAACGCAGGGGCGGAGTCCGCAAACTATCCGTTCTGTACGATTGACAAAAACGTCGGTATTGTTTCCGTTCCTGATGAACGTCTTGACAAGCTCGCCGAAATGTACGACCCCGACAAATTCACGCCTGCAACCCTTGAATTTGTGGATATTGCAGGACTTGTTAAAGGTGCGTCAAAGGGCGAGGGTCTCGGAAATAAATTCCTTGCGGATATACGTGAGACCGACGCTATAGTTCACGTTGTACGCTGTTTTGACGACCCTAACATCATTCATGTTGACGGAAGTATAAATCCGCTCCGTGACATCGAGACAATAAATCTTGAACTTATTTTCTCGGACATTGAAATGATTGAAAGACGCATAGACCGTGCGAAAAAAGCCGTTAAAGGCGATAAAAAATTTCTTGCGGAGATTAATTTTCTCGAGCGTCTCAAAGAACATCTCGAAAGCGGAAAGTCGGCAAGAGCTTTTGACTTCACCGACGACGAGAGGGAAATTATAAAATCAACTCCGCTTCTCTCCGCAAAACCCGTTATTTACGCCTCAAATCTCAGTGAGGAGGATTTTATAAACAATATCGAAACGAATGAAAATTACAGAAAAGTATGCGAATTTGCAAAGTCCGAAAACTCCGCCGTTCTGCCGATATGTGCACAGACGGAGGCGGAAATTGCCGACATGACCGACGAGGAGAAAAAGGAGTTTCTCGCCGAACTCGGTCTCGAAATATCGGGTCTCAACAGGATTATCAGGGAGGGCTATTCTCTTCTCGGACTTATTTCATTTCTCACGGCTGGCAAAAAGGAAGTCCGTGCGTGGACAATTAAAAACGGCACGAAAGCACCGCAGGCAGCCGGAAAAATCCACTCGGACTTTGAGAGGGGCTTTATACGTGCGGAAATTGTCTCGTTTGACGACCTCATGGCGTGCGGAACTATGGCGAATGCAAAGGAAAAAGGACTTGTTCGCCTTGAGGGCAAGGAATACGTTATGAAGGACGGCGATATTGTTGACTTTAAATTCAACGTCTGATATTTTTTCGAGAACTGAACTTCTTTTCGGTGCGGAATCCCTCGGTATCCTGCGGAAATCACGTGTTGCGGTATTCGGTCTCGGCGGTGTCGGCGGACACGTCGCCGAAGCACTTGTGCGGTCGGGAGTCGGTGCGGTCGACCTCATAGACAACGATACCGTCGCCAAAAGCAACATAAACAGGCAGATTTTTGCACTCCGAAGCACCGTCGGCAGATACAAGACCGATGTTGCGGAAGAACGACTTCTTGATATAAATCCCGAGTGCAGAATAAAAACACATAAAGTCTTTTTTATGCCTGAAAATTCAGGAAAAATTGACTTTTCGCCGTTTGACTATGTGGTTGATGCGATAGACACCGTAACGGGAAAAATCGAAATAATCATGAGGTGCGAGGCTGAAAAAGTGCCTGTAATAAGCTGTATGGGAACTGGCAACAAAACCGACCCCACAGCACTTGAAATTGCCGATATTTCGCAGACTTCCGTCTGTCCGCTTGCAAGGGTCATGCGACGTGAAATGAAAAAGCGTGGCGTGGGACGGCTGAAAGTCGTTTACTCAAGGGAAGAGCCGAAAATTCTGCCTGAAAGTTTTTCGGAATCAGGGAAAAAAATCCCGTCGTCGTGTGCATTCGTGCCGTCCGTTGCAGGACTGATAATCGCAGGAGAAGTTATAAAAGATTTAATCAATTTGAAATAAAGAAAAAGCAGTCACAGCGACTGCTTTTTTATTTCCGCATATGCCATCAGATAGGGGGCAATCCCCTTTGCATCGTTCTCCGTGACACGCTCGCTGAGGTAGTATTCCGCCGAGCCGTCACGTTTTTCATTTCCGCCGAGACCCGCACAGAGACAGATATTTTTAAGCACGGGTATTTCGTTAAAAGAAATATATTTTTCTGTAACGCTGTTAAATGCCTTTGCTCCACTCTGCAAAATCTCCTCGCCGACAATGCCCAGACGATAGGATTTTACCGCCGAGTATGCAAAAAGAAGTGTACCGCTTGTTTCGGTGTAATTTCCCGAAATTTCGGGATTTAACGGCAACTGACACATCGTTCCGTCGGGATTCACACAGGCGGACAGCGATTCAAGAAGTCCGCACAGCATATCAGCACACAAGGCATACAGTTTTTCTTTTTTACTTATCTTCTCGCAGATGTCGGCAAGCCCTGAAACCAGCCAGCCCATAGACCTGAGCCAAAACTCCGCTGACAGCCCTGTAACTGAGTCCGCCCAGAACTGCTCCCGTCGCTCGTCATAGCCGTGAAAATAAAGCCCCGATTTTTCTTCACGCATTATTGTACGGATATTTTCAAGCTGTCGGAAAACATCTTTATAAAGTTGATTCTTCCCTGAAATTTCGGCATACTCCACCATAAAAGGCAGTGCCATATATACGCCGTCGAGCCACACCTGATGCGGATATATCGCTTTATGCCAGAAATTTCCGCACTCAAGTCGTGGCTGACTTTCAAGCTGTAAAAAAATTTTATTCATTGCGTTAAGATATTTTTCAGACTTTATTTTATTAAAAAGATAAATAATATTCTTTCCGCCGTTCACGTTATCAAGATTATAGTCGCTGATATTCATGGTAGGTATACTGCCGTCAGAATCGATATAATAGTCGATAAACCGCTTGACATAGGCAAAAAGTCTGTCATCTCCCGTCAGCTCGTAAAGCATTATAACCGCCCTTATCATGCAGTTATCGATGTAATTCCACTTCGGCTTTTTGCGGAAAATAAAATTTTCCCTGTTCCAAAGAGGTCTGTACGGAACGGACGGCAGTATGATTTTTTCGATATAAGATTTAACGATTTCGTCTTTTTTCATTATCTGAGACCTCCGATGACGATTCCGCCGATAAATTTTTTCTGTGCAACGGCAAAAACCGCCACGGACGGCACAAGACCAATAACCGACATTGCAAGCACTTTGCACTCTTCATACCCCTGCCCCGTACTGTCAACGGAAGTCCTCAGGGCGAGCGAAAGAGTATATTTTTCCGTTGAATTTATGAAAATCAGCGGATTCAGAAAGTCATTCATTGTCCATAAAAAGCTGAAAACGGCTATTGAAACTATAACCGGCTTTATGCACGGAATGAGTACAAAAAACAGGGTTTTCAACGCTCCGCAACCGTCAATGCGTGAAGCCTCGTCAAGTTCCCTCGGTATGCCCCTGAAAAACTGTATCAGCATGAAAACAAATATTCCCTCACACGCAAACAGCGACGGCACGACAAGCGGTATGTAGCTGTCAAGAACGCCGATTTCTGCCCATAAACTGTACATAGGCATTACTGTGGCTATCGACGGCATTAGCATTCCTGCAATGAGTGCGGAAAAAAAGAATTTTTTCAGCGGAAAGTCAAATCTTGCGAAACCATAAGCCACCAGTACGGACGAAATAACTGCAAAGAAAGTTTTCGGAATAATTATCATAAAAGTATTTACAAAATAATGTCCCATACTGTAACCTGTGTTTGTCCGCCATGCATTCGCATAAACGCTGAAATCGAATTTTTCAGGCATAAACCACATCGAGCTGTAAATTTCACGGTTTGACTTGAAAGACCCTCCCACAAGCCACAGAAGCGGATAAATCATTACAACCGCCGTCAGCGTGAGGAAAAAATAAACAGGCAATTTTTTTATCATACGTCCCTCCCTTTCCTGCGTGCAAGCATAAACACAAGTGCAATAACCGCTGATATAACGACGAAAAGCACCCACGAAACAGCGTTTGCATAGCCTGCATTATGATACACAAACATTTCATCATATATAAGCATTCCGACGGTGTACGTGCTTTTCAGGGGCTTTCCGCCCGTAATCATGTAGGGGGCGTTGAACTCCTGCAATGCGGAAATAGTCTGTAAAACAACGTTCATAAATATGACGTTTTTCATGAGTGGGAGCGTAATAAGGAAAAATGATTTTACTTTTCCGCAACCGTCCGTGCGTGAAGCATCATAATATTCCCTCGGAATGTCGTGCAGTGCCGTCAGAAAAATAACCATTGTCGAGCCGAACTCCCACAGTCTCAGGAAAATAATAATCCACAGCGAGCATTCGGGGTCGCCGTACCAGCTTATGGGGGGGAGTCCGATTTTGACGATAAGCTGATTAAAAAAGCCGTCGTAAGTAAAAAGATACTGCCACATAATCACAACGGCGAGATTTGCACCGAGAATTGACGGAATATAAAAAACCGTTCGGAATATGCCTATTCCTTTGATTTCAAGGCTCAGGAGAAGTGCGACGGACAGCGATATTATAATTTTCAACGGAACGAAAATACATGTGTATTTCAGCGTAGTGGCGAGGGATTTTAAAAAATTACCGTCCGTCAGCATTTTTCTGTAGTTTTCAAGACCTGTAAATTCAGGCGTGTGGATATTGTCGTAATCTGTCAGACCGACGACAAACGAACATATTAACGGATAGACCACGAAAACCGCAAAGCCGATTATAAACGGACTTATCAGAAAAAGTCCCGTGAATCTGCCCGTCCCGACAGGGTTATGATAAATTTTTTTCATTTCAAACTCTCCAGATAGTCGGTGATATTTCTGTGAAGTTCCTGTGCGGTCGACCGAGTGTCCGCCACACCGTAGGAGACTTTTTCGAGCGCGTCATTGCAGAACTGCTTTACCCGTGCAAGCTCCATATACGGACTCACCGTCACCGTTTCGAGATTTTCGAGCATCTCGTCATTCTGCCGTACAAGTCCCGAAAGTCTGCCAGTCTCCGCAAGACGTTTTTCCGCACGGCTTGACGCAGGTATGCCACGGGAAGTGCCAAGGATATCCGCACATTTTTCGTCATTCAGCAGAAAATCTATAAAACACGCACATTCGTCGGGATATTTCGTCTTTGCGGAAACAGCGTACATCAGCGAGGGTTTTATAAACCAACCTCCCGAACTGCCGTTTCCGTCGGTAAGAAAGTCACCTGCAACAAGGGCATTTTCAGGCAGTACATCGGCATATTTTCCGACCGCACTTCCCCACTCCAGAACGCCTGCAATATTTCCGTTTATAAATTCAGGCGACTGATAGAGGGCTGTATTGCCGTCCTCGTCAATGCGTGTGCGGACAGTCCTTATAACGTGTTTTTCCTCAAGTTCACGGTAAAAATCAAGTGCCGACTTTATATCATCAGCCGAAAAGCATAAATTTCCGTCCATATCTATGAAGTCACGCCCAGTTTTCTGCTGAACGTAAACAACAGCAAGATACCACGCCGTGCTTCCAGACTGTACGTCCAAATCAATAGGATATTTCCCGTATTTTTCAAAGATTCTGCCTGTTTCCATGAGAGACTCCCACGTTGTCGGGTAGCCGACCCCGAGACGTTCAAACACTTCGGAATTGTAAAAAAGCCCACGTCCGCTTACTGAGACAGTAATTGCGTTAAGCCTGCCGTCCACCATGCCGAAAGAAAGCACATCATCTTCAAAGGCGGACAGGTCTATGAAATCTGACAGACTTCCGAGGTCGTAAAAACCCTTGCCGTCGGCGGAAAGCGTCACAAGCCAGTCATAATTTATCTGAATAATATCTGGTTCTGTGGCGGAGCTTATCTGTGTGTTGACTTTTTCCGCCCAGCCGTCCCAGCCTCCGTATTCTGATTTTATCTTTATTTCAGGGTGGATTTTATGCCAGAGTTCAACAGCTTCAAGAGTTGCTTCGTGACGGTCGTCACCTCCCCACCAGGAAAAACGCAGTGTGCAGGGGTCAAGTTTACCATCGGGAATAGTGAGGGAAGATTCTGAATTTCCGCACGAAAACAGCACAAGAACAAAAATGACGGCAATAATTGATTTTTTGATGATATCCGCCCCCTCAGAGTAATATATTATATAGTATAATAATTTTCCTATGAAAAGTCAAGCCAAAAATT
>CAMWQJ010000045.1 GCA_947176415.1 uncultured Ruminococcus sp. | reverse complement strand
TCTAGAGAGGTCTCGTGGGCCCGGAGATGGGCATAAGAGACAGGGGGGTGGGAATAAATGAAGAGAAGAAAACCGAAAATATTCAGGATAAAAAGCAGGATTGCCATAATTACGGCTGTTGTTGCGGTAATAATTTTAACTGTCTTTGCCGTGTTGACTGATAAAGCCGTAAGACCTGTTGCGGAAAAACAGGCGGAACATTTTTCACTTGTCAAGACGAGTGAGACGATAGAAAAAGCGGTTTCCGAATATATAAGTCTCAATGCCTTTACCTACGGCGACTTTGCGGTTATTGCATACGACGGCACGGGCAAGGTCTCGGCGGTTGAAACACTGCCTCATAACATAAATAAAGTGCAGTCCGAGCTTGCACTGATGATAAACGAAAAACTCGGCGACATAAAAGATTCTTATGTTAAAATCCCCGTCGGCTCGCTGACAGGTTCTTACATGCTTGCGGAAAAAGGCATGAAAATAAAACTTCGGATAAGTCCGTCGGGAAAAGCCGACGTCAAACTTAAAAGCGAATTTACCTCAGCCGGAAACAATCAGACGTGCCACAGAATTTCCGCCGAAGTGACGGCAGAAATAAAGTCCGCACTTCCGCTTTACGATTTTGAAACAACAGCGGACTTTGAATTTCTGCTTGCCGAAAATATCATAGTTGGAGAAGTCCCGACAATTCGGGGTGCGGACTGCGGAATCCTTTATCAGACTCAATAAACAAATCAATTGTCCGTCAGGTCGTAAGTTACTTCCTCATTGGACAGGACAAAATCAATAATCTTACCATAGAATCCTGCCGGATTAAGCATTATTTTTCTGCCAACAAGTTTCGCCTGCTCCAAATCGGGTGCAAATAATTTCATATCCATGAGGTCGTATTTCGAGTCAATGCACCTTACATTTATATAACAGCCCTGTTCCGAGGGAATGTATTCTATTTTTATTTCCTGCTCGTATTTCAGCCTTGCAAAGTATTTCAAGGCGACGAGTACGGCTTTGTCACGGCACGATTTAGGTGCATATGATTTAAGCTGTTCGGCACAGGCCTGACCTTTCGGCTTTATGAAAAAGCATTCCTTGCCCTCTCGGTTGAATCCTATATCAATAAGACCGTTTTCCGTGAGATATTTTATGGAATCCTGATAGGAGAAATAACTAATCATCTCCGTTTCCATAGCTATTTCATAAAGCTGGTCGGTCTCGACAGGTCTGTCAACCCTGTGCAGAAGATAGCAGAGGAGTATATTAAGCGTCGGGAGGTCTTTTATAACCGTGTCCGCCATTTCCGTCATCT
Organism: uncultured Ruminococcus sp.; assembly: GCA_947176415.1. Classification (GTDB taxonomy): domain Bacteria; phylum Bacillota; class Clostridia; order Oscillospirales; family Ruminococcaceae; genus Ruminococcus. The sequence continues at coordinate 11,347 of CAMWQJ010000045.1, read as the reverse complement.
TTCTTATATTTTCTTCTTGCATTCCCGTTCACCTCAACAAAAATTAGGATAGTCAATCATATGCGAAAGCACAGCTATATTTGCCACCGCCTCAACGCAAGCCACAGCCCTCGTAACCTCGCAGACATCGCATTCATCAGACGTAAAACTTCTGCCCGTCATGGTCTTTAAGTCGACTGATTCCTGCGGAACGGCAACGGACGGACTTGGTCTGAAACCTGCTCTGAAAACTATCGGCATACCTGAAGATATACCGCCGAGAATACCGCCGTGATTGTTTGTCTCTGTCAGAACGTGTCCGTGGTCGTTCACGTAAAATGCATCATTATTCTGCGTGCCTGTCATCATACAACTGCGGAAACCGTTTCCGAACTCTATACCTGAGACGTGCGGAATGCTGAAAACAAGCTGTGAAACAGTGCTTTCCAGTCCGTCAAACACAGGAGAGCCGATACCTGCCGGAACATTGACAACTGCACACTCAACAACTCCGCCGAGCGTATCGCCCTTTGCATAAGTCTCCGCTATCTGCCCTGCCATAAGCCAGCCTTTACTGTCGCTGATTACAGGGAATTTCTTTTCTCTTATGCTGAGTATCTGTTCACGGTTAAGTCGCACGCTGTCAAAAGGATTATCCTTTACAGTGCCGAGACTTGCAATGTGTGCTCCCGTATAGATGCCACGCCTTTCAAGAATCTGTCCGCAGACCGCTCCCGCAAAGCAAATCGGAATAATAATTTTCTCGGACATATGACCGCCGTCACGGACATCATTGAAACCCTTGTATCTTACCGCACCCGTATAGTCGGCGTGTCCTGCCCTTGCGAGCCTGTCAAGACTGTCGGCGGATTTTTCCGTCTCATGAATATAATTCCGCACAAACGCACACAACGGCGAGCCTGTAGTTCTGTCGTTGTAAATTCCTGACATTATATGCGGAGTAACGTTTTCCCTCGGCAGAAAATCGAGTTCGTCACGCCTTACATTTATTCTTGACATAAATTTACTTATTTTCTCAACATCTATGTACTCGCCTGCCGGAAGATTATTAATAGTCACTCCCATAGCCGAGCCGTGAGATTCTCCGAAAAGAGATATTGCAATCCTGTTATTCCATACTGATGACATCAGCCACACCTCCTGAATTTCTGTAATCCTCAAAGAAACACGGATAGGACTTTTCAACAGCCTCCGCATTTTTTATAATAATATCACCGTCTGCCCTCGTTGCAAGAACAGCCGAAGCCATAACAATTCTGTGGTCGCCAAAGCTGTCAATCTCCGCACCGTGAGTAATGCCCGTAGGTCTTATAATAAGTCCGTCCGCCGTTACCGTTGCACTTCCGCCCGTCCTGTTTATCATTTCCGCTGTACTCTCGAGACGGTCGCTTTCCTTGATTTTAAGGCGTTCCGCATTGTATATAACAGACTCTTCCGTACCAAAAGAAGCCAGTACCGCCAGTATCGGCACGAGGTCGGGAATGTCCGAACAGTCCTCACGGAATCCCGTAATCTTTCCGCCGACGGTTGAATTTTTTATAATTTCGGCAATCCTTCTGTCGCCCTGAACGCTGTCCGCACTGAGACCGATTATCTTAACGTCCGAGCCAATGGCATTTGCTACAAGAAAAAATGCCCCCTGTGAATAATCACCCTCAACCGTATAATCGCAAGGCTTGTACTTCTGACCGCCCTTCACATAAAAGCCCCTGTCCGTTTCGGTGATACATATTCCGAAATTTCTCAGCACATCTATAGTTATATCGACATAAGGTCTTGACTCGAGACGGGAAGTAAGCACAATTTCAGAATCGCCGTCAAGCAAGGGAAGTGCCATAAGCAGACCTGTTATAAACTGCGAGGAAATATTTCCCTCAACCTCGAAAATACCGCTTTTCAGACTGCCTGACATATCAAAAGGCATAGTATTATTATAATTAAAATTTATGCCTTTTGTTCCAAGTTCTCTTATGTAAATATCAATCGGTCTTTGTGGAAGTCTTCCTCTGCCGTGAAATTCCGCTTCCACTCCGAGAGATGCAACAACAGGAATCAGAAAACGCAGTGTAGACCCGCTTTCGTTGCAGTCGATAACAGCTTTTTCAGGAGCATTTTTTATACCGCTGATATTAAATTCACACCCTGACTTGTTTACAGATGCTCCGAGTGTGGACATGGATTCTGCGGTAGCCTCTATATCTTTGGAGGTACTTATATTGCCTATACGGGAATTTCTCTCCGCAAGCCCTGCACATATAACTGCCCTATGCGCTATGCTTTTGGACGACGGAATTTCAACCACTCCGCCTAATTTATGCGGTTTTATTCTGATGTCCATAAATCACTCCCCCATAATCTTTTCAAAATCAGCCAGTGAAGTTTTTACTATTTCGGCTTTTCCGACCGTTCTGCATACTATGTAGCTTATACTTCCCGATGTTCTCTTTTTGTCCTTTGAACAGTACGGCAACAGTTCGCCCACAGGTGCTTCGGTTTCAGTCGGCAGACAGTAAGCGGTAAGACATTTTTTAAGCCTTTCGGAAAGTTCAGGAGCGAATTTGTCGGTTATCATGCACATACCAACAGCCACACCCATTCCGTGAGTATAATTATTATAGTTATGCCACCCCTCTATTGCGTGTCCGAGAGTGTGACCGAAATTGAGAATCATTCTTTCGCCCCTGTCAAACTCATCGCCCTCGACAACATCACGCTTTATATCTATACAGGTATATACAATATCGTCCATAATTTCATCAACGTTTTCAAGGCTGTGGCTTTCGAGTTTTTCAAACAGCTTTTCGTCACGAATCATGCCATACTTTATAACCTCCGCCATACCGCACGAAAGTATATCAGGAGTGAGGGTTTTAAGTGTATCGCTGTCGCATATTACGAGCTTAGGCTGTCTGAAAGCACCGACAAGATTCTTTCCTCCTGATATGTCAACGGCAGTTTTTCCGCCCACGGAAGAATCAACCTGAGCGAGAAGAGTAGTAGGAATCTGCACAAAGTCAATCCCCCTGAGATAGCAGGCGGAAGCAAATCCCGCAATATCGCCGACAACTCCACCTCCGAGTGCCACAACAATGTCAGACCTTGTTATATTGTTCACACAGAGAAAGTCAAAAATTTTTCCGAGAGTTTTTAAATTCTTTGACTGTTCGCCGTTCGGAAAAGAAAATAATATGCATTCAAAACCGTTATTTTCGAGCGATTCAATAACAGTATCCGAATAGAGAGAACACACTATATCATCAGTGATTACGGCAACTCTGCGTGAATCTGTCACGTTTTTTATATATTCTCCGCACTTGCTTATGCTCCCCCTCTCTATAATGACTTCATACGGACTGCTTGTCCTTATACTGATTTTTTTCATAACAACCTCCATGTTTTTTCATGAAATTATATCTATATTATAACATCTGCTTTTTACATTGTCAACATATTTTTACAATTAACTGAATATATTTTCCGTAAAACTATAGACATTAAAGAGGAAATATGTTATAATTGATACGGAAAGGAGTTTTTTTATGCCCGATTCAACAACAACGCTCGCCGTTGTGACCGTCATCGTGCTTTTTACCATCACTTTCATAATATCAGCTGTTTTAACCTATAAAGCAATGCGAAGACGAAAAAGCAGACAGTCAGGCGAAAAAGAAAAAAATAAAAGAAATGATTGATATAGACCTTTATTTTAACTGCTGTTACTGCGGTTTCTATCCTTTTTATATAATAGAAGAATATCTCGAAGAATATTCCGCACTGGCTTCCGTAATGGCGGATTCAGCTGAAAAAAATGAAATAGTCCTGTACGCCGTTATTACTTATAATCTCAATACTGGTCGGATTCTCTCAGCTGATTTTATGCTGATTAAAATGACGTTTGAAAGATATTCAACACTCTGTCGGAAACTGTCCATTCGTTGCAGGACGTTCTATGAGAGTGCATGGACTCACAAAACAACAGGAGGTAAACAATGAAAATAAAAATACTGTCAGCCTTTTTAACGGCTTTGTGCCTTTTGCCGTCAATGGCTTTTGCGGAGGAAAACAAGGACGAGCCAGCGGAAAATATCCATACGCTTACATTCAGGGACTTTGACGGCAATGTCATGCAGGAAATAAAAGTAAGTCCCGACGAGAAAATAGACTATTCGCTTGTGGACACCTCACCACTACACACACACCTTGACATATACACGGAACGTGACTTCTATATGTGGAGTGTCACTCCCGAAACCATAGACACCGATACGGAAGTACAGGCTCTCTACAAAAAAGCCACGCTTGCCGTTGAATCTCTTCCGACAAAAACGGAGTATTACTCATCAGACGGAAGTGTAAATCTCGACGGACTTTCGGTTACAATAACGCTCGAAACACAGACTCCAATCACGGACGAAAACGGAGATTTTTATATCGACATTCAAACCGAAGATATAGCGGAAAACTGTTATGCGGAAATCCCTGAACTTGAAAAGCTCTTTGCCGACGGCAAAACAGCTACAGTAAATATAATTCCGACAGGCGATACAAAAACCCTTGCCACATATAGTATCTCGCTTTTCGAAAATCTCGGCGATGTCAACGGCGACGGTCATATTGATTCGGTTGACGCTTCTGTCGTTCTCCAGATGTATGCGGAACTCTCAACTGACCGAAACGACTCCGTCAATGACGAAACAAAAAAAATAATTGATGTCAACAGGGACGGTTTTGTTGATTCTGTCGATTCGAGCCTGATTTTAAATTATTACTCGCTCGCCTCAAGGGGCAATACTACTTCATGGGAAGACCTTATTCCGTCACTCAGATAAAAGATTTTTTGATTTTCCTATTGCAATTATTTTACATATGTTGTATAATAATACAGTAATTAAAATTCAAGGAGTGTTTCAAATGTACAATGATTTAATGGATTCAATCGGCTTTGTGTCTCAGTATGACAGCGAAGTCGGTGAGGCTATGGCTCAGGAACTCGCACGTCAGCAGAGAAATCTTGAACTTATCGCCAGCGAGAATATTGTTTCACCTGCTGTTATGGCTGCTATGGGTTCTGTTCTTACAAACAAGTATGCGGAGGGATATTCAGGCAAGCGCTATTACGGCGGTTGCCAGTGCGTTGACGTTGTGGAGGACATCGCAATCGAACGTGCAAAAAAACTTTTCGGTGCAAAGTTTGCAAACGTACAGCCACATTCAGGCGCACAGGCAAATACAGCTGTTTACGTTGCAGTTCTCAAACCGGGTGATACAGTTCTCGGAATGAGTCTCGCAGACGGCGGACATCTCACACACGGCTCGCCCGTAAATATTTCGGGTAAATATTTCAACTTTGTTTCATACGGTCTTGACGACGAAACAGAGATGATAAACTATGATACTGTTCAGAAACTCGCCGAGGAACATAGACCGAAACTTATTGTTGCTGGTGCAAGTGCATATCCGAGGGCTATCGACTTCAAGAGACTTTCAGAAATCGCAAAGTCCGTCGACGCTCTTTTTATGGTTGACATGGCACATATAGCAGGTCTTGTTGCAGGCGGAGTACACGAATCGCCCGTTCCGTACGCTGATATAACGACAACTACCACGCATAAGACGTTAAGAGGTCCACGAGGCGGACTTATCCTCACAAACGACGAGGCACTTGCAAAGAAGATTAATTCCGCAATTTTCCCCGGAACACAGGGCGGTCCGCTTATGCACACAATAGCATCAAAAGCCGTATGTTTCGGCGAGGCATTAAAGCCTGAGTTCAAGGAATACCAGAAAAAAATTGTTGAAAACGCAAAGGCTCTTGCTGACGGTCTCGTAAAAAGAGGTTTCAACCTCGTTTCAGGCGGTACAGATAACCACCTTATGCTTGTCGACCTCCGTCCGTTCAACATCACGGGCAAGGAGCTTGAACACCGTCTCGACGAAGTTTACATCACGGTAAACAAGAACGCTATCCACAACGACCCCGAAAAGCCCTTTGTAACAAGTGGTATCAGAATTGGCACACCAGCCGTTACAACCCGTGGTCTTGGCGTTGAGGAAATGGAAAAAATCGCTGAATACATCTATCTCTGTGCTACAGACTTTGAAAACAAGGCTGACGAAATACGTGCAGGTGTAAATGCTATCTGCGAAAAGTTCCCACTTTACAAGTAATTTTTTAATATCATGAGACGGATACTTTGTCCGTCTCTGTATTCTTATTATATTTTGGAGGGTGTCATCTATGGATTGGGCTATTGTAGCTTGTTTTCCAATTTTGGCAGCATTTGCAGCTATGATAATTATTGCCAAGGGATTGTCAAAAAATTTGTTCAAGTGCAAACATTGCTTAAAGGAATTTAATACTGACTGGACAAAACTTGTGTTTGTTATGCACTCAGATAATGAGTATTCTATTAAATGTCCTTATTGTAATAAAAAAGATTGTATGATTCAAAAAAATTAAAGGAGATTCACCATGTCCGCACCATTAGCCGACAGAATCCGCCCGAAAACTCTTGACAACGTTGTAGGTCAGGAGCATATTTTAGGAAAAAACAAACCTTTGCGGAAGATAATAGAAAGCGGAACAGTACCGAACATGATTTTTTACGGAACGTCAGGAATCGGAAAAACCACAGTGGCACGGATTATCGCCGAAAACTGTAATATGCCACTCCACCGCCTGAACGGTACTTCCGCATCTGTTTCCGATATAAAAGAAGTTATTTCCGAAATCGGCTCTTTCGGAGCAGAAAACGGCATACTTTTATATCTTGATGAAATCCAGTATCTCAACAAAAAGCAACAGCAAAGTCTGCTTGAATACATCGAAAACGGCGATGTAACACTTATTGCTTCTACCACCGAAAACCCCTATTTTGCGGTATATAATGCCATTATAAGCAGATGTACTGTCTTTGAGTTCAAGCCCCTGACAGCTATTCAGATTGTCCCCGCAATAGAACGTGCGTTCAGGATTATGGCGGAAGAAATGCAGACAGAGATTGTTTTTGACAGTGAGACCCTTAAAACTATCGCTTACGGCTGTGGCGGAGACGTACGAAAAGCCCTTAACACAGCCGAATTATCTGTAATCTGTGCAGACGTTTCGGACGGAAAAATCGTTATAAACGCCGAGTCGCTGAAAATCATTTCCCAGAAAAGCAATATGCGTTACGACCGTGACGGCGACCAGCATTTTGACTTGCTTTCGGCTTTTCATAAATCAGTGCGTGGCTCGGACGAAAATTCCGCACTTCACTATATGGCACGTCTGCTTAAAACGGGCGATATTCTGCCTGTCTGCCGTCGTCTGCTCTGCATAGCGTCCGAGGACGTGGGACTTGCATATCCTCATGCGGTCGTAATCACAAAAGCCTGTGTGGATTCGGCACTTCAGCTCGGACTTCCCGAGGCACGCCTTCCAATCGCACAAGCCGTTATAATGCTCGCCACCGCCCCTAAGTCCAACAGCGTGTACACGGCTGTAAATTCTGCTTTTGAGGACCTTAAAAACTGCGATTCACTGGACTTTCCACGCCATCTTCAGAACTGCCACTTCGACGGAAAAGGCGCTGAAATCTGCGGTCAGAACTATCTTTATCCGCACGATTTTCCCAACCACTACGTAAAACAGCAGTATATGCCCGACGCTTTGAAAGGGCATATCTATTATAAATTCGGCGACAACAAACAGGAGCAGTCCGCATATCTCTACCGTAAAAAAATCACGGAATAACAGCAAAAAACCTCAGCCAATCCATATCACGCTGAGGTATTTGTTTTATTAAATTTTATCGTTACTGAAATACTTTTTTGTGCCGCCAGGTAGGATATTAGCTCTTCATCTGTATCACCTTTTAATAAAATTTTTTAAAAGATAATTTCACTTCTCATCGGAATCAGTCCTTGCTTAAAAGATTTAGCCATATATCTAAAGACTCATCATCATAATTTAAGATAATCCTGTATCTCGCAGTAGTTTAGATACGAAGCCGTTTTCTATTCAGCAATACGTCTGCATTATGGTCTCAGATTTCAATACATTCAATAAATGGAACAAGCCACAAAAGCCTATATTCCCACAATATCTGATTAAACCACCTCAGCAAGCCCGTCGGCTTCATACTGCTGTTCCTCTGTTTTTTCCATCGGACTCACTATCCTTTCCGCCTTGATTAATTCACATCGGGAAGTCCCGAAACCAAGTAAATTCAGCTCCCGAAACATCTGTGTGTTTCCCTTTCGTTGTATATATAATAACACACATTTTCGGATTTGTCAACAGTTTTTTTGAAGAAATTTGAAAAAATCAGTATATTTTGTCAGTATGCACAACAGGAAAATAATTTTCACAGCAATATGCACAAACTACGGCTCATATTTCCACTTGAAAAATCCGAGCCAGTAGTGTATAATAGTTATATTAAATGGCTATGCCGGATTGGAGAACTTTATGAACGAATATACCCCAGAGCTTTTCGAGCTTATCGATGCACACGGAAACAAGCGGAATTTCGAGCTTCTCGACTCCGTTGTAATGAACGGAGAGCAGTATTATGCAATGCTCCCGACTTTCGAGGACAGCGAATTTCTTAATATCGACCTCGGACTTGTTATTCTGAAAGTAATCGAGGAAGACGGTGAAGAAATCCTCTCTTCTATCGACGACGAGGCGGAATTTGACCAAATTTCGCAGTATTTCGCCGAAAGTCTTGAAAATTTTGAAGACGAGTTTGACTATGATTAAAAAATTTATACATAGAAAAGGGACGGAAAAAAATCCGTCCCGAATCTTTTTTGAATTTTTTTTTTAAAACCCTTGACAAAATAAAAATAATGTGATATACTATAAAAGTAATGCGGATATGGCGGAATAGGCAGACGCGCCAGCTTCAGGTGCTGGTCGGGGCAACTCGGTGCAGGTTCAACTCCTGTTATCCGCACTCATAAAGAATACCTCAAGAAAACCTCTGTACTTCGGATTTTTTTCGATTTACAGTGGTTTTTTGCATATTTCATATTGCACGGTTCAGGATTTTTCACATACGATGATATATAATTTTCACAAAAAAATCATAATACTGCTGTTGAAATATTTCAGATTATATGATATAATAAAACTGCTGAATAAAACATATTCAGTTATAAAAAAATCAAACGGAGGTAATTTTTATGCGAGTTGATACAAAAGATATCTGTGCAACAATAGCGTATCTCATCGGTGTGAAAAAGCACATTGTAATTGAATGCTTTGATTCTGAGTGCCACGACCTGCTCGAAAAACTTTTTCAGGATAAAGAAGCTACAACAATCCGCTATCTCTGCAAACTGAGAACCGTATTAATGCAGAAATTCAAGAAGACAGACGAGGAGATGAGATATAATGTCAAAAATCTCAATAAGCTCGACTGGTACGACCACGAAAATATAAAACAGCTTGAAAAATGGGGATTTGAGATAATCAAGGTTAATTACCGCTCTGAAAAATATGCACTCGACTTTACAAAGCTCATTCATGAAAATATCGACAAATGCTCGAGACTTTTCGCCGACTGGGTTAACTGGGGATATATAAAAGACCTTTTCATAATTCCGGGGTATACGAAAAAAGGCGTTCTTGTAAATGAGTTTAACAAATATATGTCGAATATGGAATATTATCCGTTTCAGATGTATATACACTGGCAACCGACTGACTGCGGAAGTATTATCTATTCGGACGGTAAATTCCTCAACACAATTTACCGTATGCACAACGATATTTTTACCGACACAAGCAAGTTTAAGGACGCTCACGAGGAAACAAAAAACAACATCTACGATTTTATCAACAACAGCTATAAGACCGCTATTGCCGTTGACTGCGAAAATTCCGATGTGTACAAACTTTATGGCGTGCTGAAGAATCTTAATCAAGATGAGCTTTCAAAAATCGAAAAAATTGTCCTATACGACGACTATCACACAAACATCGGCTGGGACTGGCTACGCAAATTCACCAATATTCCCGTTGAGCATATCGAGGTTGAGAGAGTAACCGACCGCAAGTCGATAGTCGATATAAAAATGACAGCCGGCGTCTGTACGGACTACTACGAAAACGGCATTTCCTCATTCATAATCGTATCAAGCGATTCGGACTTCTGGGGGCTTATCTCATCACTTCCAAAGGCAAATTTCCTCGTCATGTACGAGTATTCAAAGTGCGGACAGGCAATAAAAGACGCACTTTCTCAGCGTGACATCTACTACTGTTCGATTGACGACTTCTGTACGGGAAATATCGAGGAACTGAAAAGAGTTGTCCTTGTCAGTACGCTTGAAAAATATCTCCCCGACCTCCTCTATCTCAACGCCAAGGAACTCGCCACGCACATATACGAAGAGGCGAGAATTGAGGCTTCTGAAAAGGAAATTGAAAATTTTTACAATAAGTACATAAAAACTCTAAGACTGCGTTTCGGCGAAGACGGTACTGTAAAGCTTGAAATCACCAAATAAAAAAAGACGGACACTGAAAAAGTGTCCGTTTTTGTGTCAGCCTGAAATATTTCCCGTTATAACAAGAGTGCTTACTCCTGGTTGCACAGTCCAAGCTCCCGTCTGTGGGTCCTGCGTAAACTGTGCCTCAGGTACTTCAATCTGTCCGTCAAGGCTTACAAATTCGCCTGTTGTCTCGTCATAATTGTAGTTAGTTCCCTCAGCCCACGCCTTGCCGTTGAAAGTAGCCGTCAGCAACGAAAGCACAGGACTGAAAACGTCACGGAATATAACGTCGTCTGTTGCGGACGAGGCTGTGTTTCCATAATTCTGAATTATAAACGAATATTGAAGTTCGCCGTTTTCAGCTATTTCGGTAGGAGTCAGTGACTTGCTTATCATGAGATTTGCCGAGTTTTCGGGGGTTATGGTTGCCGAAACAGGTATATCCGCAAAACCGTTTCCGCTGATGACTGCCCTGTTGGTGATACTTCCGTCGGCGGACAGCGGTGCAAACTGATTAGGACGTGCGGAATATATTAATACTGCACTGCTGTTTGCAGGTACATTTATACCACCTATTGTAAGCGGATTTGTGTCCGTAACGGTCGGACTTGCCTGTTTTACGCCGTTGACGTAAAGATTGACAGAGCCGTCGGCATACGTCAGCGGAACGACTTCGGCGGTATTTTCCGAGGGGGTATAAGAACCGAGATTATCGGTAACGGTTATATTATTGAAAGCGGTTTTTCCGTTGTTCACAATGCTGATTACGAATACTGCTTCATTGTCGGTCGAATAGTTCGCCTTTACTGCATTTTTCGTGGCAGCAAGAACTTCCACTATCTCGCCAGTCGTGATATTCGAA
>CAMWQJ010000044.1 GCA_947176415.1 uncultured Ruminococcus sp. | reverse complement strand
TTCAAATACTTCTTCACCGCCGAAAAGTGCGGGGAGATTTTTAAGTGCATTTGTCACGGGGCTGTTTCCGAGTGAATCGAGAAAATCATTGAGTGCGGGGAAATTCTTTGTCTCTATGAGTTTTCTTATTTTTTCCTTTGTAACGTCTGAAACTTCCAGCCTGCCGACAAGTTCCTTGAAAATACCTATATGACCGATTTCAAGCGAAAACTCCATGCCGAATGATTTAAGTGCGGAAACCGCCGTTGAAATAACCTCGAGGTCGGACATTTTCAGCTGTGAGCCGATTAATTCAATTCCCGTCTGCACTATCTCGTCGCTTCGTCCCTTTAAAGCCTGTTCCGTGCGGTATACGGTCTGATTGTAGAAGAGTTTCAGCGGAAGCATAGCGTCCCTCAGACGTGTTGCAACAACTCTTGCTATCGGCATTGTCGTATCAGGTCGCATTACAAGAAGTCTTCCCTTGCTGTCGGTCAGCTTATACAGATTCTCCTGTGGAAAATATCTTGAGTTGAGATTGAAAACGTCGTAAAATTCAAGCCCTGGAGTAAGCATTTCGCTGTAACCGCAACTCCTGAAAAGTTTGACGAGTGTATCTTCAATTTCACGTATCACAATGCACTCCCCGAAAAGATAGTCTTTCGTTCCTTCAGGAGTGATAAGGTCATAATTTTTCATTTAATTCCTCCGTTCACTTTAGTGTGCTAACATGGTAATATGATAGCACACTAATACAAAAAAGTCAAGTTAGAAAAACGACATCTGGGCAGATTCGGGCAAATCACCAAACGCCCCTATGCTTTTCAACATATCTATTGTGGTTTTTGACGCACCGCTCTGCTGACGAAATTCGTCTATTGATATGAATCCGCCCTCCTGTGCCGTCTCGTATATTCCGACCGCAGCACTCGCTCCTACTCCGTTCATGGCTGAAAACGGTATCCTCAGTTTTCCGTCTTCAAGAAGATAGTCCGAATGATGAGACCTGAATAAATCTATAGGCAGAAATTCATACCCACGTGAAAGCATTTCATTTGTTATAAGCAGAATGTCCATAAGGTCGGATTCTTTTTTGGAACGCTTGTTTCCGAGTTCCCTTAATTCGTCTATCCTCGCCCTTACCGCATTTTTTCCTTTTATTGCAAGTTCTGCATCGAAGTCCTCGCCTCTTACTGAAAAATACGTTGAGTAATATTCAAGCGGTTTGTACAGCTTGAACCAGCCGAGTTTTATGGCGGCAATTACATATGCGGCTGCGTGGGCTTTCGGGAACATATATTTTATCTTCAGACAGCTGTCTATATACCAGTCGGGGACATCATGGGATTTAAGCATTTCTATCAGTTCGGGCGTGAAGTTCTTTGAAGCCTTGCCCTTACGTGTCCATTCCATAATCTGAAATGCGTCTTTCGGCGGTACGCCCTTATACAGCAGATAAGTCATTATGCTGTCTCTTGTTCCGATAACGTCAGATATTGTACAGATACCGTTTTCGATAAGGTCCTTTGCATTGCCGAGCCATACGTCCGTGCCGTGAGAAAGTCCTGAAATCTGCAAAAAATCGCTGAACTTCGTCGGCTTCGCATCAAGAAGCATCTGTATTGTGAAATTCGTACCCATTTCGGGAATGCCGAGACTGCCCGTCCGACAGTAAATCTCATCAGCCGTAACTTTCAGCACACTGCAATCCGTACACATCTTTATAACATCGGGGTCGGTTGCAGGGACTTCGGCTATTTTCATGCCTGTCAAATCCTCAAGATGTTTGTACAGGGTAGGAACGACGTGACCGAGTTCGTCGAGCTTTAAAATCGTATCGTGCAGGGAATTGAAGTCAAAGTGCGTTGTTATTACTTCCGAGTCGGTGGAGTCGGCAGGGTGCTGTACAGGCGTGAAGTCGTAAACGTCATAGTCTGACGGCACGACAACCATTCCTCCGGGGTGCTGACCTGTAGTCCTCTTTATACCCGTACAACCTTTTGCAAGGCGGTTCATTTCGGCATTGTTGAACTCAAGACCGTTTTCCTCACAATATTTCTTTACATAGCCGTATGCGGTTTTTTCCGCAATAGCCGAGATAGTGCCTGCCTTGAAAACGTTGGACTTGCCGAAAAGCTGTTCCGTATACCTGTGGGCGTGCGACTGATATTCTCCCGAAAAATTAAGGTCGATGTCGGGGGCTTTGTCGCCGTCGAATCCGAGAAAAGTTTCAAAAGGAATATCATGCCCCTCCCGTGTCATATCTATATTGCACGTCGGGCATTTCTTCGGCGGAAGGTCAAAACCCGAGCCGAAAGAGCCGTCCGTTATAAACTCGCTGTGCTGACATTTCGGGCAGACGTAATGCGGTGGCAGTGGATTTACTTCCGAGATTCCAGCCATCGAGGCAACAAACGATGAGCCTACCGAGCCACGTGAACCGACAAGGTAGCCGTTTTCAACGGAGTTCCACACAAGTTTCTGTGCTATTATGTAAAGCACCGAAAAACCGTGCTTTATGATTGACGACAATTCCCTGTCAAGCCTTTTTTCAACAAGTTCTGGCAATGGGTCGCCGTAAATTTCATGTGCCTTGTCGTGCGTTATTTTTATGAGTTCTTCCTCTGCTCCGTCAATCGTCGGCGTAAACGTTCCCTTCGGAATCGGTCTCACCACTTCAATCATATCCGCTATTAAATTGGTGTTTGTTATTACAACTTCCTTTGCCTTTTCCTCGCCTAAAAATTCAAACTCGGCGAGCATTTCTTCGGTCGTCCTGAAATAAAGCGGTGCCTGGTTTTCGGTATCTTTAAAGCCCATTCCTGCGAGGATTATTTTTCGGTAAACTGCGTCTTTAGGGTCTATAAAATGCACGTCGCAGGTTGCACATACGGGAATGTTCAGCCTTTCTCCGAGCTGAACTATATATCTGTCATAGTCCCTGAGTTCTTCAATGTCCTGTGCCTTGCCGTCTCTTATCATGAACTCATTGTTGCATACGGGCTGAATCTCAAGATAATCATAAAATTTCGCCAGACGTTCAATCTCTTCCTGCGGTTTTCGGTTTATTATCGCCTGAAAAAGTTCTCCCGCCTCGCAGGCACTTCCAAATATAAGCCCTTCACGGTGTTTCTCCAGTAAGGATTTCGGGATAAGCGGTTTTTTATAGAAATACTCCAGATTGCTGTACGATACGAGACGATAGAGATTTTTTAGTCCTGCCTGATTCCGCACAAGTATAATCTGATGATATGACTTTAATTTTCTGATGTCAATTTCTCCTGCCCCTGAATTAAGCTCGTCAAGAATTTTAATACCCTTTTCGCTGACAAGCCGTCCGACAAGTTCAATATATATCTTCGCAAGCATCATGGCATCGTCCGAGGCTCTGTGGTGGTCGAATTTTCCGAGTTTCAGCTTTTTTGCCACGTTATCGAGCTTATATCGTGCCATATCAGGCAACATTATCTGACATAGGATAAGCGTATCTATGTAGTTGAAATCAAACTCGATACCGTTACGAATGCAGACTTCTTTTATAAATGTCGTGTCAAAATCTGCATTGTGTGCAACAAGCACAGGCTTGTCACCGCAGAATTTCATAAATTCAAGAACTGCTTCTTTTTCTTCGGGTGCGTCTTTAACGTCGTCGTCGCTTATTCCCGTAAGTTCAGTTATCTTTTCGGGAATGTGCTTTTTCGGATTTACCTTTGTGTTGAAAGTGTCCGTTATCTGCATATTCTTCAGCTTTACAGCACCTATTTCCGTAAGCCTGTCCGACGAAAAAGAAAGCCCCGTTGTCTCAACGTCAAAAATAATTATCTCGTCGTTTATACTTCTGCTGTCGGGATTTTTAAGAATATTCCGCTTGTCAAGGTCGTTGACGACATACGCCTCACAGCCATATATTACTTTGAAATTTTTCGGCATATTGTACATACAGTCGGGAAATGCCTGTACTGCTCCGTGGTCTGTTATAGCCATTGCCTGATGTCCCCACTCGGCAGCCCTTTTTATCAGCGTAACGGGGTCTGTAACAGCGTCCATAGCTGACATATTTGTATGGCAGTGAAGTTCAACACGCTTTTCGGGATAATTGTCTTTTTTCGGTATACGCTTTACTTTTATAATTGAGTCGGGCGTAATCGTTATATCATTTATGAATTTATCAGAGTCAACAAATCCCGAGACAAGCAGTGTTTCGCCTTTTTTCAGCGATGTAACGCCTGTTTTTTCAATTTCACTGCTGTTGCCGAAAATCTTCACGATAACTGAACCGCTGTAGTCTGTTATGCTGAGAGAAACCGAAACTCTTTCATTTTTCATTTCTTTTGTCTCGGTCTCAAAAATATCACCCAAGACAACCTGATTTGTTTTCAGTTCATTTACTGCGTCAACGATAGCCTTCGGTTTTTCACGTATGGCTTTTCCGATGATTATTTCTGCGGACTCACGGTCAAAATCCGTATCAAGAAAGCTGATGTCTATAGACTGTTTCGGCACAGTAACTTTTTCTTCGTTATCCTCCGTCTTTCCGTCATTTATAAGCTGTCGGCTGTAGTCGGGCTGTCTGGCTATCTCATTTTTAATCATGTTTTCAAATTCCGCCGATGATACATCTTCGCCGTCAAGTATAACGGTTATTTCCTCGCCGAACTGATTATATATAAGTCTGGAAAAAGCCGTGCAGAAATGGCTTTTTTCGAGAATATCCCGTCCGCCGTGTGCAAGATTTATAACAAGCCTGTTTCCGTCGTGATTTATTTCCGCCTCCTCGAGATAGCCGTTGACAGCCGAAATATCACGCTTTAAAAGATTTATCATTTCTTTGCAGAAATTTTTACTGAACGGCATTTCGTAACGGCAGTAAAGGCAGACGTTATCAGTTTTAAGGGCTTCTTCAACGGCTTTTTCAAATGCGAATATATCACCTGCGGGAACGATTTTTTTAAAAACGGCGAAAATTCCGAAATAATCGAGCTTTTCGGAATAGGTTATTTTATATACCTCGCCGTTTCTCGTGCTTTCGGGAATCTCTCCGCAATATTCCTTTAAAAATTCAGCTAAATTTTTTTTCATATATCAAAGTCTGTCAATCTCCGAAAGGAGTTCTCCGACAATTTCCTCCTCTTTGATTTTCCGCTGTGTGCCGTCTTTCCTGAAAATCACCGCACAGCCGTTTCCGCCTGCTATGCCTATATCGGCTTCCCTTGCCTCCCCCGGACCGTTCACGGCACAGCCCATTACGGCAACCGTTATATCCTTGTCCATGCCTGCTACAGCTTTTTCAATTTCGTTTGCCACTTTAACAAGGTCTATCCTCGTCCGTCCGCAGGTAGGACACGAAACAAGCCTTACACCCCTGTATTTTCCTATGGCTTTCAGAATATCCCTCGCCCCCGCAATTTCTTTTACAGGGTCGTCCGTAAGCGATACACGAATTGTTTCGCCTATTCCGTCGCAAAGGAGCGAACCTATTCCGACAGCGGATTTTATAATTCCCATTCGCTCAGTGCCTGCCTCCGTAACTCCGAGGTGTAGCGGATAATTGCATCTCTCGGAAACAAGACGGTAAGACTTAATCATCTTATTCACGTCGGAAGATTTTATCGAAATTACAATGTCATCAAAATCAAACTGTTCGAGAAGTGAAGCGTGCCTCATTGCACTTTCAACAAGTGCCTCGGGAGTCGGCGAGCCGTATTTTTCGAGTATTTCCTTTTCAAGAGAACCCGAGTTTACCCCGATTCTTATCGGAATATTCTTCTTCCTGCATACGTCGGCAACCTGCTTTACCCTGTCGTTTCCTCCTATATTCCCTGGGTTTATTCGTATTTTGTCAACTCCTGCGTGTGCGGATTCAAGTGCAAGCCTGTAATCAAAATGAATATCAGCGACAAGCGGAATTTTAACAGCGTTCTTTATGGCTGGAATCAGCTTTACAGCCTCCATGTCGGGAATAGCAGTGCGGATTATCTCGCAACCCGCCTTTTCAAGTTCAACCGCCTGTCTTACATTTCCCTCTATGTCGTCTGAACGCACGTTAAGCATTGACTGTATATATATGTGTTTTCCGTCGAGAACGCATTCCCCGACTTTCACAGGTTTTACATTTCTCATTTTTTAAACTCCTCCCGATATGAGACGCACAATGTCGTTGTATGTTGCGAAAATCATTATTCCGAAAAGCAGAAGCATTCCTGCGAGATGAACATATCCCTCATGCTCAGGCTTTACAGGCTTGCGTCTGAAAAGTTCTATAAAGCAGAATATAAGCCGTCCGCCGTCAAGCCCCGGAATCGGCAGAAGATTGAATATACCGATATTTATAGTAATAAGTGCGGTCATATAGACAAGATTGAATACTGTATCTCTTGCATCTTCGCTTTCCTGCGTGGTTTCGTTTATAGCCGTTACAACGCCTATCGGTCCTGAAATATCCTCGCTTGCGGTTTTTCCCGTAAAAAGCTGGCTGAGTGACAGCTCAACTATATGACCCATTGAGAAGAAAATTTCTCCCGAGCCTTTTATCACGGTAAAGGGATTTTTTTCCCTCTGAATAAGTCCGAAATCAACAACTCCTCCACTTGCGTTTGAAAATCTGACATCATCTATTTCAAGTTTCTCACCGTTGCGTTTTACAATAACATCATGAAAGTCTGACGACGACGACGAAAGAATATAGTTAAGGTCAAGCATACTGAAAATCCTTACGCCGTCTATCTCATAGAAAATATCATCGTGCCGAAGTCCCGAATCATAGCTTCCCGACCGCATTTCAAGCGTGCCGTCCTCAAGCTCAACCGCACTGAATCCCTCTATCTGCATTGTGGGAACGGTATCGAGCATTGAAACCATGACAGTAGTCATGACAAATCCGAGAATAAAATTCATTAATGCACCTGCAACGAGTATTACCATTCGTTTCCACAGCTTTGCACTGCGGAAACTGTGCGGGTCGCCTGAATCCTCGTCCTCGCCCTCCATTGAACAGTAACCGCCGACAGGCAGAAGTCTCAGCGAATACATCGTTTCACCCTTTTTTTTCTGTATGAGTTTAGGACCCATGCCGACCGAAAATTCAAGCACTCTTACCTTACTTAGCTTTGCACAGATAAAATGACCGAATTCATGTACGGTGACTATAAGTCCGAAAATAAGTATTGCGATAATTATACCCATTCTGAATCTCCTTTTTTTAAAAAATCAGCCCGTTATATTTCTGACGTACTCCCTCGCCATTCTGTCCGCCTTTACAACATCATCATAGCAGGAAATTTCCATAAGGTCGAATTTTTCAATCACGGAAGAAACTATCTCCCCTATCTTTATAAATTCTATCCTGTCGTTGAGAAACGCTCCTACTGCCTCTTCGTTGGCTGAATTGACAAGACAAGGATAAGCACCGCCGAGGTTTACCGCCTTTATCGCCGTGCGGAGACATACGAAAGTATCATAGTCAGGCTTTTCAAACGTGAGACAGCCGTAGTCCGTAAGCGAAAGCGGTTTTGTCGGACACGGCATTCTGTCAGGATAAAGAAGTGCATACTGTATCGGGATTTTCATGTCAGGCACGCCGAGCTGTGCAATAACCGAAAAGTCATTATATTCAACCGCAGAATGCACAATGCTCTGACGGTGTACAACTATTTCTATCTGTTCGGGAGCAAGGTCGAAAAGCCATTTTGCCTCGATAAATTCAAGACCCTTGTTCATAAGTGTTGCGGAATCTATAGTTATCTTGCTTCCCATGCTCCAGTTAGGGTGCTTAAGTGCGTCGGCTTTTGTGACTTTCTTTAAATCTTCGTAGTTTTTTTTGAAAAAAGGTCCTCCTGACGCAGTGAGAATAATTTTCCTCAGCTGTTCCCTCCTGTTGCCTTGCAGACACTGGAATATGGCGGAATGTTCGCTGTCGACGGGGTATATTTCAACTCCCTTTTTTCTTGCCGACGACATTACAATCTCACCGCCTGCAACGAGTGTTTCCTTGTTTGCAAGTGCAACGTCTTTTCCTGATTCTATAGCCGTGAGAGTGGGAAGAAGTCCGACCATGCCGACTACCGAATTAAGCACTATGTCGTTTTTTTCAAGACGTGCTATCTCGCAGAGTCCGTCCGTACCGCAGAGGACTTTTATATCCGTATCTGAAAGACGTTCTTTTAATTCCTTATATTTCCCCTCGCCTATACTGACGTACTGCGGATTATACTTTCTCGCCTGTTCCTCAAGAAGTACGGCGTTTTTTTCGGCAGAGAGTGCGAGTATGTCAAGACCGTGTTTTTCACAGACCTCAAGCGACTGAGTGCCGATAGACCCCGTAGAACCTAAAACGGAAACTGTCTTTCTCATTGTTTATAATCTCCTTTATTATATGAAAAATTCAACGTCTGAATGCAAAAAGGGACTATCCGCCTGAAAATAACGTTTAGTCTCCTTTCATGATTTTTATATTACATCAGCAATTACAATAAATGCATAGAATGTGGGCAGTACAAATAATACACTGTCGAATCTGTCCATAAGACCGCCATGTCCGGGCATGATTCTGCCGTAGTCTTTAAAGCCTATCTGTCTTTTTACCATTGAAGCCGACAGGTCGCCTACTGTTCCGATAACCGCACATACCGCACCCATGATAAATGTAAAAAGTACGGTTTTTAAATTGAATCTGTCCGAACGCACACAGAAAGCCACAGCGTAAACTATTCCCGTTGTAAGAATACCGCCTATAAAGCCCTCTATGGTTTTTTTCGGACTGATTTCGGGGCATAGTTTGTGCTTACCTAATGCAACGCCCGTGAAATAAGCTCCTGTATCTGCAATCCACGCACCGCAGAGTGCCATTATGAGCAGGAAAAGACCGTCGTTGCTGTCAAAGTTGTGAATACGTATCATAGTTGACATTGCCTGCGGTACAAGTATCATGACGGCAAGTGTAAAGAATACTTGTTCATATCTGATTTCCTTGTGCTTTTTAAGCCACGTCACGAATATCACAAACGCACATAATAAAGTCACTGCGAATGATATAAGAGGAAATCTCCTTATATCGTTTCCGCTTAATCTTTTAACATCAAGCATGATATCAAAATTATCATATATAAACGGCATGACTATTCCGCATACTTCCGACGCAATTAGAACAGGCACGCACTTGTGCATTTTTACGGCTCTTAGAAGTTCATAAAGCATAACCGCAATCATAAATGCCACAGCTGTCGGAAGTACGATTGTATTATGAAAATACAGCACAACCGCCATTATCACAACGCCGACTGCTCCTGAAATTATTCTTGTCAGCATTATATTCCTCCGAAACGGCGGTTTCTGTCTGCAAATTCAATCAACGCTCTGTCAAGGTCTTTCGGGGAAAAATCAGGCCACAGAACGTCAGTGAAATAATATTCCGCATATGCACACTGCCATATTAAATAGTTGGATAAACGGAGTTCACCGCTCGGACGGATAAGCAAATCAACATCAGGAAAACCAGCCGTATAGAGATTATCCGCAACAGACTGCTCCGTTATGTCTTCGGGATTAATTTCCCCATTTTTTGCCTTTTGTGCGAGGATTCTTGCGGAATGTGCTATTTCGTCACGTCCGCCGTAATTCACCGCCATCATCAGATTCATTTCCGTATAATGTGCGGTATCCTCCTCCAGCTTTATCATTTTATTCTGCAAATCTTCGTCAAATGCCGACTTGTCGCCAAGAAAAATCATTCTTGTGTTTTCGCTGAGAAAATTTCTTACATCGACGATATAGTCACGGAAAAGCTCCATTATTGTACTTATTTCGTCGTCGGGTCTCTGCCAGTTTTCCGTTGAAAAAGCGTAAAAGGAAATATTTTTCAGTCCTATATCCTTACAATATCGAACAATCTTCTTGAAATTCTTTGCTCCCTCACGGTGTCCGAAAGAACGTGGCAGACCTCTTTTTTTAGCCCACCTGCCGTTGCCGTCCATTATAAAGCCGACGTGCTGAGGAAGAACAGCCGGCAAAGACTGCTCTTCCCTGTTATCTTTTTTACCGAATATCGCCATGGCAGACTCACACCGTCATGATTTCTTTTTCTTTTTCTGCAACAGCCTTGTCAACGTCCGCACAGAATTTGTCCGTCAGGTCCTGAACTTTCTTCTCGCAGTCCTTGAGGTCGTCCTCCGTGATTTCGGAATTTTTCTTCATAGCCTTGAATTTTTCCATAGTGTCACGTCTTACCGAGCGGATTGTAACTTTGCATTCCTCGCCGTATTTCTTTACGCTCTTGCAGAGTTCCTTACGTCTTTCCTCCGTAAGCTGTGGGAAAACAAGGCGGATAGCCGTACCATCGTTTGTCGGGTTTATTCCGATGTCGGAAGCGAGTATAGCCTTTTCAATGAGTTTGAGAGACGACTTGTCCCACGGCTGAATAACAAGTATTCTTGCCTCTGAGACCGATATTGCCGACATCTGATTGACAGGCGTGGGAGCTCCGTAATAGTCAACCATTACCTTGTCAAGCACTGCGGGATTCGCTCTTCCTGCACGTATCGAGGCAAACTCGTTCTTAAGAGCGTTCAGGCTCTTGTTCATTTTTTCCTTTGCAATGTTCATCTGTTCTTTCATTTTTAAAAAGTCCTTTCGTTTGATTTTTTTATCCTTCTTCTACTATAGTTCCGATATCAAGTCCCATTACAGCGTCATATATATTGTCGGGACGTGACAGGTCGAAAACAAGCATTTTCATATGATTGTCACGGCACATCGTTGCAGCGGTACTGTCCATTACGGCGAGTTCCTCGCTGAGTACCTGACTGAATGTCAGTCTGTCATATTTCTTTGCGTCCGGATATTTATGAGGGTCTTTGTCATAAACGCCGTCAACGAGCGTTGCTTTCAGGAAAATATCGGCATCAATTTCAACCGCACGCAGAGATGACGCAGTATCGGTCGAGAAAAACGGATTTCCCGTGCCACAGCCGAAAATGACAACACGCCCCTTTTCAAGATGATTTACCGCCTTGTTCCTTATATAAGGCTCTGCAACCTGTTGCATACCGATAGCCGTCTGCACCCTTACGACACAGCCGAGAGATTCAAGTGCATCAGCAAGTGCAAGGGCATTCATTGCCGTCGCAAGCATTCCGATGTGGTCGGCTCTTGTCCTGTCCATTGCTCCGCTTGAACGTCCACGCCAGAAGTTTCCTCCGCCGACGACAACGCCCACCTGCACGCCTGCATCGACGCATTTCTTTATGCTTCTGCATATGTCCGTGATTATGTCAAAATCAAGCCCCGTTTTCTTTTCACCTGCGAGAGCCTCTCCACTCACCTTCAGAAGTATTCTTTTATACTTTGGTTGTTCCATATAGCACCTCTCAAAAAATTTATCTATGTATATTTTACACTAAAAAGTCAATTATGTAAAGCTGTTTTTCCGAAAAATTCCATATTTAAATATTTTAATATTTTATTACAGCACTATGCATAAAAAATCAGGAAAAATTTACCTGTTTTTTGTCATTATAAAGGCTTGACTTTTTTTAAAAGCCGTGCTATAATATAATAGTCGTAAGGCACAGAACAAATAAACACGGAGAGGTATCGAAGCGGTCATAACGAGGCGGTCTTGAAAACCGTTTGACTTAACGGTCACGTGGGTTCGAATCCCACCCTCTCCGCCATATTATGCGGATTTACCCAAGTGGTGAAGGGGCTCCCCTGCTAAGGGAGTAGGTCGGGAAACCGGTGCGAGAGTTCAAATCTCTCAATCCGCGCCATTATCAGAACTGTTGTATATTGTGTTTTTCGCAGTGTACAGCGGTTTTCTTTATGTTTTAATAAATATGAAAATAAATAGATTTATCGTAAAAGAATAAGATTTTAGCCTTTAAATTTTAAGATTTATACTAAAATATGACACGAAATATGACACGGATTATACTATAATACTCTGTTACTCGACGGTTTGAACGGCCATATGCAAGATGTTTTATGAGTAGATAATATGCCAATTTTGTCATTTCCATTTATCGTTTTTGACATTTTCTGTTTTAGTTTGACTTTTTATGCTATAATGTTACATGAAGATTAACAGAAAATGTGTCACATGAGAATCCGGTGTACTAATATAGGAATAATTTAGTGGACAGGCTGTTAACTGAGGATAATTGTATAATATACAACAAATGATATTATAGAAAAATAAATTTTTGTTTTTAAATCAAGATAACATAATTAAACTTAATTTAAATAAACTAATTAATACAAACAGGAGTATTTTGAAATAGTAATTTCTTTTATTACAGAGAATGTAGCAAGTATTTTAAATGTAGTAGCAACAATTATAATTGCTTTCTACTGCTCCAATTTATACAACATCAACAAACACAAAAGAATATGAATTGACCGAAAGATACAGATGCGAACTTTTATCATGGTATAGAGATGTTGTAGAAACTATGATGGAAATTATTCATTATTGTGAATTGGGTGAGGTTAATTTAGAGTCTTTTTCTCGAGAAAGAATCAAATTAATTTCGAAACTGTCAGCTTTAGTTGAAATTGGTCGATTCTATTTCCCGAATATAATTAAAAATGATAGATTCGGAAAACACAAATCAGTTGCATATCAAGGATATATACACATTGAACTTGAGTTTTTATTGGATTTTTATTTTATTGCCTCAGAGAAATCAAATGAAAAGCGAATAAATTCATTGAGACGACTTGTAAGACAATTTACTTCATTTATAATTAATATGATTGACCCAAGAAAATATAATAAGAAATATTCAAAATATTTATCAATCACTATTCCTCAATGGCAATCTATTGAAGATTACATAGAAGAAAATCCAAGCAGTATAAAATATATTTATGTGAAATTTTGGTCACATAATCTCAAAACGCAAATCTAAAATGTCATAAGTATTAATTTTAAATGATATACTAACAGACGAATATTAATACCAGTTTTAGGAACTGGATGTTGACATATAACAATAAGTTAATGAATTTTAATAATTTTATTTTTTGTATATGGTAT
>CAMWQJ010000043.1 GCA_947176415.1 uncultured Ruminococcus sp. | reverse complement strand
TGGAAGTTGTTGCAGGTTCTTCTGTTGTAGAAGTTGTTGCAGGTTCTTCTGTTGTGGAAGTTGTTGTAGGTTCTTCTGTTGTTGTAGTGGTTGTTGTAGTAATTGTTGTTGTGGTAGTAGTTGTGGTAGTTACTGTAACCGGCTTTCCGTCTGAATTTAATGATGCACTTCCGTCATTGCCTATTGCAACATTGTCAACCTCTTTAACATTACCCTTTGAATCCGTTTCAGAATAATGCGAACTTGTAACTTCACCGTTTGAATCTGTTTCAAAACTTGTAACCGATACTGTACCGTTTACTTTTTCTTCTTTCACGGTTGATGATGAACCGTCTGAATTTGTTTTTATAACAGTTTTTGAACTTAAATCGTCTGCTTCAGCTCCTGACACGCCTGCGGGTTTTACCTCAATAATTGTTTCTTTCGAGCCGTCTTTCTTTTCTGTAACAGTCTGGATTGTCTGCATACCTGTATTGTCAACTGAAACTGAAACAGTCTGTTTTTCCAGTTCGCCATCTTCATTCTGTGTCTCTCTTGTTCTGAAATTTGCGGAGGAATTTCCTACATTTTCTGTGGATTTTACGATGTCTTTTTGTGTCTGTTCTGTTTTGCTCTTTAATGCCTCCGTTATTGCGTTCATTGAATTTTCTTCCGATATTACACTGGAAGTACAATTATTGAAATCAACTTCCGTTTCTTCGGTTTCACCGCTCTTTGTGGCTTTTATATTACCAACTATAACAGACTCCCTGTTATTGAAAAGCTGAGGCACATTCTTAAGATATATATGAATCAATCCGTCTTCTTTGTTGACAGTATAATCAATGATATAACTTTCGATTTCCTCGTTTTTCGTAAGTTCAGCGTCTGCCAGTGTCACGCCCGTATTGATACGGATAGAAAGGAGATTGTTGTCTGTTCTGAGGGGACTTGTTTCAGGAATGAACAGCCTGATTTCACCGTTTTCATCAACAGATAACTCATATTCGCCACCTGTCTTAACTTCAACATTTTCATTGCCGACAGAATTGCCGATTTTCTGAAATGTAGAAAGAAGTATTGAATTACCTGCTGTAGAACCTGTTGTTGTATTTGAATTAGTAGTAAGTGTACCACTAACTGTGAGAATGGCAAATATACCTGTTAAAAACTGCTTAATCATAGCTGTTCTCCTTCCATTATATATATCTTACTCCTCCTCAGAAGATTCCTTGATAAAAGCTGTAGTGGTAGTAGTTGTGGTTGTTGTATCTGTGTCTGTGCTTTCGGTATCTGTATTTTCAGTGTCCTGAGTTGTAGTATCTGCGGTTGCAGTAGTTGTAGATGTAGTTTCCGTGTCTGAGGTTGTTGTTGTAGTTGTGGTTGCCTGTGGTCTTTCAGAAGTCAGCATTATTGTCGGAAGATTTTCTGGTAACTGCTCGTAAAGCGAATCACTTACAAGCCTGAATCCGTTGTTTGTCTTTGCGTCGCTTACTCTGTAGAGTTCAACACGTACCTTTTCAGGAAGTTTTTCCATTTTTTCAAGTTCTGTGGGTTCAATCCAGTAAATCCATGTACCGTTGGTAACTTCTGTTATATTCTTTCCGTCCGGAACGTCTGCAAGTATTATCTGCTGTGCCTTTACAGCACCGTTCTCATCAACACCGCCGACTACATTTCCATTATTGTCGTAAAGCATTACCATGTTGTAAGCGGGGTTTCCTTTGTAAGAACCTGTGAACATCAACGAGCCTGCCGGAATGTATGCGTTTTCGTCTGTTGCATCGTAGAAGTAGTCATCTCCGAGAGTTCCGATAACCTTTGTGGTATTGTCTGTGGTTGTTCTGAAATCAACGTTATCGCCCGTTACTCCGAGTACGTCTATTTCAGCAATTGAAATATCCTGATTCTGCTGACCTGTAATAACAAGTTTAATATCAGTTGTGTCGTAAGTTGTAACATACTTTCCGTCGGAGTTTGCGAAGTAAACTGTCTTGCTACCGTTAAATTCGCCCTGTGATACGAGAGTCCAGTCGTCCTCTTCGTATACGTAAATTTCATATGCTCCGATTGCCTGACCGTCGCCTGCCGTATATTTAAGACCTGTGGTTGTAAGTACCTGATTGAACGAAATAGTAAGTTCTGCTCTTTCGTTCTCGATGTGCGGTGTGTAAACCGTTTTCAAATCGAAATCTATAGCATCTGCCTCCGGTGTCGGAAGAACAGCGTGACAATCGTATGATTCTTCTGTTGCGTGTATTCTCTCTTCGGGTTCTGTGAATCCCTCTGTACTGATAGTCCAGTTTGATTTGTCCATACTGCCGTCGTGTTCAATTTTAACCTGCTCGGTTTCAACTGTTGCAGAACGGTTAAGATACTGGTCGATGAGTGTGATTCTGTAAAATACTGTTCTGTTGTTCATTGTTGAGATAGTATCTGTGAAAGTTCCGTCCTGTGAGAATCCTACTGGTGTTGCCTGAACGTCACCGCCTGAGATTATACAACGCTCGATTTCATAGCCGAGTATATCTTCTTCTGCGATATCGGTTGACTCAAAAGAAAGATTAACCTTGTTGGGAGCATCGCCGATTCCGATTGAAACGTTTGTTACAGCGTTTACTTTGCAGTCTGTGCCTAAAGTGCTTCCGCTTCCGTTGAGAGCGTAGATTCTTGAATCATCGTTAGCAAAGTAGATTGCCCTTGTTTCCTTTGCGAACTGTTCTGCGTACTTTATAGTGTCAACGTTTGGAGTTTTGCCCCAGTGTTCGAAAAATTCAAGAACGTTTCTGTTTGCTGCTGCACACGCAAGACGCATTAAATTCTGGTCTGTGTTGTCTGTGAGAGTAAGAGCGATGTTCTTAGGCTTGGGAGCTTTTGAAGGTGTTCTCGAATATGTGTCAACTCTTGCATAGAAGAGATTGTTAAGCTGGTCGTTGTAGTTTTCGTATGTTCTGAAGTTCATGCCGTTGTCGTATGCAAGATGTAACTGCCAGTACATAGCAAGCTGTGTTGCGATATTGGAACAATTTCCCTTTGTACCTGATGTAACTTTCTTGAATACGTTGTCATACTGGAAACGCATTCCCTCGTTTTTATCCTGTGCCTGTGCAAGCTGTGCGAAGTAGTTGTTTGTGATTTCAGCCACTGTATAAGTTCCCTGATTAATGCAGTGTCCGATTTCGTGTGCGATACCCCAGCCGAAGTAGTCACCGCTTACATATCTGCCCTCATCGTCTGTGATTACCGATTTACAGCCCGACATTGCCGGAGATGAACCCCATTCAATGCCTATGTGGTTTCCTGAAGCGTACATAAATGCACCTGCAAACATACGCTGATAGCGGATATTGAGATGAGTTGTGGGAATTGTGTCCTGTGCATCTTTTGCGGAAGTGCTGAGACCTTTGTGCTGATAGAAAAGATGCATCATTTCTTCCATTGCGTCAAGAGATTTAAGGAGAGTTTCAGCACGTTCTTCAACTGTTCCGCTTCCCATTCCTGCGAGTATCTGTTTTGCTGGGAGTGAGTACATCATTGTATCAAGCATTATGTCAGACGCACCTAAAATACAGTTCTGTTCATCAAAATCAAGGTTGATGTCTGAATTTTCTGAACCCTGATGTTTTTCGTTGTGGAGAGCCTCGATAGTCGGTACGTATTCATCAAGCTTCTTTACAAATTCAACAGCTCTTCTTGTGCGTTCAGCCTCATCAGTAATCTGATAAAGGTCGAGTTTCGGAATTGAAGTAGCACCCGTAACACGTACTGAATATCTTTCGTCTGAATTTTTGTCGCCTTTGTACTGAACATATAAAGCACCGCCGTTTTCCTGTTCAGCAAGTGAACCTTTCGGAAGAGTTATAACGTTTTTGCCTACGTTAAGTCTCTTTGGTTCAAAAGTAACGCTTGCTGATTCTGAGTGATACTGTGTGAAAACAAGCTCTAAATCTGTTGAAGCACCCGTCTTCTTTTTACTGCTTCCTACATAAACTGTTATTTCTTCTCCGCTTCCTGCCGAAACGCCGAGTGGTTGCCATGCATTAAGACCGCCGAATCCACGGTTTATGCCAACGTCCTTTGTAGAGATGTTGTTATGTACTTCTACTACAGGGCTGAGATTCTTTGCGTTTAATATATCTTCTGCTGTCTGAAGTTCACGCATTAAAGAGTCTTTGTTGATTGTATTGTAGTTACCGAATCTGTCAGGTAATTCTATTTTCTTGCGTAATTTGTCAATATCTTTCTGACTTACGTTATCTCTGAGAACTGTGTGTAAATCGTCAACATAAAGTCCCATGATTTCGTCCATGATACCGTTGTCTTCGTTGTAGAAGTACACTTCTGCAATGTTAATAAAGCCATTGCCCCAGTAGTCTGAAAGACCAATCTGAAATTTAACTGCTTCTACTGTCTCGGGAAGTGTGATAATGTAATAAGGTTTGCCGTTTGCATCATATCTTCTTGAGGAATAATTCACTTCGTCCCAGCCCTCACCAACACGGTGTTCTTTGCCGTCTTTGTCCCACCATCTGAAATGTGTGAAATTCATGCCAGATGTTGTTGTAAGTATGCCGATTGTCCTGATTTTATACGCCTGGTCAAAAGTATAAGTTACACCCTCATCGATTAACCAGCGGTAACCGCCATCGTCATTGGTCTGTCTTTCGTAATATGAATTAGGGTCTCCGTCTATGCTTCCCCATGCAGTTTTGTTCCAGTCTTTTCCTTCGTTGTTGTCTAAGTTACTGTTTACCATATAACCTTTGTTCATTCTTGCATCAACAATGTGCGAGCGTCCGGGTTTTCCGTTTTCGTCCCAGTTTACGAGGTTGTAAACAGGCATTTTTGCAAGTTCTCTGTCAATAGTTTTTGCTTTTGCCAGATTGGAGTCAGGGCTTGCACCGTTCTCGTTGTGAGCCTGTACATAAACCACATACTCTTTGAGTTTTTCCAGCTGAGTTATAACAATACTTGTTTTGCCCTCAATTTTTCCGCCAAACTGCTGAAATTCCGCATCTGAATCTGCCATTTTGTAGAAAACATTGTACCACTGTGCATCTTCCGTATCGCCCCAGCTTACGTTTAATCTTCCTACATCGCCTGTAGCTTTTACATAATCGGGTTTTTTAGGTGCACTTGTAGCTTTCGGAGTTACCTTAACGGTCGTGCTGTAGCCACTGCTCCATGCACCGTTTACTGACTGCACGCTTACATTGTAAATCTGGTAGTTCTTTAATTCATCGTTGTTGAAATTTCCTACTTCAAGGCTGTTTTTATCAGTGAAGACTACTTCTGTTTTTCCACCGCATTCTATTTTTACTTCATAGCCCATGATGTTTACGCATGGATTCCATTTCAGGCTGAATTTCTTGTCTCCTGCATCTGCTGAGAGATTTTCAGGTATTTCAACATCAGGCTCGGGAATACGGCTTTCCATGTCGTTGAGAAACTTGACTTCGCTGATTGCTGCGATATTTGCCTTGTTTGCCATAGATGTAACAGTAATCGTAACTTTCTTGACTGCTATCTGTTTGCCGAGATTAAGCTGAATGTTTCCGTTTTTGTCAATCTCTGCTCTTGCGTCGCTTTCAAGTAATATGTGGTCTATGTCTTTCTCTACAGGGACTTTTATTGTTTTTTCTTCTTTTGTTTCTTCATCGATATATACCACATCAATATAACCCTGTTCGATTTCCGAACCTGCACCCGTTCCGAGCGTCATTCCCTCGATTTCCTGTGATTCATCAACCTTGAATGCTATAGCTACGGGATTTTCTTCTGAAATCGGTTCGTCAGCCTTTGCTGGTTCAAGCTTTAATTCGCCCTCTCCGCGAAGCATCTGTTCTGGATTTACACTGCCTTCTGCGAAAAATGTATTAGGTGTCGAAACATTGTCTTTTCTGATGATAGTACATTTTTCAATTGACGAACGGATTATTTCATTTCTGTATTCATAGCCGTCAATGAAAAGCTCGAGGTCTGCAAGAGTTGTTTTTCCGTCACCGTTGAGGTCTGTTTCCGTGCTGTTCGGGCTGGTCTCTATGTTATTCAGAAGAAGTGCTTTGTCATCATCTGTAACTATTCCGTCGCCGTCCACATCGCCTATAATCATTGCTCCCATACCGCCAGAACCTTTTGTTGTGTCTTCACCGGCTTTTACAGCATTTCCGCCGACTTTTGCAACGCCTGCTGTTATTGAGAGTGAAGATGAAACGTTCTTTTCAACGGTAAATACCTGTGAGTATGTAGCGAATTTATTCGACTTTGCTGTGAGTGTGTATTCGCCTGCGGGAACATCTTCAAACTGTACTTTTACTTTATCTACGAGAACGTTTTCAACTGTTTTCGTATCCGAGAAATTTGCACCTGAAAGTGTAAATTCAGCGTCGACTGCTTTTTTAATCACTGAAGCAAATGTAATTTCAACTGCACCCGTTCCTGTTTCCGTGTTCTCGGTAACTTTAACTTCAAGTGCTGAATCGTTGTTGTCATCTGAAGGAGTGCCGGTAGTCTGATTGGAAAATTCTTCTGCAAAGGTTGTAAGTCCTGTGTAACCTGATGTCATTGACAATGCCATCAAAAAAGCAAATTTTTTCTTTAAATTTCTATATGTACCTTTCATAATCATAACCCTTTCTGACTCCGACAGCCTGTTTTATATATTAAAATCTGTGGAATATCTGAAATTTTCTTACACTTCCGAAACCCTTTCGGTTTCTTCCGTGTGTCTTATCATGTTTATATTATAATACTCCCACAGCAAAATTTACACCCTATTTTTCAGAATAAACCCATTATTTTTACGACATTTTCAAACTTAAATATACTGAAAATAATCTTTAAATATGCCATAATTGCCATTATTTCGGCATTTAAACAATCAGAATAAAAAAAAACAGGCGAAAATACATCTTTACGATATATTTTCCCTGTCTGTATTTTTTTCAATGAATTTCATTTCTGCATTAAAAATCCTCAAGAATCTGACGGCAACCCCCGTAAATATCATTATAGGCAACATCAAATTTTTCCGTATACCAAGGGTCAGAAACATCTTTGTTTTTCAGCAGTTTACGGACTTTTTTGTCAGGGTCTTCGCCGAAAATCCGCAGAGTATTTATAATATTTCTGCCGTCCATGCAGATAAACAAATCATATTTATCATAGTCGGATTTTTTAAGTTGTACCGCTATTTTTCCTTTGCAAGAAATGCCGTGCTTTTTAAGTTCAGCTTCAGCAGGAGGATATACGGGATTTCCGATTCCGTTCCATATTTCCTCGGTGCTTGTCGCAGATGATGCAACGGCAAACTCTTTTTCACGACCGCATTTTTTCAGCATATCCCTGAAAATAAACTCCGCTATAGGACTGCGACATATATTGCCGTGGCAGACAAACATAATTCTCTTCATTTTTTATACTCCATAAGTGATTTTTTCAGAAATTCATATCTTAACCGTTTTTCTTCCTTTGCAAAATGCACCTCCCTGAACTGCTCGGGATTATTTTCATAAACAAGTTTTTCGTTGCCGAACTGCTCGCTTGTCAGGTCAAAAACACATTCTCCGATTACGTTGTAGCAATGATAATTACCGCCGTCACGTAGTATGCCGTAAACTTTTCCGCCGAAAATATCCTGCACCAGAAATGCAGTTATTGAACATTGTTCAAGAGTTTTATTGTCGGAAGTCCACTTCTCCCTCATTCTCGGAGCGCAGGTTTCCGCACACCATATTTCCGACAGTGCGTCATATAAATCCGACGGGGAATTTACTGACGGATAAATATTGTTAATAGGTTTAACTGTTGCTGTTTTCCAGCCATAAAAATTATATCTCATAATAACCCTCCTGAATTATATCTGAAATTCTTTTCTATAATTTCAACTGCGGTCTCTCGTGAACGGAGAGACCGTTTTTTGTTATTATATTATTTAAGAATCTCTTTAAGCGTTTCCATAAGTTTATCTATATTGATAGGCTTTGCAACATAGCCGTTCATGCCTGCCTCGATAGCCTCCTGCCTGTCCTCTTCAAAAGCGTTTGCCGTCATTGCTACAATGGGTATTTCCGACTTTGCAGTGTCGTCAAGCGAACGTATAGCCCTCGTAGCCTGATAGCCGTTCATAATGGGCATCTGAACGTCCATAAGAATAAGGTCGTAAGTATCGGCTGACGCATTTTTAATCATATCAACGGCGACCGTTCCGTCGTCGGCGGTGTCAATTACAAATCCGACATTTTCAAGGATAGCCTGTGCAATCTCCTGATTAAGTTCGTTATCCTCAACAAGCAGAATTTTCATTCCGTCAAAACGCAGTTCAGGCTTGTCCGTTTCTTCAGGACTATCCTTATCCGTGTAAGGCGTAGCCAGAACGCCACGCAGTTCGGAAAAGAAAATCGGTTTGGAGCAGAAAGCCGTCACGCCTGCTTCTCTTGCTTCCTCCTCAATGTCCGCCCAGTCGTAAGCAGTGAGAATTATAATCGGCGTTTCGTTTCCGATTACTTTACGGATTCGGCGGACGAGTTCAATTCCGTTCATATCAGGCATAAGCCAGTCAATGATATACGCACTGTAGGACTCATTCTGTTCAAGTGCAAATTCCGTGCGGATTATAGCTTCTTTTCCAAGGGTAGTCCAGTCGGGGTGCATACCGATTGCGGAAAGCATTTTGCTGACACTGACACAAGTGTTTACATCGTCGTCCACAACCAAAGCCCTCAGGTCTGCGAGATGTTCGAGACGTTGCGATTTTTCCGTAATCTCCGCAACTCTGAAACGGAATTTTACAATAAACTCCGAGCCTTTACCCTCTTCACTTTCAACTGTAATCGTGCCGTTCATCATGTCCACAATATTTTTTGTAATGGCAAGACCGAGACCCGTTCCCTGAATACCGCTGACTGTGGCGGTCTGTTCCCTCTCGAACGGCTCAAAGACGTGTTTCAGAAATTCCGCACTCATGCCGATTCCCGTGTCCTTTATTCTGAACTCATAGGAAGCATAGTTTTCCTGCGACTCCGCAGTCTGAATTATACGGACACTCACCATGCCCCCCGGTTTTGTGTACTTCATGGCATTGCTAAGAATATTAAGTAACACCTGATTCAGACGAAGTTTGTCACAAATAATCGTTTCGTTTGTCACGTCGAGAGTGTCTATGTAAAATTCAAGCTGTTTTGCTTTAACGTCCGCCTGAACGATAGTTTTAAGGTCGTGCATGATGTCGGGGAGGCTGACTTCCTTTTCTTCAATCTTGACTTTTCCGCTTTCAATACGGCTCATGTCCAGAACGTCGTTAATCAAACTGAGAAGATGATTGCTCGAAGTAACAATCTTGCCGAGATAGTCCAGAACCTGTGTTTTGTTGTCGATATGAGAAACAGCCAGCGAAGTGAAACCGATAATGGCATTCATAGGCGTGCGGATATCGTGTGACATATTATTCAGGAAAGTCGTTTTTGCGTTGTTTGCATACTGAGCCTGTGCCAATGCCTCCGCCAGCGTTTCTTTCTGTGCCTGCTCCCTGCGTATCATCTCGTCAATATTGCGGAATCCAGCCAGTATAAAGCCTTCCGCACCGTCGTTTACTTTCACATAGGTATACTGAAAATAGTGATTCTCGCCGTCGACCTGTATGCGATAGCTACCTGTATATTCGTCGCTGTCCAAGAACTGTTCCCGCACTTTGTAAAGCGAGAGACTTTCGGCGAGATACTCCCTGTCCTCAGGGTGAACACGGTCGCTTATATACTGCATCAGAATCGGGGCGTATGGGTGTTCCTCGGCAGAATCTTTTTTAAGACCCTTTGTAACATATCCCTCAAGTTTAATAATTCGGGCTGTCCCTTTTTCCTCATTGACGGCAAAAACATTTGTATAGTCACGGCTGAGTGCCTCGACAATGGCAAGCTGTTTACTCATCTCCCTGTTAGACTGCTCAGTTGCGTTCAACAGCTTTTTGTTCCAGCGACCTTTCAGGAAGAGTATAAGGACAATACAGACAATAAAAGCAATAATAAATGCAACTGTCAGCATGATTTTCGGATTTGCCTGTAGATACTGAATAAAATTCACGTCCCCGACGTTATAGGTCGTGTACTCCGAAACGAACTGATTCAGCCTGTCACTCGGCACTTGTTGCAGGCACTTGTTCAGTATGGTTATAAGTTCGTGGTCTGTGCTGTTGCGGACATACATTCTGAAATCAATATTTATATCATTCGTAATGCTGTAGTACAGAGAGTTTGTAGTATCGTTGTTCACAAATAACTGTGCCGAATAGGCGTAAACATATGCAACATCGGCTTCACGATTCAAAACCGCACGCATTGCGTCTTCACGTGTCGGATAGGTGAGAAATTCAACGTCTCCGTGAAGTTCCTGAATAATAAGATTCTTGCTCTGGGAGTCCGCCAGTGCAATTTTTTTAACCTCGCCGTCGAAGTCCTGCCGTATAACCCTTGCGACTCCCGTCGTCATATATGTGTCCGTGCTGAATCCGTGATAACTATTTCCGTTCATATCGGATATGCTGTCAATAACAACGTCTACGCCGTCCGAGTCTGCAATATTATAATAGTCCTCCTTGTCTTTCGGGATAACGACTTCATAAGGCAGTCCGGCAAGTTCCATGACATATGCGAAATAATCGGGAAGAATGCCTTTTAACTCCCCGTCCTCCTCATAGGAATATGGCTTTCTGTTGCCAAGTGCGGTAACGGTTATTTTTTTTTCTCCCGAAACGATTTTATTTATATAATCTTTTTCACGCTCCGTAAATTCAAATGCTGAGGGATAAACAGGTCCGTAATATTTATAAAACAAAACGTTTTGCCAGTCGCCCTCGTTGATGTCCATCTGCTCGATAGCATAATTTATTTCCTCGAGAAGTTCCACATCGTCCTTTCTGACAATTGCATAAAAATTGTCCTCCTCGATTACCTCAAGCGTTTTTTCGTTTTCCGTCTTTCTCAGGTCGCTTGAAAGTATCGCATCGACCTCGCCTTTCTGTAAAGCCTCGGCAAGCACGCCTGAATCAGAGTATGTCTTTACTTTATAGGAAAAACCTTTTTTTTCGGCAAACTTAACAAGGCTCTGATTCTGACTGCTGTCTTTGATTTCTCCGACCGTCATTCCGTCGTATGTATTATACTCACTGCCGTGGAGCTTTTTATTGTCAACCCGAACTGACAGGATAGTATTGTTTCTGCCGATTGGATAGGAAAATAAAAATTTCTCCTCACGTTCCGCATTTTTTCTTGCGGAAGTCACCACATCGATTTCGCCGTTTTCCAGCATTTCAAGCATTTCGCCCCACGACTTGTCATAGCCTGTATACTGAAAATTAAGGTGCGAATATTCCGAAACCAGATTAAGAAACTCAATTCCGTAACCTGTAAGCCTGTCGTCATCGTCTTTCATGTGATAGCCTTCAAAATAAAATACACCTGCTTTTACTGTGTGGTTGCTGAAAAGTTCTTCGGCTGATACTCCCGTGAAATCCGATACCATAAAGAATAAAACTGCCATAAATGCAACAATTATCTTTTTGCACGCTTTATTTAAGGTCTGCATTTTTTTACCTCCTGATGCCTTATTTTTTCACATATTCATTATACCATATTTTTTCCGTAATAACAAGTACCTATGAATACAAAAAAATCCCCCTCACCGAAGTGAGAGGGATTTACAGCAATTTCATATAGAGATAAAAGAAGTTGAATAATAATTTTTTACAATTCAAATATGTTACAGACTGACTTGTTTTCAGCCCGTCTTTTCACCTGTTTAATCAAATCTGAATATAATAAAACGTGCGGAGGACATCTGCACGGTGTTCTCCGCTTTACGAAAGGAGGACTTAACATGAATCTCAATCTTTTTGACGATATGGACGGTCTGATTCTCCGTGAGCGTGAAAACTCGCTGAACCGCCCCGAGACTTTTAAAAAACCTGCTCCACCACCCTCGGACAGCATGATGTCACGCTTTCCGAAAAATGCTCCGCTCGCTATGGCTTATGTGCCTTTTCAGGAGTGGGGGGAAGTTTATACCGACGACGAGGCTTTTCCCGTGGGAACTCTCTTCCCTGACCTGAATTATCCTTTTGAGAGAGGAGCAGACAGCCATGAATGAACGTGAAGTACTTTTAGACAGAATACAGAAATACAGTTTCGCCATAAAGGAACTTAATCTCTATCTTGATACTCACCCCGATTGCAGACGGGCACTTGCCCTTTTTAATAAGTATAATGCTCTGCTTAAATCCGCTGAAGAAGAATTTTCAAGGCGTTTCGGACCAATAACCCCCCTGCAGACAAATGATTCTCAGCACTGGTCTTGGATTGACGACCCATGGCCGTGGGAAAGGAGGTAATCTATGTGGCAGTATGAAAAAAAATTACAATATCCTGTAAATATTAAAAACCCTAATCCCCGACTCGCAAGATTTATAATCTCACAACTTGGAGGTCTAAAAACCAAAAAGAGATAATTATATCATTTTAATTTATTATCAATATTTGCAAGGTGCTGTAAAATTTGTTCGAGTGTATCATATTTATCAAAACCTGTTGACATTGATAAAATAATGCAAAACTGGGTTAAGAAAAAGTTTTTACTTGCTGGTAATATTTCTGCATTGACTTCACAGCTAAAAAATGTTATTCTTGAAATATGGAATTCCATAATAATTTTGGAGGTAAATATTTTGAAAAGGAAATTAATATCAATCGCTGCCACATGTGCGATAATGCTCTCAGCAGTAATATCTCCCCTGCCGTTCAGCAGAAAGACTGTTACTCAAACCGCTTATGCCGCAAGCTATGACAGCGAACAGCTTCAGGACTATGCTTATCAGGTAGCTGCGATAGTAAACCGTGAACGTGCCACAAATGGACTCAAACTCCTGAAATATTCAGATACACTCAGTGATGCCGCTATAGTCCGTGCCAACGAGATTCAGACTTATTTTTCTCATACTCGTCCAAACGGTACAAGCTGCTTTACTGCTGTCACCGATATGG
The DNA here is from genome assembly GCA_947176415.1 of uncultured Ruminococcus sp. GTDB lineage: Bacteria > Bacillota > Clostridia > Oscillospirales > Ruminococcaceae > Ruminococcus. The sequence goes on along the minus strand of CAMWQJ010000043.1, from coordinate 646 downwards.
GAATACGCTATCGCTATATAGGTGAGAATATTGCATACGGACAGAATTCGCCGGAAGATGTCATGAATTCGTGGATGAACTCATCTGGACATCGTGCAAATATCCTGAGCGAGAATTTTGACTATATCGGAATCGGCGTGACCTACCGAAACGGTACATATTACTGGTCTCAGTTTTTTGCAGCTTCTGATGACCTTACCGGAGATGTGATTACTTCTGACAGTATTCCTGCCGAAACAACAACAACTACTACTGCAACAATGTCAGAACCCGTCACCACCGAAGTCACAACGACAACCGCCACTTCAAATCCGGCTGAAACCGTTACCACGACAATTATCACAGAAAACAAAGACCTGAATAACATACAGTCCGAAATAATCAGAATGATTTGCGAAAAACTTGGAATCAATCCTGACGACCTCAATATAATGTCAAATAGAGCCTGTTGACATTATTTCAACCACATGAATACACAGCGAATTGGACAAAAGACAGAAAAATAATATCCATATAAAATATCTGTGTTGTACATGATAAAAACAATATATTCTTCATATAGATTAAAAAGAAAAGCAACAAAAATGCCCTGAATTTAAAATCAGGGCGTTTTATAATTAGAAGCAGTCAATTACTCAGCTAGTAT
>CAMWQJ010000042.1 GCA_947176415.1 uncultured Ruminococcus sp. | reverse complement strand
CCTGTGACTTCTTTTTGTCAAAACATATAAATTCAAGCTGATACGCAAGAGTCCGCTCGCCGAAACTCCGCCCATATATTCCACTGAAATCGTATGTCACGCTTGAAAACGGCACTCGCTCGGTGTATTCGTCTTTCGGAGCGTTGCCGACAGACCGCTTCAATAAACGCAGTCCATAGCGGTAAAATGAGTGTTTTTCGTTGATTGTGATGCCCTCCGTCATCGTGCAAGACCTCGCTTTCTCAGCTGTGTTTTTATGCCCTGATGTTCGTCAATTCTGTCAGCAACAATATTTGTCACGCCCTCCGCAACAATTTCATCACCCACGACAAACTGTGCGTTCAAGACTATATTCTGCGGATTTTCGGACGTTTTCGTGCTGTTGTTCGTAGTTGACGAACTGTAATTATAAACATTGTTTGTGATTTCTGAAGTTGCCGACGGCTGAATGAAACTGCTGTTGAGTTTCTGCCTTTCAAGCAACCGCAAAGCCGATTCGTCAATTATAGGTAAATCTCTGTTTTCTGGGAGTTTTTCGGACATTACAGACTGAATTTTCAGGTCGGGGACTTCGATTTCAGGCACTGAAATTTCAAGTTCAGGCAGTTCGATTTCTTCTACTTCAAGCGTTAAATCAGGAATTTCAATTTCTGAAAATTCAACTTCAGGAACATCAAGCGACAATTCAGGGACTTCAATTTCGGGTGCTGAAATTTCGATTTTTGGAAGTTCTGTTTCTGAAAAATCAATTTCGGGAACGTTAAATAACAATTTTGGATTCTCAATTTCAGGCACGGAGATTTCAATTTCAGGCAAATTAATTTTATCTATTTTTCGGGAAATTTTTGATGTATCAATTTTTGAAAATTCAATTGCCGGTGCTGTTATTTCGGTGCTTTCAAAGGCTTTCAAAGCCGTTTTTGCGATGTTCGGGAACTCATTTTCAAAGCCGACTCCGATACCCTGTGCAAGATATTTTCCCACGCTGTCACGCATGACCGCTGACGGCGAATGAATGCCGAATACTTCCCGAAATTCCGCTATTATCTCGTTTCCGAAGTCGTAAATTCTGCTTTTTAACCAGCCTTCCTCACCCGAAAAACCGTCCCACAGACCTTGTGCGAGATTTCTGCCGATGTCCTGCATTTCCGACGGCAGACCCGAAACACCGTCAATAATTTTTGAAACAAGCTGTGCGGAAATCTGTCCGCCACGATTGATTAAATTTGTTCCCCATGCTGAGAATCTTTCAGAAGTTTCATTCAGGATTTTCGCCGATAATTCAGGGAGTTTGCAGATATTTTTATTTATTGAATCCACAAAATTTTCCGCTGTGTTTTTACCGACTGCGGAGATTTCCATACTCCATTTTTCCGCAATGTCAACTGTATTTTCAAGGTATTCAGCGATTTTTGACGGCAGTCCGCCGAAAACTGAAATTGTATTTTCGGAAAATTTGTCTGCGGATTCCTGCGATTTCTGCGATAACAGCGAAGTCCACGACGAAACGGCTTTTGAAATGACATTACCGATTCCGTCCGAATTTTCGGCAAAACCCTCGCCGACACCAAGTGCGAGATATTTACCGACCTCGTCCCTCATCAGTTTTGACGGCGAATTTATATCAAAAATATCCTGAATGCCGACAAGCCAGTTTTCGCCGAAATCCTCAAGATAATCGTCAAGAACAAAGTCGCAGTCGAGAAGCCCAGAACAGATTCCCTCGACAATTGCCGTGCCGACCTCAGCCCAGTCAATTTCGCCGATTGCTTTGAAAATTTCTTCAAACATGATTACCGCAAAACCGAACAATTTTCCGCCTACTTCACAAAGTCCGACTATCAGCCTGTTAAGAATTTCAAGCCCTGCATACAAAATTTTTGTGAGATTTTCGGATTTTAAAAGCTCCTCGCAAATCGCCACGACAATTTTTTACGCCGCAATAAGAATCTCGTCAAGGTGGTCAATCACGGCGTTTGCCAGAGCGAGAACTATATCAACCGCCGTTTCGATGAGTTCAGCGATATTGCCGTCTGCGAGAATTTCCGTGCATAAGAATTCGATAATCTGCACTGCTATTTCAATCAGTTCAGGCAGATTATCAAGAATTGTCTGCGTGAGAATTTCGAGAACTTCGTACCCTGCTGTAAGAAGCTGGTCGACATTTTCGCCTGTTAAAAGCGACTCACAGAACGTCCGTATTACGCTGATTGCCGATTCAACAAGTGTTGGCAGAGCGTTGAAAATTGCCGTACCGACTGCCACAATAATCTGAAAACCTGCGTCTATTAACTGAGGTAAATTCTGGTTTATCATGTCGGCAAAACTCGTCACCATACTAACTGCAATTTCCGAAATTTCGGGAAGTTTTTGAACAATAGCAGTAGCAAGTTCTGAGATTATTTTTGTTCCCGTTTCAAAAATTTTTGAACTGCCGTTCATCAGGGCAGAGGCGAGTTTTGAAACCGCAGAAACCGCCGTGTCTGCAAGGTCGGGGAGTGCCTCGGAAAAGCCGTCCAGAAGGCTACAGAGAATATCCGCACCGAGTGTTATTATTTCAGGGATTATCTCCGAAAATCCGCTGAAAATCGTTGTTCCGACCTCGAAAAGCGTTTCCGAAATGCTGTCCGCATTTTTGGAAATTCCGTCAACAAATGACTTTACTGCCGATACCGCAAGGCTTGTAATTTTTGGAATATAGCCTGAAATCACCTTTACACCGTCGGCGAGAACGTCCCCGAAAGTTTTCGCCAGACCGTCAAAACCGCCCTCGTTAAATGCTTTTGTAAGCTGTTCAACGTAGCCAGTTCCGGTTACAACCAAGTCTTTCAGGGGTTCTTTTATTGACTCATAAATCGCAATTCCGAAGCCCTCCGAGGCAGACTGGAAAATCGTCATTTTTCCCTCAAGGTTATCAAGCATTGTTTCAGACTGCAACGCCGCCGAACCGCTCGCATCGGCAATTCCGCTGTAAAATTTCTGTACGGTTTCGCCCGATGATGCGACCATTTTGTCAAAAGCGTCCTTACCCTGAATGCCGAAAATCGTATCTTCAAGGCTTGCACGCTCCTCGTCCGAAAGACTGCCCAACGCCCCGTTAAGTTCGTCAATAACCGTATTGAAATTCCTTGCTTTTCCGCTCGAATCGTAAGCACTCACACCGAGCGACTCAAGGGCTTTTTTTGCTGAATCTGTCGGCGAATATAAGTCCTTCATAGACGCCGCAAGTGCCGTTGCTGCTGCCGACCCCGTAACGTTCTGCTCCGCAAGTCTGAGGAGAGCCACGCTCGCCTCGGTTGACGACTGTCCATAAGAATCGGCGGAAGCCGAAGCCTGAGAAAGTGCCGTGCCAAGCTGTGTAACGTCTGTTGCGGCGAGAGTCGCACCTTTAGCAATCATATCTGAATAATAGGCGGAAGCCTCGGTCACATCGGCAAAATTTCCTGCCTCGGCGAGATGCAGGACGTTTTCAATCATTCCTATTGACTCTTCCGCCGAATATCCCGACATTGCGAGGATATTCAGACCCTCGGAAGCCTGTGAAGCTGAAAAGGACGTTGCCGCACCCATTTCCTTCGCCTTTGCCGACAAGCTTTCCATGTTGTCGTAAGTCTGTTTTTCCTCCACGGACATTTCGTTAAAAGGTTTTTTCAGTGCCTCCGACGAATAACCGAGGGTCGCCGCAACCTGCGACATTCCTGCCTCGAAATCCTTTCCGACACCGACGGAGAATTTTCCGAGGTCGGAGACGACAGACCCTGCCGCCGAGAACGTCGAAGTTATCAGCGAAACGCCTTGCTGTGCGATGTTTCCGAGTGCGTCAATGCCCGATTTGAAGCCTCCCAAGTCAATTGCCGTATCAAATTTCAGTGTGCCGTCAAATGACAAAAAATCCCCCCTTTAAATGCCGAAAGCTACACCTATCATGTCATCGTCGTACTCAAACGTAATGGCTATCGCCTGTTTTATCCGCATAATTCTCCGCCGTTCCGCAGCGTTTTTTATCTGACTTACATCTGTACTGCGGTAGGCAATACGTTTCTGACACGGCGAATCATCGGGCAGTGCCTCAAAAAGACAACGGAATTTCCACCAGTGCATATATTTTATGTCAAGCAAATCAATGCCGTAATACCGCTGAAAATCGCCTAAAATGTACTTTGAATCGATTTTCCAGTCAAAGACCGGCGGAGTTACGGAAACGTCGTCGGAGCGTTCATTTTCGTTCTGATATTCGGACTTCGGGTCGAGATTTTCGGCTTTGTAAAAGTCACCGACCGCCCCGACGAGTTCTTGCGTTATGAATTTCGGCGGACTTAAAAACCAGTCCGCCAGAAGCAGAATTTTTTCCTCCGCCGACACCTCTTTGTCGCTCATCATGTCCGAAAATTTCAGCCACTCCCTAAAATCCGTGACTATCGGATATTCATTCCCGTCAGCCGAAATCGTTTCAGGAAACGGCTCGTAAAGTGCATTAATCAATTTTCAGCGTGTTTAGGGCGGTATTTCGAGAGTTTTTCCGCTCTCTGAGTTGCGGAATTGACAAGCTGATTTCTGATAAAATTCAGAAATTCAAAATAAATATCATCGTAAATTTCCGTATTCACAGGGCAGTCCGCAAAGATTTTTTCAGACGTTCCATCGCCGAAAATTCGGTCAAAAAGTCTCTCATAAAGTTTGCAGTAAGCCCTGATTCTTGCCGACTGTCTGCCGTCTTTCGGAATTTCATTTTCTTCCTCCGCCATGATTTCAAAGGCGTTTTCGTAGCGTTCCATAACGTCAGCGTCGCCGATGTCAAGACTTAATTCACAGCCGTTTATTTTCCAGATTTTCGTATTCATAAAAATATCTCCTTTTTTTAGTTTTCCCACGTTATTTCGGCATTTACCGCACCCCACGGACTGCCTGAAATGCTGTTTTCGGGCTTCATGATGACGATTTCCGACAGCGAGTCGCAGTTCTTGAATACATCATATTCTATGGTTTCCACGTTCTGCGGTATCACGAAAGCGGTCAGACACCGGCAGTTTATGAATGCCTCATGTCCGATAAAAGTCGTTGTTTCGGGAATTTTCAGTGAAGTAATTTTAAGACAGTTTGCAAATGACTGCCACTCGATAACCTCCACCCCCTCCGAAAATTCGACGTTTTCAAGGCTTGTGCAGTTGGCAAAAGTCCCCTCCATAATTGATTTGACACCATGCGGAATTTTGGCAGACAGAATAGCAGTTCCCTGAAAAGCAGCTTCGCCGATAAATACCAGTTTTTTAGAAAAATTTATGTGTGTCAGATTTGTGCAGAAATTAAATACAAAATGTCCGATACTTATCGTATTTTCGGGCATTTTCAGGGAAAAAATATTCTTGCAGTCCTGAAAAACACCGTGACCGATTTCCGTAATTCCGCTTTGTGAATTTATGGAAATTTTGTACAGATTTTAGGGGTCAGAGTCGAGAAAAGTTCTCGTTTCTGCGAGAGTGTCGAAATATTTCACGTCGCCGTCATCAAGCCGAGTTGCCGAAATTCAGCCGTCCGCCACCGTAATAGTCTGATAGTTGTCTGTTGTAGAGACCGTCACAGCCGACTTATCGCCCTTTGCTTTCAGGCTTCCCGAATAAGTATAAATATTTATATTATCGCCCTCGGAACTTGGAATTACGGCGTAATTTCGCATAAAAGCCGTTGCGGACGGGTCGGAAGTGTCAACAATAATAATCGTCCTCACTGCGTCGTCGCCGATAAATTCGCCGTCAGTTATTTTAATTATATCGTTCTGCACGGCGAGGTTTTTGTGCTTATCGAAAGCATAGTCATACGACGGCGAAAATCCCACAACATCGGTCTGCTGGAAAGGTTCGTCAACATACTGACGGCTGTATTCGATAGGATTTTTGCTGTGGCTGAACTGTGTGAATTTTTCCATTCGGTGAAAAGTAAGAGTTCCCGAATCGCTGGGAACACCGTAAAATGCAAGGATTCTGTGCCTTGCGACAATTTCGGGTTTTGTTGAATTTGGCATAAATTTAAACCTCCTCGTAAAGTAAACGCATCTGAATCTGATAGCGTGCCGAATTTGTATCGGCATCAAAAACGTAACCGCCTGTTACTACCTCGACCGAAACCGGACAGCGTGTATCGCCTAAATCCGGTAATATTCCATTGAAATTCCGTTCTGTAATCCAGTCCTCGAAATGCTCATAAAAAGCACTGTTTTCAAGCTGACGGCTGACGTTTTCGCTATAAAACTCACGGCTTGCAAACACAAAAAGAAACTGTTTCATGCACGTACCGTCGGTGTATTTTTTGAAAACAGGGTCGCACGGAATGGTTTCCACGCCGTATTCAATCGGCTGACTGCCGAGAAAATCCACGAGAAAACAGCCGTCTTTCAGGTCGGGAAATTCCATGATATAACTGCGGACGCACTCAATAATCGGCTGTTTCATGCGAAATTCTCCTTTGCTTTCTTTAAGATTTCGTCCTTGTGGTCAGCTTTCATGCGTTCAAACCATAATTTGCCACGCTGTCCCGTGCCTGAGTTTGTGTAGTACTGCCTTTTTGCGTAAGGTGCGGTATATTCGACAACTCCCGAACCTATCACAGTTCCCGAAATACCGCTTTTTTTCAGCATTCCGGTTTTCATCGGAACATAAGGGTCGGACAGCCGGAGAACCTCGCTGTCAACAAATTTCTGACATCTGTCAAAACCTGACTCCGTTTCGCTTTTAAAACTTTTGTTAAAAGAAATTTCCGTGAATTTCATCATTCGGCGGTCACCTCCAGATGATGCACCGACGGTGAACCGTGACGGAAATCTTTAACCGTCATGACAGTCATCGCCTCATCGGGCGGACTTTCGTCTGAAATTATACCCACAACGATTTTATCGCTGATTTTCGGCAGATAGTCCGTCAAAGAAGTTTCAGGAATGCAAATCAGCAGCTGATTCTGCGAAATCATGTAGCCGTTGCCTTGCGAACCGCTCATTTTCTGCGATTTTACGCCCTCGACGTAAATATTTTTTATCTCATGGCGGACAAAAGTCGGCGAACGGTTCAGCGTTATTTTTTCATAAGTTGTACAGCCTTTGCGGTTTGTAAACATTTTAATCAACTCCCCTGTAAAGCAGTCCCGTATTGCCTAAATGGCGTAAAACCGTGCTTTTCAGCAACTTTTTAAACTCCTCGTCCGTCATCGAGATTTCCCGAACATAGTCATACGGATTCGCCGTCGTCACGGAATATGCCCCGATACTTTCGGACGTTTTCGGCATATTTTCGGCTTTCGGAATGCCGTCCGAAAATGCGATATTCCGACGAAAAAACAGTTCCGCCAGTTCGCACACGCACTTTTTGACTTTATCTTCATAAAGTTTTAACATTTCGGAATCGGCGAGGCGGTCAAATGTCACCATGTTAAGAAAATCGGTTGCACGCTCTAAAAACAATTGAAATATCGTTTCATCTGTGATTAAAGTGCCTTTGAAAAAGTCCTGATAAAAAGTAAAATCGACATATGTCAATTTATTCACCGTCTCTCGTTTTCGGCTTTGGCTTAGGCTTTTCGGGAATTTCAAGTCCGACAGTTTTCACAAAAAATCCCTCCTCACGTTGTTGAATGTGAACAATAAATTCCCTTGACTTTATTGTCATAAACGTCCGTCAGACCGTACGCACGATAGAAAAATTTCCATGCATCAGCTGTCTGATTGTCTTCGGGAGCAACGACTTTGTTTACAACGTGCTTTGTGAACTGGAGTACAGCAGACTTGTCAATAATCATGAAGTTGATATTTTTTCCTGACGTCGCTTTTTTGTAACCGCCGATTTCTTCTCCCTCAGTCGTGCCGTCGAGCAAGCCGACAGCCGTGTAAAATCGTGTCTGCGGAACTTTCACAACCTTTGAGAATCCCTCCAGCATTGCCTTGGACTTATACGAATCAAGAGCAATAATGGCAGTGTGAAGTGTCGGAGTAATAAACAAAATTCGGTTTTCTGCGTCCACTTCGGCTTCGTCAAGTACGTTGTTTGCAGTCGTGATTGCAGAACATACGCTGTCGCCTGTCGTGAGAGCCTCCGACTTGAGTGTAATTCCCGATTTTCCGGCGTATTTCGCAAAACGGTAAGCGTCCATTTCGGGAACAACTTTATTTCTGACAAAGCGTGATGAAAGCATTCCGAAAGAAATTCCGATAGTTTCCTCGTCGTCCATCGCATCAACTGAAAACGCTCTGCCACGGTCGTAATCAAATTTTACAGTTTCCCACGTGAGTTTGTCGTCGCCATCCACGTAACCGCCTGAACGGCTGTAGTTCGCAAGACCGTCCATGTCGATTTTCGGAATAATAATTTCGTTTGTGTTCATTCCCTGACGGACGGTTGAAGCATCACTTTCGAGAATGTCCGTCAGGCTTGCAAGTTTATAAACGTCGTCGAGCTTGTCGACATATTTTTTTACCAGTGCAATTGAATTTGCCATAAAAAAATCCTCCTTTTATTTAAGTCCCATAACCTTGCGGATAAAAGCGTCGTCATCTTTAACACCGCCCTGACCTGTGGTGCTTACTGAAAATTCAGGTACGGGCGTATCAGATTTGAATGCGTCAGGGTACTTTTCTTTAAAATCGTTCACAACGTCATCACCGCCGATGAGCTTGTCGCCGTCGAATCTAAGACCTTTTTCAAGTATCAGGTTGGTGACGTGCTTTTCGTAGATGTCATCTTTCAGACCCAGCGATTTCACATAACCGCCCACTCTGGTCTTGTGTTCAAAAGCCTTGCGGTCGTTTTCGGACTGCTCCCACTTCTGCTTGTAGTCCTCAACACTTGCCTTGATGCCGTCGATGTCCATTTTTTCATATGATTTTATGGTATCATTGGCGGTGTCAAGCTGGGATTTCAGGGCGTTGTACTCCTGCTCCGAGTAAGTCTTTGCCGTCGGTTCTGCCTGCTCCGTTGACTGTTCTGATTTGATTTCTGCCTGATTTGTTTCAGGAGTTTTGCTTTCTTCTGCCATTTCTTTTCCTCGCTTTCTTAAAAATGGGTATAAAAATAAGACCATTCGGTCTTTTTTATCGCTGTTTAAGTATAATTAAAACGCCCTTTAAAGAGCGTTTTAAAAGTATGTTCAATATAAATTCCTGTATTTTTCGGCGAGTCTCTTTATCTTTTCATCACATTCTTTTCTGAATATTCTTTCTTCCGGATAAGAACCTCTTCCTTTTATTGGATTTTGTTTTCGTATTTCCTCCATTTTTTTATCGTATTCATCACGTATAGCATGTGCTTCTGTCATATATTTTTTAATAATATCATCTTTTTTCTTGTCTTCCATATTTTATTCCCAGTCTTTCGCAAGTTCTTTTTATTATTTCATGTTGTTCATCTTCATCTGGTATAGTTACTCTATTATAAAAATGGTCATATGAGCGTATATCCCCGACTTCACTTTTTGCATTATCATAAGCATCATATAAATCATCATCAGAAATAATATTATCAGGAAACATCATAACATAACGATATTTTTCATCAAAAGCAAATGCAGTATTTGTTCCATCTATATTAGAAATTTTTATATCATCCCAACTGAATGAATACTGACTTTCTCCAGTAACATGATTATGTTCATTAATGCTTCCTTTCATCAAATCACCAAGCATATTAGTATTAACAGTATATCTATCACCATGTGCCTCATAAACATCACCTCTAACAGTGATTATACGACAATGTTCAATATCACTATCTTTATATTTGTTTTCAAATTCCATCAGCGAACGTGCAACAGCTTTTTTATCATTATAATCTATTTTACCTATCAATTCAGCATAATGACCATCACTATCAGTAAATACAGCTTTTCCGCTACTTCTACCATTAATTATACCTCTTGCATTTGCAGGAGTCAAGTCATTTCGGGAATTTTCTTTCGGATAATTCTGCTCCCTGAAATAGTCACGATTCTGTCCGGTCTGATTAATAAAATCACGCATTTTAGCCTGCTTATCCCGAACAAGCGACTTTGAATAATTAAAAGAATCCTGCATAACCTGTCTGAGTTCAGGGTCGTCGGCTTCTTCAACAGCAGTTTCAAAAGCCAGCTGTTCACGCTTTGCCGCTCTGATTTCACGCTCATATCTGCGTTGAATCTGCGAAATTTCATACTCAGAGTACATTTTCCCGTTGTACTCAATATTCTTTGCATCAAGTTCTTTTAAATGCTCATCAGAGTACGCACGTTCGCTTATACCCTCAAAGAACGGATACCAGTCGTGACGGCAATTCCAGCCACCGAATCCGTCGCCCGTGCCGTAGCCGATGTCCTTTTTTGACAGATACCCCTTTTTTCCTGAAAGACTGACAATTTTCCCCTGCCACTTTGCGTGGGACGGTCTCGCACCCGAATGTGCCGTGATTTCCATAAGGTCGCAACCCATGTCATTGGCGTTAATCAGTGAAATCTGCCTTACCGTCTGCCCGACACCCGTCAGCACGGCACGCCTTACCGCAACGTCAAGGCGGTCACGGTGTCCCGACGGGTACTGCACAAATGCCCCGTCACGTGCCGCCCTCTGAACTGCCTGTCTTATTGCCTCCTGATAGGAAAACGCACCGCTTGTAACCTGCATATACGCCAAATTACAGGCATTTATATACGCTGTCTGCGTGGCGTTTGCGGTTGTCAGTGTAAGATTCCGCAGGTCGCCATTACACTTCAGATAGCCAGCATAGAGCGTCTGCAACGCCGCATCAGACATCTTCACGATTCCCTCAAGCCCTGCCGCACGGTAACGGCGGTTGTCGTTCCTGACTGACTGCACCCCTGCGTCCTCGAAAAGTGCTTTTACGTGCTGTGCAGTCGCATCAGTGCGGTTCGCAATTTCGGAAACAATGTCATCATAAAGCAAACCCGACTCCTGTAGCTGTTTTGCCTGCCATTTTGCCGTTTCAGTCACTTTCCCTGTTTTCAGAATCCGCCTTGTGATGTCCTCGATTATCGCATTGTCAAGGTCGTCGTACAGCGTTGTGAGATTGTCGCACAGGCGGTCGTATTCAGAGGGCGAGAGCATCTGCATTACCCCCGAAAAGTGCGTCAGCCTGCGGAATATACTCACTCGCCCGACTTTCATCGCACCCAAAATACCACGAAATAAATTTTTCTTTCGTGAGAAGTCCTGCGGTCACCATCTGCAATCTCCGCTGAAATTCCTTGTCCGAATCCTCAAGAATGCTGTCGCCCCACGTGCAGATGATTTCGGCATTTTCCGACGAAATACCGCCGATTTTCGCATACACAGAAACTGCATAAAACAAATCGTTTACTGCCGTTTCAAGATTCCTCTGGATTGCCGAAACCTGTGTATATGACCGCTGTTTTGAGGTTTTTATTTCCTCGGCAGTCTTTTCAACGGTCTGAGGGTCGGAAAGTGTTCCGTAAGCAAGTCCGCAGTTAAATTCAATCCTCTGCAAAATGCGGTTGAAATAATTGAACTGTGCGGAATCACGGATTTCAGGCGAAAAAATGTTATAAAAGTTTCCGTCCAGATTATCAACGTTATACTGCCGATAAATGCGGTTTTTCCGCTTGGGCAGGGCGTTTTCCTTAATCATGTCCATGCTCACATCAAGTGCAGTTTCCTTCGACTCGTATTCCCACTCAATTCTCGCCCACTGCTCGTCAGCCTGACGAATCAGGTCAACCGCCCTCGCATAGACCGACACGCCCAGCGGAGAATCCAAATCAATATCGTTTGCACACGGTACACGGAAGTATGAAAAAAGAGGTTTTTCGACGTTTGTAAAAGTAATATTCTCGACCAGTCCCGACCATTCAGGTACTTCACTGAACGGGCATTCCCAGCCGATAATTTCACTGTTCAGGCTTTTGCATACCTTATTTTTTATGGTGTGAGTTTGGTTTTCAGCGTTGAACTCGTGGAACTCAATCAGCGTAAAATATGCATTTCCGACAGTTTTTCTGCTGATAAAAATTGCCGAAGTCATTGTTTTTCCGACGAATGCGACAGGCACGAAACAGTCCGCACGGATAAGGTCGATGAAAATTTTTCCGTGCGACAGATACGGCTTGAACATCATTCCGCCGAATGCTAACGCCGTTTCAAATTCATCATCAAGACGGCTTGTGAAATCGTCTGCAATGGCTTTATACGGGCTTTTTTCGTCGGTCGTGATTTCGCTTTCCGCAAAGACCAGACGTGACAGTTCCGATGTTATCGCAGTCGGCAGGCGGAGTGAAACAACGTCATTTTTTAGCCATAAAGCGTTGTTTGTGTAAATATCGTGCCAGAGTTCACTCTGTGTCTGCATTTCATGTGAAACTGCTGTTTCGTTTTTGCTGAAAAATTTATTTACTGCTGATTTTATCAGGCTGAAAAAGTTCAGAATTATCCCTCCTCACGCAGAAAAATCCGTCGCAGAACAGTATAGCAGAAATAGCGTATATCGTCCATTGCGTGGTCGTTTTCCTTGATAACGCTGTCCTTTCCGGACTTTTCGTCCCAGCGGTACAAAGCAAATTCACGGATTGTGTCCTTGCAGTTTCCGCAGAAAAAAAGTCTGTTGTTATCAAGAAGATTCATTGTCGTGCGTATACCGTTCAGAACGTCGTTTCTCGCCTTTCTTACGCTGAATTTTCCATGTTTTTTAATGGTGGTTATGAAGCTGGCGGCGGACGGGTCAATGATAATATTTCTGATACTGAATCCGTCGGCGAGTTTTTCGAGTTCCGAATAATATTCCTCGTCGGTCTTCTGAATGCTCTTTTTCCGACCGTCATAATAAAATTCTTTTATGCGGATTGCACGGTCTTTTTCGACCGCCCACAGCCCCATAGAACACGGATTCAGCGTGCCGTAATCAACCGAAATATAGTAAACCGCATTATCTGACGGAGTGTAATTTTCAACGATATGACGCTCTTTTCTGAATGCCGTACCGTAAACAAGACCCTCCGCAAGCACCCACAGCCCACGGATATATCTGTCATAGAAAACGCCCGAATACATTCTTTCGTAACGCCGTTTTACCCCGTCGGACAGGGAAAAATTGTCGTCCATAGTGAAGTGCAGGTGCAGGCGGTTTTTATTTTTTGTTTTTTCGGAATTTTCGTCAACCCATTCTTTAAAGAACCAGTGTTCCGAACTGTCGGGATTGCAGTTGAACCACATTTTTGAACCCGTCACCGAACATCTCGCAAGTGCCTGTTCTACGAAAGATTTCGGCATAAGTGCGACCTCATCAAGCAGAATGCCAGCAAGCGTTATGCCCTGAATTAATTGATACGATGATTCATCTTTTCCGCCGAAAAAATAGTACCTGTTGGAACGACCATTCAGCGAAATATCGACAAAATTACGGCTCAGATTGACTTTGATTTTCACAACACCCTCAAGCCATTTCTGCATGGGCGTGATGACATTTCTTTTCAGTGAATCAATCGTCTTTCCGCAGAAAGCAAAATTTTCGCCGTTAAAATTTTTCATGCTCCACAGCACGAATCCGACCGTCATTGACATGGTTTTTCCGGAACGCACCGAGCCGTCGCAGACTATCGCATCGTGATTTTTTGTGTCAGGTTGCGACCACCACAGCATTGATTTTAATTGTTTCGGCGACAGTTTTTCATACATCATTTTAATTCTTCCTCGATAATTTCAAAAAGATTTGTGATTTTTTTGTCGTC
>CAMWQJ010000041.1 GCA_947176415.1 uncultured Ruminococcus sp. | reverse complement strand
GTAATATCAAGTCAGTTCACTTGAAAATATGACAGATTCATGTTACAATAAACATACAGAAATTATAAAAATCTGAAAGGAGAGAGCCATAAAAAAATGAAAAAAATTCTTGTTATAGATGATGATATTCATATAGGCAATGCACTTGAGGAAACTTTAGTGCAGAACGGCTACAATGTAAGCCGTGCATATTCGGGTACGGAGGCAATTTTTTCCTTGTCACATACCTTACCTGACCTTGTATTGCTTGATTTAATGCTTCCTGGACTTGACGGTGAAGAAGTTCTTTCACATATCAAAGACATTCCCGTGATTGTAGTAAGTGCAAAAACGGATATAGAAAATAAAGTAAATCTTCTTATCAACGGTGCGATGGACTATATAACAAAGCCGTTCAATACAAAGGAACTACTTGCAAGAATAGCCGTACAGTTACGTACGTTTGAAAACTGCGGAAAAAAGACAGTAATATCTTTTGACGATATAACATTGAATACAGAAAGCCATGAAGTTAAAGTAAATGACACGGAAGTAAGGCTTACACGCACGGAGTTTGCCATTCTTAAAATATTAATACTGAATCAGGCAAATATTATATCCAAATCATTGCTTCTTCAGAACATATGCGAGGATACCCCCGACTGTACGGAAAGTTCGCTTAAAACACATATAAGCCACCTGAGAACGAAACTTTCAGAAATCAGCGGAAAAGATTATATTGAAACGATATGGGGTATAGGTTTCAGAATGAAACAGACTATACTTTCTGTAAAAAAAATCTCAACGGAATCTTAACCTTTTCTTTACTGTTTTCTTAACTTTTGTCTGATATAATAACAGTATCAAACGAAAGGAGCTATAAAACAATGGATTATGTTTTACAGACAAGCAATCTGTGCAAGTATTACCGCCATTTCAAAGCACTGAACGGTCTTACAATGAACGTTCCGAAAGGTGCAATTTATGGATTTGTCGGCAAAAACGGTGCAGGAAAAACAACTCTTATCCGCCTGATATGCGGACTACAGCCCGTTACGTCAGGAGACTTCACACTTTACGGCAAAAAAAATACTGACAGTAATATAGGCAAATCACGCAGAAGAATGGGTGCAGTAGTTGAAACGCCGTCCGTCTATATGAACATGACGGCTACGGGAAACCTTAAAGAGCAGTTCAGAGTCTTAGGAGTACCCGATTTTAACGACATTCCCGAACTTCTGAAGCTCGTCGGACTTGAAAACACCGGCAGAAAAAAGGTGAAAAATTTTTCTCTCGGTATGCGTCAGCGTCTCGGAATTGCTGTCGCACTGGCAGGAAATCCCGATTTCCTCATACTTGATGAGCCTGTAAACGGACTTGACCCACAGGGTATAATTGAAATACGTGAACTTATACTAAGACTTAACAGGGAACGTCAGATTACTGTACTTATTTCAAGTCATATCCTTGATGAGCTTTCACGTCTTGCCACACATTACGGGTTTATTGACGGCGGTCATATGATTAAGGAAATCAGTGCTGAAGAGCTTGAAAAGTCATGCAGAAAGTGTATACGTGCCGAAATTTCGGACAAAAAAGCATTTATACGTGCTTTGGACAGACTGAATCTTGAATACAGTGTAATTGATGACAAGACAGCTGATATATTCGGTGAAGTTACTGTTACAAGGCTTGTAAATGCACTTTCGGCGGAAAAATGTGAAGTAATTAAATTAACTGAACATGACGAAAGTCTTGAAAGTTATTTTGTTAACCTTGTGGGAGGTGCAAAATGATGTGCAGACTTATCAGAGCTAATTTTTCAAGGCTTTTAAGGAGCGGAGTTTTCAGGTTGTATACGGCATTTTCGGGCGGTCTTGGCTTATTCGTCGTGCTTATGCGTTACATCGACTGGCAGAAAAACAAGCAACGATACATTGAACTTGACCTTCCCGTCGAATTTCACACAATAGACGGTATAGCCTTTGTGGGAATGCTGTATCTTCTGTTTGCCGTGCCTGTATTTGTGGGAATCTTCTTAGGTACGGAGTATTCGGACGGCACGATAAGAAACAAACTGGTTGTAGGACACAAAAGAAGCGACATATACCTTGCTAATCTGATAACGTGTGCATCGGGAACGCTTATAGGTGCGGGACTGAATCTTCTGATTAATTTTACTCTCGGCACGGC
Organism: uncultured Ruminococcus sp.; assembly: GCA_947176415.1. Classification (GTDB taxonomy): domain Bacteria; phylum Bacillota; class Clostridia; order Oscillospirales; family Ruminococcaceae; genus Ruminococcus. The sequence goes on along the minus strand of CAMWQJ010000041.1, from coordinate 11,711 downwards.
ACTGTGCGGACTGGAAGTGCTTACGGTATCTGAAATAACAAAAATAACACTTTTTACTTTCATATCGCTGGTATCAACAACAGCTGTTATGGTACTTGTTGCAATGGTTGTAAACAGTAAAGCAGGAGCGTCTGTTTCGGTAATTATAATAACTATGATAATGTTCTTTACAACAATAACACTTGCAAACAAACTTGAACAGCCCGAATATTACGAGGATATGGCTTACTATAATACGGAAACGCAACAAATGGAAATAACTGAACATGAAAAGAATCCGAACTATATCGAGGGTACAAAACGCAAGGTTTATCAGACTGTCTACGATGTAATGCCTACTTCGCATATATATGAATATGCTATGCTTTCTGACGAAAAAACGGGTAAGTATACGGTCTATGATTGTATAATACTTACAGTAACCACTGCTCTGGGAATATTGATATTCCGCAGAAAAGACTTGAAATAGGTGAATTTATGAACGTTCTGTATCTGCTGTTTTCTTTTGTTGTAATATTTATGATTTCCGTAAAAATATATTTACTCAAAAAATCATTAAAAGAAATAATAAATCAGCTTGCGGAAAAGCTGTCAGCAGATACAAACACACTAATTGATGTTTCTTCGGGAGATGAGGATATATGCAGACTTGCTTCGTGTCTGAATGAACAGCTTAAAATATTAAGACATGAGTATATACGTTGCAGACAAGGTGACACCGAGCTGAAAAATGCCGTCACAAACATATCCCACGACCTTCGCACACCTCTTACGGCAATAAGCAGTTATCTTGATTTGGCGGAATCAAGTCCCGAAAATTCAGAAAAGTATATAAAGATTATAAGAGAGCGTACCGAATCGCTTAACAGGCTTACTGATGAGCTTTTCAGATATTCGGTTATCACCTCGCCTGAGTATGATAATACCGCTGAATCTGTAGTTATAAACAGCGTTCTTGAAGAAAGTATACTCAGTTACTACGCTGTTTTGCAGGAACATGGAATTATTCCCGATATTGATATTACGGAAAATCCTGTTATACGGAATATAAGCCGTCAATCCCTGTCACGTGTATTTGCGAATCTTCTGAATAATGCTGTAAAGTACAGTGACGGCGATTTGCGGATTGCCATGACTGACGACGGGATAATTACTTTTTCCAACAAATCGGCATATCTGAACAAAGTACAGACTGAACGTCTTTTTGACAGATTCTACACTGTCGAAACTGCCGGAAAATCTACGGGACTGGGTCTGTCTATCGCAAGGATACTTACTGAACAGATGAACGGCAGAATATCAGCGGAGTACGTCGACGGCAGAATAGTTATCCGCATTGTACTTTATAGTAAAACTCCCTGAAAATTTCAGGGAGTTTTTGTTTATATTTCATAATTAAAACAGTGAAGCGGACTTTCTGTACATGAAGTCAGTAACCTGCCCTGCAATAAACTCGTCATCAATCGGTGCGGGCTGGAAATTATTTGTATCGCCTGTAAATACATAAAAAGGAATAATATTTTCATGTCTGCCCACGATTTTTTTAGTATTTTTGTCAAAAGAAAAAGTTTCCTGATAAACAACCGTTCTGTTTTCGGGATATGTATTGCCACCGAAACAGAAATTTCCGATTGAGTAGACTATATGAACACCCCTGTATGTTTCCAGCGGTTGCAGTACATGAGGGTGAGCCCCTACAATAAGGTCTGCCCCTGCCTTTACAAGTTCGTGGCATGCCTGTACTTTCCAGTATTCTTCAGTATGGTACGCCTCTTCACCTCCATGAAAGTAAACCACCTGTATATCTGTTGATTCCTCTAATCTGTCAATTCTTTCAATTATTTTGTCCACTTCCCATTCGCCCCAAATGGTATCGCATATAAGACCAATCTTAACGTCGTCTTTTTCAAGAATAACGTCCTTGTCCGTTCCGCCCCATTCAAGACCATCAACGGATTCAATCGCTTTTATTGTATCATTCATGCCCTCTTCATTATAATCGAAAGTATGATTGTTTGCAACTGTCACAACCTCAACACCTCCGGCGGAAAATATTTCGGCGTTACGGCTCGGCGACCGAAACCAGAATGCAGGATAATATCCTTTATATGCCTCGGGAAGCGCATAGTCAGTAAAAACATTTTCACAATTGGCGATAGTAAAGTCATCATTGCTGGTGTACGGGTAAACTTTTTCAAAAAATACGCCTTGTCGTAGTTTTCCGCATACCAGTTGAAACTGCCTTCATAGTTATCGCCGAACTGGGTAGCAAGCGTACAGTCGCCTATAAAGGAAAGTTTTATTTCCGAGACGGGATTATACATTTCTATTTCCCGTGCAGTCAAAAATACGGGCGGTCTGCCTGAAACCGCCAGTTCATCTTCATTATCTTTGTTTTTGGCTTCACAGCCGAAAAACAGAAAGACCGAAAATACCGATAAAGTAATTTTAAAAAACTTATTCATAAAAAACACCCGAAATATACAAATTATTACATAAATAATTATATCACAGGTATTTCCGAAAATCAATAAATAAAACTTTTTATTCCGTCAGCTCTGTTCGCTGAGATAGAGAGAAACTCTGTTCTGTATTCTTTCAGCACATTCTTCCGCCGTTATTTCACCATTCATGAATTTATCACACTCTTCGTTTAAGATGGTCTTAACTTCCGAATCGCTGTCACTGAGTTTAGTGCAATGTGATATGAAATCATTTATATATTTAATATCATCATCAGTTATGGGCTTGTTTATCCAGTCGATTCCCTCTGTTTCGGGATTTCCTCTGGTATAACTCATAGGGTTAAGAGATACTTCTACTTTTTCCTTGTATTCTTCAATCATTTTGTTCATTTTGTATTCATAGCTTTCCTTATTGCTTGTAAAATGACTGCTTACCTGTAAATAGTTGTTCTGAAAATACGGACTTAAAACGTAGTTCATGAAGTCCCATGCACCGTCAGGACAGTCGGTATCATTGAGAATCGAAAAGCACATATCATTAGCGGTTGAAATTCCGCAGGTTCTGTCGTTTGACGGCGGAATCAGGAATGTATAATTATCATTGAGATAAAGTCCTGTCTGTACAGGAAAATCAATAAAACTATCGAAACAATAAAAATGTGTATTTGTATAAAGGAGTGCAGTTTTGCGAAGCACACTTGTTTCAGTTTCCCTGTATTCCATTTCATATTGTTCATTTCCATAGTCAAAATTTTCCCAGTTATAAGGTTCGTTTATTTCAACCGTGTTGCAGAAATTCAGCAGATGTATAAATTCCTCGTTGTTGAAATCGCAGGTGTAATTATCATAGTCAATCCAGTTACCGCAGTTTTGCAAACAAATCTTGTTGACAAGGTTGTCACGATATGCAAAATTTGAATTTTTAGAGCCTAAATACATACCCTCAGGCAAATTTTCGGCAAAACTCAGAAATTCTTCATAATTCCAGTAAGAGTAATCACGGCTGATAACGTCGCTGTTTGCGAGATATACGCCTTCAATACTGAACGCAACCGGCAGACCGTACAAACCACCTTTGTATTCACAAGCCTGTAAAACATTTTCCAGAATGTCTTCCCGTTTTATGCCGTCGTTATTGTCCATGAAGTCATAGAGATTTGCGAACGCTCCCATATTTGCGTAACGGTACATGAAAGCAGTTTCCGGACAAGCGAAAAGGTCAGGAGAATCACCGCTCAAAACATCAAGTTTAAGGTGGTCGCTATCTTCATACTTTTTGATTTCAACGTTATAATTATCACTCTGCTTGTTGTACATCATGGCAATTTCAGGAGCATTGTTACCGCCACCGACAGCACCTAAACTAAGTGTTTTCTTATTTTCCACATAATCATCAGGGCGGACTGTCAGCATATCCAAAAACATACCGTCAGCAAGTGTCTGGTCGTCACCGCAGATGATAAACTTTCCATCACCGCCGTAACAGGCAAAGTAAATTCCCGACGGCGAAACGTTTGAATCCGTAAAGTCCATAATCTGAACGAGTTCGTCATTCGGAGCAATTCCAAAAATACCCTCATTCAGCACCATAAATAATTTAAAGTCTTCGGCACCGCCGAATACTGAACCCGTACGGTTAAGATATTTGCCGTATTCTATGGCTTTATTTTCGTCAACAGAAATTTTTTTACCGTCGGTAACATAATATTTTTGATTGTCACAAACGTATGTTTCCCCGTCAGTATCTGTCGCAAAGACAAGATGTTTAGTTTCATTCGGTATATCGAGGATTTCGCCGTCTGCCGAAACAAGTGCATAACCGCCGTTAAATGATATGACGTAATTTTCACCGTATTCGTAAAGACCGTCTATATAGTGGAAATCCTCATAGCTGTGAAAACCGTCAATTTCATGAGTTCCAAGAAGTTCGCCGTCTGCTGAATATGTGCGTATTTCAGGCGAAACAACAGCATTTTTGTAGAAGTCGTCAGGGTCTTCAGACTCATCGCCGTCGTAGTCAACGTACATACAAAGCATAACTATTTTGCCATTAGACTTTGTACAGAAACAAGCCTCACGGGGTAAATCCTCACCGCTTATAAGTGTAACTGTTCCCGATTCCGCCATGTTTTCGTCATAGGACATTATTTTTATTCCGTCATTCTTCGACTTATAGACGAATTTAACACCTTCGTGATAGTAAAGCCCCATTCTTTCAGACATATCTTCTGGAAATGAAAGATGTTCCTGCTTGTACATAAGCTGGGTAATTTCTATGTTTTTCGGTTCTTCTGAAATCTCCGGTGTACTTGTTGCTGACTGTCTGTTACAAGCCACTCCGGAAAGCATAAGCATTGCCGACATGAATATTAAAAATTTTTTCATATAAAAGTACTTCCTTTTAGTGATTTTATATATAAGTGATTACAGAATCTCAAAAAAACGAAGTTTTCAGAAAATTTGTATAAAGTGACAAATAAATCATAATAATTATGTGCATTTTTAACATCTGATACTTTAAAATATTTGTAAAATCATATGCATGAAAAAAACATCTGTCGGTTCCAGTCCGTTAACGGCTTATGTAAAAATTTAATCGTAATGAACGCTCAATATGGGCGTTTATTTTTGTCTGTCAACTGTTGAATTTCAGTTTCTCCTGATATGTTACAATAAAACTTGACACAATCCTAATCAAAGTACAATAAAAATAAAGGAGAGTGTCAAAAATGGGAACAGGAAGAAAGTATGATGAAAAATTCAAGGTGGAGGCAGTAAAGCTTGCAAAAGAAATAGGAACCAAAAAGGCAGCGGAAGAGCTTGGTATGCCCAAAAATACATTGGGAGGCTGGATAAGCAAAGTGAGAAAAGGAGAGATAGACACAGGAAGTGGAAGCAGAAGTCTGGGAGAAGCCCTGAATCTGGCACAGCAATTGTAGGAGGAAAGGAAGAAAAACAAAGCACTTGAAAAAAGAATAAAAGAGCTTGAAGAACTGAATGAATTTCTGTAGGAAGCATCGGCTTTTTTCGCAGTGGTCCGTCAGAAGTATGCAAAAAGGAAAGAATGAAATTTATAGCCATGAAGACTGAAAATGGCAGAATAACGGGAAAGATTGCATTCTGTTGCAAGGCATTGGAGGTATAAAGACAGGGATTTTATGAATACCTGAAAAATAAAGATAAGCCCTGGAAATACGAAAAACTGGCGGCGAAGATGACAGAAATAAGGGAATAAGACGAGTATAATGATACATATGGAAGAGTAAGAATGTATGAAGCTCTGCTTATGAAAAAAGAAAAAGAAGGGACTGATAAAAGAGCACAGAAATCAGATGATTTGCTGAAACGGAATTTTACAGCTGATGAGCCGGACAAAAAATGTGTGACAGATATTACAGAACTGAAAGCAAGTGACGGAAAACTCTATATTTCGGCGATTTTTGACTGTTTTGATTTGCTTGTGTGCGGTCTTGCAATGGAGAGAAATATGAAAGCGTCTCTCTGTACAGAAACGATTTCAAACGCTTTGAAACTTCATCCAAAACTCAAAGGGGCAATAATTCATTCAGACCGTGGAAGTCAGTACACAAGTGACGAATACAGGCGTAAAATAGCCGTATATGGTCTGAAACAGAGCATGAACAGTGCCAGAGGAATATGTCATGACAATGCCCCTTGCGAAAGTATGTGGGCGAGAATGAAAGCTGAAGTATTTTATTCACGGAAAGATAAGCCTGAAAACTACACTGTTGAAGAATTCAAAACAAAAATCTGGCGTTATTATATGAGTTACTGGAACAACCGCCGTATCTGTTCTGCAAATGGAGGTATGCCTCCGGCTGTTAAACGTAGTCAGTTTTATGCTGAATCTTCAGTTGCTGCTTAACTTCATGATTTTTTTAATGTGTCAAGTATTATTGACAAAATCAAAAAATGTTTGACAAAGCAGATTTGCAATTTTCAATATTGACAGCCAATTTACGGAGTGATTCAAGTCTTTTTTTTCTTGAATCAATAATGGCGTCAATTCTTTTTGTCAATACTAATAACAGATTTATAAACGGTGTAAATCAGCATTAACGGAGGCTTATACAGAAATATTTTCGTCTGAAGTTCCTGACAGATGATTTGATATCTTTTCTTTATTTTATAAAAAAAGGGTTGACAAAAAGCCTTTTATGTGATACAATAGTAATTGCTACAAAACAATTGAACACACTAAAGGCTTTACTTTGTCTTATGACTGTTTTTATTATATCATAAGATTTCAATTTTGTCAAGTCTTTTTTAGGCATGGCAAAATTTTTTTTTGCCTGTGTGATAATTGTAATTTGTAAAATCTTTTTTTAAGGAGTAATTACAAATGATAGAAATTATCAACGATATTCCTTTAGGCATTAAGGAGTATAAGGGAAAACGTGTTGTAACGTTTAAGGACATAGATGCAGTGCATCAAAGACCCAACGGAACAGCAAGCAGAAACTTCAAGAAAAACAGAAACCATTTTATTGAAGGTGTTGACTATTTTATAGTTAAGCCGTCTGATTTTCAGATAGACGAATTTCGTCCATCTGAAATTAACAACAGAGGAACTACACTGGTAACGCTTAGCGGTTACTTGATGATTGTAAAGTCACTTACAGATGATTTATCATGGATTGTACAGCGAAAACTTGTTAATAGTTACTTCAAGTCACAGAAATGCATTGACTGCCGAATCTTTGAAAAACTTGACAACATCAACGACAACGTGAACTACATAAACGCCAACGTCAACAGCTTGAGGACTGAAATTAAAGACATTCCATTAACAGATTGTAAACTTTCTATGAAAATCAATGAAAAACCATTGAAAAAGGGGTCTTTTCGCACCCATTATAAAAAAGGAAGTTATAAAATGGAAAACGACTTAAACGAAATCAAGACACATCTTATTGATTACATCAATGAGATAACCGAACCGTCGAGGAACGGCGGAAAGAATCAGTACATATGCCCGTTGTGTAAAAGTGGGACAGGCTCTAACCATTCGGGAGCGTTTACGTTCTATCCCGACGAAAACAGATATTATTGTTTTGCGTGTAATGCAAAAGGTGATATTTTTAACTTGTATGGTGAAATGCACAACATCAGCGATTTTCCCACCATATTAAAGGAGTTACAGGCAAAGTACAGCGTAACCGCCACACAGTTCAGACAGAAGAAACAGCCTCAGAAACCCACAGAATCCAAAGCAGAAAAGGACTATACAAATTTTTTTGCTGTTGCTGAAAAACACCTTTCTGAAACGGACTACCTTACTAAACGTGGAATTTCTGTTGAAACTCAACAGAAATTTCACTGCGGATATGTGGAGAATTACCAGTACAACCACAATTTTCAGACAACGCCAGCTGTAATAATTCCAACATCTGCCCATTCATTCATGTGGCGGAGTACAACCGAGAACATCAAACAGAAGCGTGGGAATGTAAGACTTTTCAATTCAGTTGCTTTAACTTCTCCTTACTGTTTTGTGGTTGAGGGCGAAATTGACTGCATGAGTATTGACGAATGCGGATTTAACTGTGTCGGCTTAGGCTCGGCAAGCAATATCCGTAAAATATTTGAACATGACACTTCAAAGACCGTCCTTATTATCGCCTTAGATAACGATAAGAGGGGTAATAAAGCAACTTTCGACCTTATGAAGCTGTGTGATGAATACAGCGTGCCGTATATCACGGCTGAAAGAGACATCTGGGACGACTGCAAGGACGCTAACGAGTTACTTATAAAGGATAAGTTTAAACTTGTTGCCAATCTTCAGGAGCATTCAGAACGTGCGTTGAATCTTGATAAAGACCAGTGGCTGAGGGATATGCTTGAACGCAAAAAGGAAACTTCCGACTGGCGAGGCAGTCTGATACGGAATAAGTCCGATAACGCTGTAAAGAACAATCTTTCAAATCTTGAAATTATATTCCTGAATGACCCGAAATATAGCGGAAAAATAGAGTTTAACGAACTCACACAGATGCGGACTCTTGACCGTAAGGACTGGAGAGACGTTACAGAAAACCGAATCAAACTATATCTTGAAAAGGAATATTCACTCATTACATCAATAGATGGAATCAACCAGATTTGCAGTATAATTGCTGACGACCATTCATATCACCCGATAAAAGAATATCTTAATTCTGTCCGGTGGGACGGCATTCACCGTATAAAAAGCGTATTTTCGGACTTTTTAGGAGCAACAGACAATATATATACACAGTCTGTTGCTATTATTACATTCGTCGGGGCGGTTGCAAGAGTGTTTGAAGCAGGCGTGAAGTTTGACACCTGTACCGTTCTTGTCGGCAAGCAAGGCACTGGCAAATCAAAATTTATCGGTAAAATAGCGGTAAAACCTGAATGGTTCACGGACGGAGTTACAACATTTGACGGAAAAGACTTCTACGAGAGCATACAGGGCAAGTGGATTATCGAACTCGGCGAGGGAACGGCGTTTCAGAAGTCAATCAAGGAACGAAGTAAACAGGCAATAGCGAGCCAGCACGACTTTTATCGTAAACCTTACGGACGGAATCCCGAACAACGCCCCCGACAGTGCGTATTTCTCGGCACAACCAACAATTATGACTTTCTGAAAGACGAAACAGGTGACAGACGTTACTATCCGATAGACGTAAATATAGCGAATGCAACAAGGAACATTGACAAAGACCTTACTTCCGACTATATCGCACAGCTCTGGGCAGAGGCGGTACAGCTTTACAAGAACGGACAGAGTATCTATATACAGGACATTCAAGTACTTGCATTAGCCGAAAGAGAACAACGCAAGCACTTTGATGAAAGTCCGTTGCAGTCTGATATATACAACTTTTTGGAAATCCCCATTACTACAGACTGGTATAATGCAAGTATTGAGGACCGGAGAATGCACATAAAAGCATATCAGAACGGAGACAAGTCGGTAGGAGCTTATAGGCGTGACCGAATTTCCATTAAAGAAATAGTCTGTGAGTTGTTCGGCTATGAACTCAACCAACCTATTGAGCGTAAAATGTCTTTGGAGATTGCCCGAACTTTGACCGCTTTAGGTTGGACAAAGAATGGCAAAAAGATGTGGCTTAATATTTACTGTTCACAATGGATATATACTAAATAAAAGAGAGTGCTTTTCGGCACTCTTTTTTTCATTCCATAACATTCCAACATTCCATAACATTCCATAACATTCCAAACATTCCATAAAAAAACACTTTGGAATGGACTTTGGAATGTAAATTTTTCCCTATAAATAGCTATTTTTTTAAATTTCATTCCATCATTCCATAGAAAATCACTAAAACTTTTGGGTCGCAGTACACCGTGTACACGGTGTACTGCGAGAGTTAAATATATAGAAAACTCTGGAATGTCTGGAATGACATTTTAAATTTTCTGCTATATTAAGCCAAAAAAACAACATTCCAAAGAAATTTTTTTATGGAATAATAATCGACATTTTTTAAAAAGTGTCTATTATTTTCCTTTTTTTCACAATTCTATCACAATTGGTACACCGTGTACACGGTGTACCAGTAAAAATTGGTACATCGTGTACTCGTGTAATGTGATAGAATTGTGAAAGGGGTGGCACAAGCTACCAACGAAAATAATTGGATTTTCCAAATATATTATTTAAAGTATTTTTTAAAAAAATTTCACGATAAATGTAAAATGTATAAATAATAATTGCAAATGAACTTGATTATTATGAATTGAGTCAACGTTAACTTTTCGGTGATTGTCGAAGTCTTGTAGTTAGACTTCCGTACTGTATCCGTAGCCGCAGAAGAACCACGTCATCTTCGTCAACTCTGAAAGTATTGAAAAGGTCAAAAAGTAACTGTTTGTGCTGTGTGTAATAATCGTCTCCATAATCATAGGAACATTCCTGTTTATTTCGGTGCGTCCTTTATTATAGATTCCGTTGATGCGTAGCTTTTCTATTCACTTATAGTTCTGTTTATAATTTATAAGCAGAATAACTATAACTCAATCAAAGGACGGACTTCTGTTCGTCCTTTTCATCATTTTATACAGCTTGTAGACTTATAATTTGTATAAAATATATGTTGACAAATCCTGCGGCTGTTGAAAAAGTTCTTCTCGGTGATGTTGACGGCAATAAAAAAGTCGATATAAACGACACAGTACTTATTCTGCAGTATCTTCTTGGTAGGTATCAAGCTGATGCATATCAGTTTACCGCAATGGATGTTAATCAGGATGGTGCGGTAACTACTACGGACGCACTTATGGTTCAGAATGTTGAGTCAGGTTCAATAGAGTCTGTTACTGTAAAAAAAGAACTATATAACGTTCCCGACCAGTCTGAAAGGAGTTATTTCCGTCATCTATGCAGTTCATCTGATGCGACTTCAAAAACTCGTTATTCAATAGCAGCACCTAATTCTCTTACATCTGCTTCTGTTCTTGAATATGAAGAAGAAGTTAGTCCGCTGTCTGACATTATAGACACTGAAAATACAAACGTTGTTCAGCTGGATTTGGGAAGTGGCATTGGAAGTGGTTTCATAGTTGGCAGCCATGTGATTGCTACTGCTGCACACTGTGTCTATGACAATAATAAATTTGTTGACAATATAAAGGTAAATATCTATAACACAAAGGGGAAAGTAAGTCCTTCAAATCTGATTCATACCTCAACTGCAAAAGAACTGCATGTACCTGTGGAATATGTATCATCAGACCAAGCAATTGCAAAGGAAAATTTTGATTATGCTTTGATATATGTTGAAGATGATTTATCAAACTACGGTGTGTGGTCTTTAGGGGTTCTGTCTGATAGTTTTATGAACAGTGAAAGATGGCTGACAGCCAGTGGATTCAGAACATTAGATAATATATATGCAAGATATTACAGTGAAGGTTCTGTTATAGCTCCTGACACCTGGGGTGAGGGCGAAGCACACAACCTGCCAATATATAGACTTTATGCAAAAAGTCAGTCTTATCGTGGTAAAAGCGGTGGTATAATGTACTATAAATCCGATTTTAATAATGAATCGGTAAAATCAGCTGTCGGAGTAATTACAGGCAATCACCCAGATACTGACTATTCATGGGCTGTAAGAATGAATCCTAATCTGATTTGGTTTTACAAACAGAATCCGACAGCCGGTAAATAATAAGTCCAGCTAAGAAAAGTCAATAGGCAGGAAACAGAATTTACAAAAAATTCAC